>CAZJNA010000063.1:0-3676 GCA_964547325.1 uncultured Opitutaceae bacterium | reverse complement strand
GCTTCCAAGGAGATCATCGTCACCGTCCCCGTGATCGTCTTCCTCTACGACAGGACATTTCTGGCCGGCAGTTTTCGGGAGGCCTGGCGCCTGCGGCGGGGCACTTATCTGGCCCTTGCGGCGACCTGGATACCGCTTGCGTTTATCGTTCTTGGTTCGGCGAGCCGCAACGGAACCGCCGGCTTCGGCGTCAAACTTCCCTGGTCCGACTACGCCTTGACGCAGGTTTATGCCGTTCCCCATTACCTTCGGCTGGCTCTCTGGCCCCATCCCCTGGTCTTCGACTACGGCACGGCCACGATCACAGGCGGAACGCTGCTCCTTCCCGCGATCGTTCTTATCGGCCTCCTGGCGGGTACGGCGATCGGACTTTGCTCCAGCGGTTTTTGTGCGCGGGTCGGCGGATTTCTGGGAGCCTGTTTCTTTGTGATCCTGGCGCCCACGAGCCTGGTTCCCGTGGCCACCCAGACGATCGCCGAGCACCGGATGTACCTGCCCCTGGCAGCCGTCGTCACGGGATTTGTTCTGCTGATCGGAAAGTTTTTCAGCCTGCCGGGATCCGGTTTTCAGTTTCCGTTTTCCGCTTTCCGCTTTCCGCTTTCCGCTTTTCTGCTTCTGTGCCTCGGAGCCGCGACCCATGCCCGGAACACGGCCTACGCCAGCGAGATGGCGCTATGGACGGATACCGTGGCTAAGAGGCCGGACAACGACCGGGCCCACAACAACCTGGCCAATGCGCTCTACCTCACGGGTCGAATCCCCGACGCAGCCCGGGAATATTCCGAGGCGCTTCGCCTCCATCCGGATGACAACGCCGAGGTCCAGTACAATCTGGGAAACTGCCTCCTTCAGGAGGGGCGCTTTGCGGAGGCGGCCGCCCGGTTTTCCGAGGCGGCCCGGCTGGCGCCCGAGAATGCGGATGCGCAGAACAACCTCGGCAATGCATTGGCCCAATCCGGCCAGTTGCAGGCGGCCCTCGGTCATTTTCAGGCGGCGCTCCGGCTCGACCCTTATCGGCCCGACACCCACACAAACCTTGGCAACGTCCTGTTCCTTCTCGGCAGACGCGACCTGGCGATCGCGGAATACCAGACGGCGTTGCAAATAGACCCGCACTACGCGGACGCGAGCGCCGCGCTCGGGCATCTCCAGGCGCAGGGGCCGGCATCGGGACGATGAAATCATGACTTCGACGCGGCGCCATTACCCAGCCGGCCTCTGGGCGGCATTGATTTTCTGCGCAACCCTTGTCGCATACGCGCCCGTCTACCGGGCGGGCTTCGTCTGGAACGACGAGGACTATGTCACCCGGCCCGCCCTGAATTCGCTCTCGGGCCTCGGACGGATCTGGTTCGAGATCGGAGCGACGCAGCAGTACTATCCGGCGCTTCACAGCGCCTTCTGGGTCGAACACCACCTGTGGGGCGACGCGCCCCTGGGATATCACCTGGCGAACGTTCTCCTGCATGCGGCCGCAGCGTGCCTCTTTGCGCTGGTCCTGCGCAGGCTGGCGATTCCCGGGGCCTGGTTCGGCGGCTTCGTCTTCGCCCTGCATCCCATTTGCGCCGAATCGGTCGGCTGGATCTCCGAGCAAAAGAACACGCTATCGGCGGTCTTCTACCTCCTGTCGGTGCTGTACTATCTTCGGTTCGATGAACAAAGGGGTCAGGTCTCGGAAATTGATGCGGGCCGGAGGGGCATCAATTTCCGAGACCTGACCCCTTACCTCATCGCCACGGGCTTCTTCCTGCTCGCGATCCTGAGCAAGTCGGTCGTGGCCACGCTGCCGGCCGCGCTCCTCGTCATCCTCTGGTGGCGGCGGGGGCGGCTATCCTGGCGCGATGCGGCACCCCTCCTTCCCTGGTTTGGCGCCGCGGCTGCCGACGGTGCTTTGACCGCGTGGTTCGAGCGCCATTTCCTTGGGGCGGTTGGGTCCGACTTCACGCTGAATCTCGCCCAGCGCACGCTTCTCGCCGGACGGATCGTCTGGTTCTACCTGGGAAAGATTCTTTGGCCGGCCGATCTCGTATTCATCTATCCCCGATGGGACATCCCGGCCGCGCCCTTGTGGGAGTACGCATATCCGCTCGCGGCCCTGGCGGGCCTGCTCGGACTCTGGCTCATCCGCGACCGGGCGCGCGGACCGCTCGCCGCCGCACTTTTCTTTGTCGGCTCGCTCTTTCCAACTCTCGGGTTCCTCAGCGTTTTCGGCTTCCTCTTCTCCTACGTCGCCGACCACTGGGTGTATCTGCCCGCTCTTGGCGTGATCGCCTTTGTGTCGGCCGGCTGGGGGCGCTGGGCGAGAAGGGGTCTAACCCCTTTTGTCTCCGCTGCTTGCCTGCTGGCCGTCCTGGGCTCGCTCACCTGGCGGCAGAGCCGCTCCTTCAGCGATGTCGAGACGCTCTATCGTTCGATTCTGGACCGCAATCCGGCCGCGTGGATGGCCCACAACAATCTGGGCATAGTGCTTCGCGAAACGGGAAGGACGCAGGAGGCGATTGCGCACTACGAGGAAGTCTTCCGGCTCAGGCCCGAGTTTCCGGAGGCCCACAACAACCTTGGCGATGCGTTTGTCGACCAGGGGAATTTCGCGGCGGCCGAGGCCCAGTACCGGGAGGCCCTCCGGCTCAATCCCCTCTATGTCGAAGCCCGTCTCAACCTTGGAAATCTCCTCAGGGATTCGGGGCGGAACGAACAAGCCGTCGCCGAGTACGGCGAGGCGCTCCGGATCCAGCCGGATTCCGCGGAGGGGCACAACAACCTGGGCATAGCCGAAGCCCGCTCGGGGAAGCTGCTGGAGGCCTCCGCGGAATTCCATGAGGCATTGAGGCTGAAGCCCGGCTACGCCGAGGCGCATTACAACCTCGCTCTGGTTTTTCGAAAGACCGGCGATGTTCAGGGTGCCATCGGCGAATACCTGGCCGCTCTGGCCATCAATCCCGCGCTTCTGGACGCGCGGAACAACCTCGGCATCGCGTTTGCGCGCATCGGGCACCTGCAGGAGGCGATCGCGCAGTTCGAGGAGGTCATCCGACGGAAGCCCGACAACGCCGAAGGGCACTACAACCTGGCCATCGTGCTGCGCGCGATGAAGCGGGGCGCCGATGCGGACGCCGAATTCAGGGAAGCGGCCCGTTTGAGGTCACGACCCGCGCATTGAGAGAAAAAATCGCGGTCCCTCGTTGACCGTGACGATTGGAGACCTTCAACTCCATCCCATCCATGCTTCGCAAAGCCTTTGTCATGAGCGTCAATGCAGGCCAGGAGGGCGAATATGCCCGCCGCCACCAGCCGATCGAGCGGGAGCTGGCCAACATCCTCAAGGCGCATGGGGTCCATCAGTATTCCATCTTTCTGCATCCCGAGACCCGTCAGCTCTTTGGCTACGCCGAGATCGAGGACGAGGCCCGCTGGGCTGCGATCGCCAATACCGAGCCCTGCCGCCGCTGGTGGAAGCACATGAGCTCCATCATGCCGAGCAACGCGGACAACAGCCCCGTCTCGCTGGAGCTCAAAGAGGTCTTTCACCTCGACTGAGCCCCGGAAGCCGGCTTGCGGGCCATCCCCCGGGGAAAATCTGGATTGATTCGCCCTACCGACTCAGGCACATGTCGTCCCCCTCCACGGACGCTTAGCTCAGTTGGTTAGAGCACGTGCTTCACACGCACGGGGTCAC
>CAZJNA010000062.1:0-18227 GCA_964547325.1 uncultured Opitutaceae bacterium | reverse complement strand
GGGGAGCTTGGACATCTCGCCGGAGGTCTCCATCGCCTGGTATTTCTTGAACTTGGCGATGGACTTCTTGACGGTCGCGTAGTTCGTGAGCGTGCCGCCCAGCCACCGATCGACGCAGAAGGGCATGTTGGTCGTGGCCGCCGCCTCGCGCACGATTTCCTTCGCCTGGCGCTTGGTGCCGACGAAGAGGATGGTGCCGCCATCGGCGACGGTCTCGGTGAGGAAGTCACAGGCCTTCTCGAGGGCCGCGTGGGTCTTCGCGAGGTCGATGATCGTCACGCCCTGCCGATGATCGAAAACATACGGCTTGGAGCGGGGATTCCAACGCTTGGTCTGATGCCCGAAATGCACGCCGGCATCGAGCAGGTCTTTGACAGTTACGCTAATGCTCATGGGATCTATGTATCGGTCGATACACAGGTCGGCCGAAGGGCCGCCTTGCGATCGCTAATCTCTTTGATGGTTATGGGTTATGGACGAATTCCGCCGTCCAATCGGGCGACGGAAGGTCCAACACACATCACCCCCGACCCGCTGGCAAGTGCGAAGTTGAACGCGAGCCCCCTGAGGCGAGCGTCCTGCAGATCTCGCAGGTCTTTCCGTCGCATCCCCGGGCCGTGCAGTGCTCCCGCCCGTAGTATATCATGCGCAGGTGGAGCTTATTCCAATGCTCCGGCGGAAAGAGCCTCTTGAGGTCGCGCTCGGTGTGTTCGACGCTCCGGCCGTCGCTGAGACGCCAGCGGCGGGCCAGGCGGTGAATATGCGTGTCCACTGGAAATGCCGGCTGCCCAAAGGCCTGCGACATGACGACGCTCGCGGTCTTGTGCCCGACGCCCGGCAGCTCCTCCAGCTCCTCGAAGGACCGCGGCACCTTGCCGGCATGCCTTTCGACGATCAGACGCGACAATTCCGAGATGGCCTGGGCCTTGCGCGGAGCCAGTCCGCAGGAGCGGACGATGCGGTTGATCTCGGCCACGGGGACCCGCATCATCTTCTCCGGCGTGTCCGCCAGGGCGAAGAGCTGCGGCGTCACCCCGTTCACCCGCTTGTCGGTGCATTGGGCGGAAAGGACCACCGCGACGAGGAGCGTGTAGGCATCCCCGTGATCCAGGGGGATCGGCGTCTCGGGATAGAGTTCGGCAAGCCGGCGGTCGACGTAGTCGGCGCGGGATTGCCGGGTGGGATGGGAACGGGCGGACATGGGAAGGCCAGGGAGGCGCACGCTAGCCGGCCGCGGCTAATATCGCCAACTCCAAGATTGCGCGCCCTCCGGACCCGCCTACCGTCGCGGAATTCGTCACATGCTCCCGTCCCGCGATCCCTTCGCCCCGACCGATTCATTTGCCCGCCGCCACCTCGGGGACGACAGCGCTGAGACGGCGGAAATGCTCCGGCTGCTCGGCCAGCCCTCGATCGACGCGCTCGTGGACGCCGCGGTGCCGTCGGACATCCGGCGCCGCCCCCTGAACCTGCCGGCCGCGGCGGGGGAGAGCGCCGCCCTGGCCGAACTGCGGGCGCTGGCCGCCAAGAACCAGGTGGCGCGCAGCTTCATCGGCCTCGGCTACTACGACAGCTTCACCCCGCCGGTGGTGCAGCGGGCGATCTTCGAGAACCCCGGCTGGTACACGGCCTACACACCGTACCAGGCGGAGATCTCCCAGGGGCGGCTCGAGGCGCTGCTCAATTTCCAGACCATGGTCTGCGAGCTTTCGGGCATGGAGATCGCCAGTGCGTCGATGCTCGACGAGGGCACGGCTGCAGCCGAGGCGATGATGATGTGCCACCGGCTCACGTCCGGGGCCGAGGGGCGCGCGTTCTTCATTTCCGCCGGCTGCCATCCGCAGACAATCGACATCGTGAAGATGCGGGCCCGGCCGCTGGGGCTGGAAGTCATCGTGGGCGACCATCGGAATTTCCGGCCCGTTGCCGGCACCTTCGGCGTCCTCGTGCAATATCCGGCGACGGACGGTTCGATCCACGACTACGGCGCGTTCTTTGAGCAGGCCCATGCCGCCGGCGCCTTCTGCATCGTCGCCGCCGATCCCCTGGCGCTGACGCTCCTGCGCTCGCCGGGGGAATTCGGGGCCGACATGGTGGTCGGCTCCACCCAGCGCTTCGGCGTTCCTCTCGGCTTCGGCGGGCCCCATGCAGGCTTCCTCGCGACACGGGACGCCCACAAGCGCCAGATGCCCGGACGCCTGGTCGGCATGTCCCGTGACGCCCAGGGCGACCCGGCGCTCCGTCTGGCCCTCGGGACCCGCGAGCAGCATATCCGCCGCGAGAAGGCCACGTCCAACATCTGCACCGCGCAGGTCCTCCTCGCCGTGATGGCGTCGATGTACGCGGTCTACCACGGCCCCGAGGGGCTGAAGAAGATCGCGCGTCGGGTAAAGGCCCTTGCCGAGCTCCTCGCCGCCGGCCTCCGCGCGACCGGGGCAACGCTCAATGTGGAGCCGGTCTTCGACACCCTCACCGTTGCCGGCATCGACGCCAACCGCGTCCACGCCGCCGCTGCCGCGAGGAATTTCAACCTCCGGCGCATCGATGCAACCACCGTCGGGATCTCCGTCGACGAGACGGCGACCCTCGAGGAGATCGAGAAGCTGATCGCCTGCTTCGGCCCGGCCAGGGCCGGCCGCCCGGCCCCGTCCGCCTCCTCGTCCGAGTATCCCCCGGCCCACGCCCGCACCTCGAGATTCCTGACCCACGAGGTCTTCAACCGGTACCACACCGAGCACGAGATGCTGCGCTACATCAAGCGGCTTGAGGCGAAGGATCTCTCGCTCTGCCACTCGATGATCTCGCTCGGGTCGTGCACGATGAAGCTCAACGCCGCGAGCGAGATGCTGCCCGTCTCCTGGCCGGAGTTCTCGCGGATGCACCCCTTCGCCCCGGCCGACCAGACAGCCGGATACCGCGAGCTCTTCAGCCAGCTCGAGGCCTGGCTGGCCGAGATCACGGGCTTCGCCGCAGTCTCCCTTCAGCCCAACGCCGGCTCGCAGGGGGAATACGCCGGGCTCCTCGCGATTCGCGCGTATCACGAGGCCCGCGGCGACGCCAAGCGCACCGTGTGCCTGATCCCGACGAGCGCGCACGGCACCAATCCGGCGAGCGCCGTCATGTGCGGGTTGCGGGTCGTGGCCGTGGCCTGCGATGCCCAGGGCAACATCGACCTGCCCGACCTGGCGGCAAAGGCCGAGGCGAACCGCTCCGAGCTCGCGGCCCTGATGGTCACCTATCCCTCGACCCACGGGGTTTTCGAGGGATCGATCAAGGAGATCTGCGCCCTGATCCATCGCCACGGCGGCCAGGTCTACATGGATGGCGCCAACATGAATGCGCAGGTCGGCCTGACCTCGCCCGGCCAGATCGGCGCGGACGTCTGCCACCTCAATCTGCACAAGACCTTCTGCATCCCGCACGGCGGCGGCGGACCCGGCGTGGGCCCGATCGCCGTCGCGGCCCACCTCGCGCCGTACCTTCCGGGCCATCCGCTCGGCGCAGCCGCGGGGTTGCGCAATCCGAGCGGAGCCGTGGGAGCCGTCTCGGCGGCGCCCTGGGGCAGCGCGTCGATCCTGGTGATCTCGTGGATGTACATCCGCATGATGGGCCCCGACGGCCTGGCGACTGCGACGAAGACCGCCATCCTGAACGCCAACTACGTGGCCCGGCGGCTGCAGGAGTTCTTCCCGGTGCTCTACCGGGGCCGGACCGGCCTCGTGGCGCATGAATGCATCCTCGACCTGCGCGGGTGGAAGAAGCACGGCGTGGAAGCCGAGGACGCCGCCAAGCGCCTGATGGACTATGGCTACCACGCGCCGACCCTCTCCTTCCCTGTGCCCGGGACATTCATGATCGAGCCGACCGAGAGCGAGGTGAAGAGCGAACTCGACCGGTTCTGCGACGCCATGATCGCCATCCATGGCGAGATGCAGGCGGTCGCCAACGGCGAGGCCGATCCGGCGAACAATCCCCTCAAGCACGCCCCGCACACCGCCAAGGTGGTCTGCGGCAACGACTGGGACCGGGCCTATCCGCGCGAAACCGCGGCCTTTCCGACGGCCTGGACCCGCGCCCACAAGTTCTGGCCGGCGGTCGGCCGGGTGGACAATGTCTATGGCGACCGCCATCTCGTGTGCTCCTGCGTGGGCATGGAAGCCTACGCGGACGCGGCAGCCGCCGAATAAATCCTATGCGCATCATCCGCCACCTCGGTTCCCAGGGCCCCGCCTGGGCAGCACTGCAGCCCGATGGCTCCGCCCGCGAAATCGCGGGCGGGCTGTTCGACAAATTCAGCGTCACGGACAGGACCGTGGTGCCGGGAAAGCTCCTGGCGCCGGTCGTGCCGACGAACATCCTCTGCATCGGCCTCAACTATCGCAAACACGCCGAAGAGGGAGGGCGCGGAGCGCCCGAGCGCCCGGTTCTCTTCATCAAGCCGACGAGCACCGTACAGAATCCCGGCGACCCCATCGAACTTCCCCAGAAGCTCAAGTCCGACCAGGTGGACTATGAGTGCGAGCTGGCCGTCGTCATCGGCCGGAAGTGCAAGAACGCGACCCGCGCAAACGCGCTCGACTACGTTCTCGGCTACACCTGCGCGAACGACGTCTCGGCCCGCGACTGGCAGAACTTCCTCGGCGGCGGCCAGTGGTGCACGGGCAAGAGCTTCGACACGTTCTGCCCGCTCGGCCCAGTCCTCGTGACGCCGGACGAGATCCCCAATCCGAACGCCCTCAAGATCCGCACGCTGCTGAACGGCCAGGCCATGCAGGACTGGAACACGGACGACATGATCTTCGACGTGCCGACGCTGATCGAATTCCTGAGCGGCAGCAAGACGCTGCTGCCCGGGACGGTCATCCTCACGGGCACGCCCCATGGCGTCGGTTTTGCGCGCAAGCCGCCCGTCTTCCTCAAGGCCGGGGACTCGGTCAGCATCGAGATCGAGAAGATCGGCACGCTGACGAATCCGGTCGTGGACGAACGGATCTGATCCGCCAGGGTCAGTCCAGAACCAGCGCAATCTGGACGCCGGGGCCGTGCACCCCCTCGATGAGGATGCCCTCGACGTCGGCCGTCTTCGAGGGACCCGTGCACCAGACGACATTCCGGTCGTCCCCGAGCGCGTCCACGGCGTGGGGAAGGTCGCCAAAAATCTCGGAGCGCCTAAGGACGGCGACGTGAACCCAGGGGGCCAGGGCTCCCAGCCGGCGCGACGTCGTCGCGTCCTTCAGGATGATCGTCCCGGATTCGGCGATGGCCCCCGCCGCCCGGGTTATGCCGAAGGCGTAGTCGTCGATCCGGGTGCGGTCGAATTCCGTCTCGACCTGGAAGTCGGCGCCGAAATGCGCCTTCAGGCCCGGCCAGAGCGAGGGATCGCAGTAGCCGTGGAGCCAGCCGGCGGCCCGGAGACGCCGCGCGACCTCAGCCGGATCAGCCAGCGCCTCGCCGTGGACCAGCTTGATCCGCTCAGCGAACACCGCGTAGAGATCACGGCCCTCGAGCAGCTTACGGACCACGGCGATTTCCGTGTCATAGTCGGGCATGGCCGCGCGCTCCGGGAGAGGAGTCAGCGCGGCGCGCACACGGGAGAGGATGGCTTCGCGATCGTCGGGCATGGCTAATCAGGCTTGGGTGAGGATAGGAGCCGACCACGGGCCACGAGGTAGAGCAAGCCCGTCAATAGCACAAAGGGCAGGAGGGACAGGGCATCGGCATGCGCGCCGTCAAAAAACGGGTTGTGCGCCGTGGACCATCGCGTGAGAGCCGTGTCCAGGGGAACGAGCGCGCCGGCGAGGAAGGCGATCGCGATGCCGGCGATCGCCCCGCCGGCGATATAGCCGGAGGCAATGAGAACGCCGGGGCTCCGGTCGCCCTCGGCAATGTGCTGGGCCTCGGTCAGGCCCCTCTGCGACGGCTGCCTGCGGCGGCGCCAGTCGACGAATCCGCGCACGAGACCGCCGATGAAGATGGGCGTCGAAGATGAGAGCGGCAAATAGACGCCGACAGCGAATGCCAGCGATGGAATGCCCGCCATCTCGAGCGTGATCGCGATCATGACGCCGAGAAGGACAAGCGCCCAGGGCAGCTGGTGGCCGAGTATGCCCTTGATGATATAGGACATCAGGGTCGCCTTGGGCGCGTTGAACTTGCGAACCTCCGAGCCGTCCGGCCGGTGCGTGAAGGTTCCGTTGATCCCCGGATCGACGAACCAGGCGGCCCGGCCGGCCGGATCGACGAAGTATTCGCCCTCGGGGCCGCCCGCGGAGTCCGTCTTGTGCCAGATCCGGTAGGTGTTGCCGTCGTCGCGGGCCTGCGGGCCCGTCAGGTGGCCGAGCGATGAAAGGCCTGTTACATCGGCGCGCAGTCCGGCGGGGGCAACCTGGGCGATCGGAACGTAGACGGTCGCGGAGTCGTTCAGCTTGAGGAGGATCGGGCCCAGGGTGAGCGCGGACGCGAACGAGCCGCACAGGATCGCAATCTGCTGGAATCTCGGAGTGGCGCCGAGCAGGTATCCCGTCTTAAGATCCTGCGAGGTCGCTCCCGCGTTCGTCGCGGCGACGCAGACGATCGCGCCAACCGAAAGGGCCGTCACATAAACGGTTCCGCCCGTCCAGCCGACCAGAAGAAAGACAAGGCAGGTGAGAAGCAGCGTGGCCACGGTCATCCCCGAGACCGGATTCGAGGAATTGCCGAGTTCGCCAGTCAGCCGGGAGGACACGGTGACGAAGAGGAAACCGAAGACGACGATGAGCAGGGCGCCCAGGACATTCATGTGCAGGGCCGGCACGGCGGTGATGGCCGCCATGAGGCCGATGATGCCGATGACAACGAACTTCATGGGAAGATCGCGGTCCGTCCGCAAAGGGGTCAGGTCTCGGATCGCGCCTGCGGCCCTATCCGAGACCTGACCCCTGATCGCCCGCCAGATCATCGGAAGGGAGCGCAGAAGGCTGATGATCCCCCCGGCGGCAACGGCACCGGCGCCAATATACAGGACATAGGCTCCCCGGATCTGGCCGGGATCCATTGCGGCGATCGGCACCAGGCCAGGCGCAAGCGGCCCGGAGATCCGCTCGCCGAAGAATTTTATCATCGGGATCAGAACGAGGTAGGCCAGGACGCCGCCCGCGCACATGATGGAGCCAATGCGCGGCCCGATGATGTAGCCGACGCCGAGCAATTCCGGGGAGATCTCGGCGCTGACCGAAGCCGAACGAAAAGGGGCCCCAAAAACCTTCTCGGGCACGTCGCGCCAGCCCTTGAAGGCGACGTTCAGCACCTTGTAGAGAAGGCCGACCGCAAAACCGGTGAAAATGACTTTTCCGCCGGAGGAAGGGATTATGTCTCGGATTTTGCCTCCAGACCGATCGGCGAAAGCAATATCCGAGACCTGACCCGTTGCCTTAAAATCAGCCTCTGTGGCCCCGGCCTCCAGCACGGCGGCACACGCGGTCCCTTCCGGGTACTTCAGGATGCCGTGCTCCCTGACGATGAGCGCCCGCCTCAGCGGAATCATCATCAGGATGCCCAGGAATCCCCCGAGGACCGCGACAGTCATGACGCGTACGATCTCAAGGTCGAAGCCGAGAACGAGGATCGCGGGCATCGTGACGCCCACGCCGAACGCAAGGGATTCCCCGGAAGACCCGGCGGTCTGCGTTATGTTATGCTCGAGGATCGTTGCGTCCCGGAGGCCCAACCGGGACAAACTGCGAAAGAGCGCGAGCGAGATGACCGCGACGGGAATCGAAGCGCTGACCGTGAGGCCGACCTTGAGCGCAAGGTAGAGGGAGGAAGCGCCGAAGATCACGCCGAGCACGACCCCCGTGGCCACGGCGCGGACCGTCAGCTCGCGCATGTCCGCCTGCGGCGGAATGAACGGCTCGTGCTTCATGATGCGGCAGGCCGAATCCGGAACTGCTCAGCCATCCCGCCCCGCCCCCAAGTTTTCGCCTTCCGCTTTCCGCTTCTCGCTTTTCCTGTTCTTGAGCCACGTGCGGAACTCCCCGCCACGCCAATGTGGAAGCGAGCGCTTCTGCTCCCAGGCGCGCAGGGCGGGCACGGGCACGAGCTTTGTCGGAATGTGGTCTATGATCTTTCCGCCGATCAGCGCGGCTTTCCAGGCCATGGGCTGCGACGCAAGGAGCGACCAGGCGCCCATCGGCGGCGTGCCCGGGGAGGACACATGCTCGCGCTTCGCCTTGTCTCGCAGGCGCAGGAGCATGTCCGGAATCGGTATGTTGACGGGGCAGACCTCCTGGCAGGCGCCGCACAGGCTCGAAGCCTTTGGCAGGTCCGCCTTCTCGGGAAAGCGCTTCCCCATGAGCAGCGGCGAAAGAACGGCCCCGACCGGCCCCGGATAGACGCTGCGGTAGGCATGGCCGCTCGCCTGACGGTAGACCGGGCAGACATTCAGGCAGGCGCCGCAGCGGATGCACCGGAGGATGTCGCGGCAATCGCTGGCAAGGACCTCCGTCCGTCCGTTGTCGACGAAGATGACGTGCATCTCCTCGGGGCCATCCGGCTGGGCGGCCGACTTCGGCCCGGAGATGAACTCCGTGTAGACCGTGAGCTGCTGGGCCGTTCCGGAACGGCCGAGGAGGTTCAGGAGCAGGGCCAGGTCGCGGTCGCGGGGCACGATCTTCTCGATCCCGATGAGGGCGATGTGGCATTTGGTCGCCGCAAGGCAGAAACGGGAATTGCCCTCGTTTGTGACGAGGACGATCCGGCCGCTCTCCGCCGAGACGAAATTGGCGCCCGTCAGGCCGACGTCCGCCTGCAGGTACTTGTGCCTGAGGAACTGGCGCGCCCGGCGGGTGATAACCTCCGGCGCGTCGTCGTAGGCGCCGAGGCCGTTCTTCTCGAAGGAGGTGGCGATCTCGCGCCGGTTCTTGTGGATGATCGGCCGGACGATGTGGCTCGGGTGGTCGTGGTCGATCTGGACGATGAATTCCCCGAGGTCGGTCTCGAGGGCCTCGATGCCGTGCTTCCCCAGGAAATCGGCGAGCTCGATCTCCTCGCTCACCATCGTCTTCGCCTTCACCATGCGGGTCGCACCCCGCTCGCGCATGAGCCTGAGCACGGTCTGGCAGGCGGCCTCGGCGTCGGTGGCCCAGTGGACCTGCGCGCCGTTGGCCACGAGCTTCGCCTCGACCGCGGGGAGGTAGGTGTCGAGGTTCTCGATCGCGTGCTGCTTGATCTCCCCTGCGATCTCCCGGAGGCGGTTGGGATCGGCAAACTGGTCGAAAAGCATCTGCGTCCGCTTCTCGTGCGTCATCTTCGTGCTCTGGTAGACCGAGGCGCGCTTGTCCGCGCGAAGTTCGGCCGCGAATTGATCTATCTGCTGGAATCGCATGGAAGGGGAGCGCCCGTCAGATCAGCCCGCCCTGGCGGAGCGCATCGCGGAGCACCTGGGCAAAATGGAGGATCTTGATCGGCGATCCCTCCTTTTCCGCAAGGCCTCCCAGGTGCATGAGGCAGCTCATGTCGCCGGAGACCAGAACGTCGGGCCGGACTGCCCTGATGTGCTCGAGCTTCAGGTCGCCCATCGCCGAGGAGATGTTGGGAAAGGTGACGGCGAAGGTGCCGCCGAAGCCGCAGCACTGCTCCCCTTCCCCGAATTCCGCGAGGCGCAGCCCGGCGACCGACGCGAGGAGCGAGGATACCGCCGCCCCGCTCGCCGTGCCGCGGGTGTGGCAGGACCTGTGGAGGGCGACCGTCGCCTCATAACGGCCGGGCCAGGCCGTGATCCCTAGGCCGTTCACTATGAAATCCCCGAGCTCCCAGGAGCGGCGCCCGAGGGCCTCCACATCCGCCCGGTCGGCTTCCTTCTCGAATTCGAGGACGGCCCCGTGAAAGAGCATGGCGGCGCACGACCCGGAAGGCACGATCACGGGATCGGTCCCGCCAAACGTGCGGACCGTGTGCCTGACCACCCGCCGGGACGCCGGCCAGTCGCCGCCGTTGAAGGCCGGCTGGCCGCAGCAGGTTTGGGCCTCCGGGAAGTCCACGGTGCAGCCCAGGTGCTCCAGGACCTGGACCGTGGCGACAGCGACATCGTCATAGAAGGCGTCGCACAGGCACGTGGCCATGAGCTGCACACGTTTCCCGGTCACTGGCATGCGCTCGGTATTCAGCATGGGAATCTCAAAGCTGTTCCGCCTCCCACCGCTGGCAACCGAAAATCCCAATTGTTCGCCCGGGGGCCGTCCGTTTCCGCTTTCCGCTTTCCGATTTCCGCTTTTTATAGCCTCCATGCCCCCCGTCACCTACGCAGCCGCCATCGACCTGGGGGCCACCAGCGGGAGGGTCATTCTGGGGTCCTGGTCCAAGAACAAGCTGAAGCTGACCGAGGCCCACCGGTTTCCAAACGCCTTTCACTCCCTGGGCGCCCATGACTACTGGGACCTGGGGACGCTGTGGCACGAGGTGCAGGCGGGGTTGCGCAAGGCTGCGGCCGCGCTGCCGCGCGGCGCTCGCCTCGCCTCGGTCGGCGCGGACACCTGGGGCGTGGACTACGTCCTCGTCAACGATTCGGGCCGGCTGGTGTTTCCCGTGCACGCCTACCGGGACGCAAGGACCCAGCCCGGACTCAGGAAACTCGGCGGCACGCGCGCCGCCCTGGAGCGGATCTACGCGGCGACCGGCATTCCGAACCTTTTCTACAACAGCTCGCTCCAGCTCGCGGAGACGGTCGCAAACTGCCCCGCTGTCGCGGACCTGGCCACCCGCTGTCTCTTCCTGCCCGACTATTTCAATTTCCTGCTCTCGGGGAGGATGGAGAACGAGCTGACGATCGCCAGCACCTCGCAGCTCCTGGATGTCCATGGAACCGGCTGGTCGCGGGCCACGCTCGATCATTTCCACCTCCCGCCGGGTTGGTTCACGCCGCCGGTCCTCGCGGGCACCCGCCTGGGGCCGGTGCGCGGCCAGTCCGCCCTGGCGGGCGCGCAGGCGATCGCCGTCCCCGGCCACGACACCGCCTGCGCCTACGACGCAATGCCCGCGGCGCCCGACGGCACCGACCTCTTCATCAGCTCCGGGACGTGGTCCCTCGTCGGGTTCGAGAGCGATGCGCCGGTTCTCGGTCCCGAGGCCCTCTCCGCCCGCGTGGCAAACGAGCGGATCGGAGACGGCCGCTACCGCCCGCTGACGAACGTGATCGGCCTGTGGCTCCTCGAGGGGATCATGAAGGACTTCAGCTCGCGGCCGCGCAGCGCGCGGGAATGGACCGCGCTCATAGCGGCGGCGACCCGGCTCCCCCCTCCCTCGGCCCTCCTCGACGTCACCGATCCCGAGTTCGCGAACCCACCGTCGATGAAGGCCGCGATAGACGGGCAGCTTCGGAAGAAGAAGCTCCGCCAGCCGGGGAGCCTCGCGGCCTACACCCGTCTGATCTGCGAGTCGCTCGGCCGGGGTCACGCGGACGCCAAGGCCTCGTTCGAGCGGATGACCGGGCGCCGATTCCGGCGCATCCTCATGGTCGGCGGCGGCTCGCGGAACCAGCTCCTGTGCCAGGCGACCGCGGACGCCGCAGGCATTCCGGTCGTGAGCTTCAGCCTCGAGGGCACGGCCGTCGGAAATCTCGCCAACCAGTTGATCTCAATCGGAGCGGTGAAGAATCTCGCATCGTTCCGCGCCCTCCTGGGAGCCGACCTGTCGCAGAAGCTGTACCGGCCAGTCGCGCGGTAGCCTCAATCCGTCATTCGCCCCGCCCGCACCCGGGCCTGCTCCGCGCGTCGAGGAAGCTCCGACTTCGCCAAAAGCGCAAAACGCGCGTTACCAGATCACAACCCGGTCCTCGTCGGAGCGGCGCATGAAGGCGCCCTCGGGAACGTCGAAGGCCCTGGCGAACTCCGGCAGGTTGGAAAGCGGACCGTCCGCGCGGAAGCGCGGCGGCGAATGCGGGTCGGTGTTCACCTGGAGGCGAAGCGCCTCCGGCCGGATGTTCTCCCGCCAGATCGTCGCAAAGCTGAGGAAGAAGCGCTGCTCGGGCGTGAAGCCGTCGATCGTCGCCGGCATCGCGCCCGCCAGCGCCTTCTGCAGGGCCGCGTAGGCGATCTTCACGCCGCCCAGGTCGGCAATGTTCTCGCCCTGGGTCAGCTCGCCGTTCACGTGGAGGTCGTCGATCGCGACGTAAGCGCCGAATTGCCGGACGATCCCCGCCGCCAGGGCCTTGAACCGGACCGCGCTCGCCAGCGTCCACCAGTCCGCCAGGTTGCCGTGCGCGTCGAATTGCCGGCCCTGGTCGTCGAAGCCGTGCGTCATCTCGTGGCCGATCACGGCACCGATCCCCCCGTAGTTCACCGCGTCGTCGGCCTTTGGATCGAAGAACGGCGGCTGCAGGATTCCCGCGGGGAAAACGATCTCGTTCATGTTCGGATCGTAGTAGGCGTTGACTGTCGGGGGCGTCATCTGCCACTCGGTCCGATCCACCGGCTTTCCGATCTTCGCCAGGTCCCGGCGGACGTTGAACTCCCGAGCGCGGAGGACGTTGAGGACGTAGGGCCCGCGGTCGATCCGGAGGGTTCGGTAGTCCTTCCACTTGTCCGGGTAGCCGATCTTCACCCCGAGGGCGTCGAGCTTCACGATCGCGGCCGCACGGGTCGGGTCGTCCATCCACTCGATCCGGCCGAGGCGCTCCCGCAACGCGGCGCGCAGGTTGCCGACGAGCTGCAGCATGCTGGCCTTGGCCCTGGGCGGAAAGTATTCGGCGACATAGAGCTGCCCGAGGGCCTCGCCGATCGTTCCGTCCTCGATGGCGAGCACGCGCTTCCAGCGCTCGCGCAAGGCGAGCGTTCCGGTGAGCGTGCGGCCGTAGAAGGAGAAATTCTCCGAGACGAAGGAATCGCCCAGAAACGGCGCTGCGCCGTGAAGGAGATGCCAGCGGAGATAGGCGCGCCATTCGGGGACGGGCTCGCTCACCAGGAGGGAGTCGAAGGTCCGGAAGAAATCCGGCTGGCCGATGTCGACGACGGCCGGGGGCGGCAGCCCGAGGCCGGAAAGGTAGGCCTGCCAGTCAAAATGCGGCGTGAGCCTCTGGGCATCCGCGAGCGGCGTCTTGTGGTAATTGGCGACCGGATCGCGCAGGTCCACATTCGTCTTCGATCCCCGGGCAAGGGCCGTTTCGAGCCGCATGATGGCGGCCGCGCTGGCACCGGCCGACGATGCGCTTTCGCCGGCGAGCTGGAGCATCCGGGCCATGTGGGCGACGTAGAGCTCCCGTATCCGGGCCGACTTCGCGTCGGTCCGGAGGTAATAGTCGCGGTCCGGAAGGCCGAGCCCGCCCTGGCCCCCGCCCGCGATGACGTCGGCGCTGCTCTTCGGATCCTGCTCGGACGCAAACGCGAACGCGGCGTCCATCCCGATGCGGTGCAGCCGGGCAACGGCCGCGGCCACGTCGGAGGCGCTCCTCACGGATGCAATCCGGGCGAATTCCGGCTGAAGCGGGGCGATTCCGGCCGCGTTCACAGCGGCCAGGTCCATCCCGCTCGCATAAAAGTCGCCGACCTGCCGCTCGACGGGACTCGGGCTATCCGCCTGGGCGGCGTTTTCGAGAATCGTGTGCAGGGCGTCCTGGTTCCGGTCGTTCACCTCGTGGAACGATCCGTAGGAGCCGTAGGCGGCCGGGATGGGATGGGTCAGAAGCCACCGGCCGTTCGCATACTGGTAGAAGTCGGCCTGCGGCTTCGTCGTCTTGTCGAAGTTCGCGGGCTTGATGTCCGCCCGCGCGGCGGCGAGGCCAAGGAACGCGAAGAGTGCCGGGGTCAGGCGCATGGCGACCAGCTTTCCGCAGCGCGGGACTCCGGCAAGAAGGATGTTCGCCCGAAGATGTTCAGGAGGCCGACTTGGTGACCTTGGCATAGGTCTCCTGAAGCGCGCGGGCCGATGTCTGCAGCGCCTGCGCCTCCTTCGGCCAGAGCTCGACCTCGACGTGCGAAAGCGCGCCCGCCCTGCCGACGACCGTCGGGACGCTGAGCGCAACGCCGCGCAGGCCATAGGCGCCCTGCTGGACGGTCGAGACCGGCAGGACCTGCCTCCGGTCGAGAGCGATCGCATGCACGACCTCGGCTATCGTGACGCCGACGGCCCATCCGGCGCCGCCCTTGCGCCGGATCACCTCGGCTCCGCTCCCCTTCGTGCGCTCGAATATCTGCGACTGGAATGTCGGGGTGCAGCCGGGCACCTTGACGAGAGGCAGGCCCGCATAGGCGGCCGAAGACCAGATCGGGACCATCGAGTCGCCGTGCTCGCCCAGGATCAGGGCCTTGACCTGTGTCGGCGCGAGCGCGAGCTCCTGCGCGATCAGCGACCGGAAGCGGGCGGTGTCGAGCATCGTTCCGAGGCCCAGCACCTGGGACCAGGGAAGGCCCAGCTTCGCGGCAGCGAGCTGCGTCAGGATGTCGACCGGGTTCGACACGACGAAGACGAGGGCGTCCTTCCTCGGCCCGCTCTGCTTGATGCCGTCCAGAATCTGCGTGAACAGGGCGACGTTACGGTTGATGAGATCGAGGCGGGACTCGTCGGGCTTGCGCCTCAGCCCGGCCGTGATGACGAAGATGTCGCTGTCCTTGGCCCGGGCGTAGTCGCCCGCGTAGATGCGCTGGTCGGCGATGGACGAGGCGCCGTGCAGCAGGTCGAGGGCCTCGCCCTCGGCGAGGTCGCTGTTGGCGTCGAGGATCTGGATTTCCGCGACGAGACCCGCGCATTGCAGCGCGAAGGCCGCATTCGATCCCACGCGGCCGCCGCCGCCGATGATGGTGACTTTCATGGTGGAGGATTATTTCGGGCCGAGCTGCTTCAGGATCTGGTCGGTGATCTGCCGGACCGCCGCCTCGACGCCCGCGTCGGGTTGCTCGGCGGCCGCCCCGTCCCCGTCGGACGGGACCTGGCACGTGACGCCCGGCCGGAAGTCGCTGTTGTCGCAGAGTTCGCACTCGCGCAGCTCGGCCCGGCTGTCGGGCATGCCCAGGCTGCGGCGGATCTTGATGAGGTCCTTGAGCTTGTCGGCGCCGAAGGTGTGAAGGCCGCCCCCGAGCTGGGAGGCGATCCAGACGGTTTTGCAGTAGGAATCGGTGTTCTCCATCTTCCAGTAGGCGTCCTCGACGTCCTTGCCCCAGACGATGACGCCGTGGTTCTCCATGATGATCGCCTGGTGGTCCACGCCGATCTTGCCGACCTCGTCGGCGTTCTCCGGAGTGCCAGGCGTCTGGTACTTGGCGTAGCCGATCTCGCCGAGGAACACCTCGGCCTCAGGGATCATGCAGGTGGGGGGCCGCACGGCCGCGACCGCGAAGGCGGTCGCATGGGGCGGATGTGCGTGGACGCAGGCCTTGGCCTTGGGCTGGCGCTTGATGATGCCGAGATGGGTCATCGCCTCGCTGGTCCGCTTGCGCTCGCCGGCGAGCTGCTTTCCATCGAGGTCGATCAGGCAGATGTCGGACGGGGCCATGAAGCCCTTCGAAATCAGGGTCGGCGTGCAGAGGGCGAGATTGTCTCCGACGCGGACGACCATGTTGCCGCCATTTCCGTCCACATAGTCCTTCTCCCAGATCCGCTTGCCGATGGCGCAGATCTTCGCCTTCAGGGCCTCGACAGCCGGCGAATGGAAGAATTTCTCAATCTCGGCGGGGGTCTTGGGATCCGAGCCGGGGGCCCACTTGAATTCGTAGTCCGGGACGGTCGGCTCGGCGGCCTTCTTTCCCGGCGCGGCCGCGGGCTTTGCGGACGGCTTCGCCCGATCGCCAAAGACGTCGCGCGCCGAAGGCGTCAGGATCGCCCCCGCGGGCGGCTGGCCGCCCTGGCGGACGATTTCCTCGGCTTCCTTGCCTGTGATGACTTTTGCCATGATTGAAGTGGTTGCGGATTAGCCCGTTGGCGGGCGGTAGAATACCCGGTCGACGATGGCCGCATTGTAGGCGTCCACGGGAGTCGGCTGGTCGAACGGCATCGACGCCTCCGACCCCTCGGTGAATCCGACGACGTGGCCGACGCCCGCCCCCAGCCGGTCGTAGATGACGACGCTCGAGCCCTTGGCGATCGGCGTCATCGGCGCGCCCAGGAACTGCGCGTTCGAAAAAGGCTGCACGAGGAGGTAGCGCCCCCCCTCGTAAGAGGGCTCCTGCTTGGAGAGCGTGACCCTGCCGATGACGAAGCCGAGGCGCATGGTGTCAGGAGGCGTCCGTGTCGGCGATCGCGAGGATCATGTTGCGGAGGGGCGACTTCGGATCGCCCACGATCTCCCGCGTTTTCGAGCCATCGGTCGAAAGGACGACTCGCTGGTGCTCGCCGGCCCCGAGGGGATCGATGGCGAGGATTGGCGTCCCCTCGTCCCTGCCATTCTCGTCCAAAGGCTGGCAGATGACCGTGCGGCACCCGTGCATGCTCGGGTGGCAGACAGACGCGACGATCACTCCGTCGATTCGGGCGAGGATCATGGCGGTCAGTAGATCCTGAGGTTGTCCACCATCACGCAGCGGCGGGTGCGCGTGAAGGTCTTGGGCGAGGTGATGCCCTCCCCGGTCGTGGTGGCTATCGAATAGCTGAGGTAGCCCTCGCCGCCCAGGCCGAGGCCGGCGACGCTCGGGCCGTTCTTGACGAACAGGGTCGTGTCGAGCGCCCGCGCCATCTGCGTCATGTGGTCGACGTCGTGGGAGTGGATGATCGCCGAATGCTTGTAGCCGTGCTCCGAGCGCCGGGCAAATTCGATGCCCTCCTCCAAGTTCTTGACGCGAACGAGCGGGACCATGGGCATCATCTGCTCCTCCATGACGAAAGGATGCTCGATGTCGGTCTCGGCAAAGAGAAGGGGCGCATTGGAAGGGACGCTGGCGCCGGCATGCCTGGCGAGGACCGCGGCGTCCTGGCCGACGAGGGCCCGGTTGAGGACGGCATGGGAGCAGCCGCCGGCGTCCTTGGAAACCGTGAAGGCGGCGGCCGTCAGCTTCGCGAGCTGGGAATCATTGAGCTTCGCGGCGCCGGCCTCCTTGAGGGCCGCGATCAGGCCCTCGGCGGCCGACTCGAGCACGAATATTTGCTTCTCGCCGATGCAGAGAAGGTTGTTGTCGTAACCGCCGCCCTGGATGATGTCGCGCGCCGCCTTCTTCAGGCAGCCCGTGCCGTCCACGAGGACGGGCGGATTGCCCGGTCCCGCGCAGATCGCGCGCTTGCCGCTGCGCATCGCGGCCTGGACGACCGCAGGGCCTCCCGTCACGCAGAGCAGGCGGATCCATTCGTTTTTCGTGAGCGCGTTGAACGTCTCGAGCGTCGGCTGCTCGACCGTGCACACGAGGTTCTCTATCCCCAGCGCGGCGTTGATGGCCTCGTTGAAGGCCCGGACCGCCAGGGCGGCCGAGCGCGCGCCGCCGGGATGCGGGTTGAAGACGACCGAGTTGCCCGCCGCGACGATGTTGATGACGTTGCCGCTCAGGGTCGGCACGGAGTGGGTGACCGGCAGGATCGCGCCGACGACTCCGAAGGGGGCGTTCTCCTCCATCGTGATGCCGTGGTCGCCGCTCATGCCGTAGGGCCGGATCCATTCGATGCCGGGGACGAGCTTAACGATCTGCAGCTTCTCGATCTTGTGCTCCAGACGGCCGATCTTCGTCTCCTCGAACTCGAACTTGCCCCAAGCCTCCGCCTTCGCGGTGCACATGTCCTTGACGATCTCGACGACCTTGGCGCGGCCGGCCATTCCTTTGCCCTTGAGCTGCTCGAAGGCGGCCTGGGCTGCGGCGCAGGCCTCGTTGACGTCGGAAAAGACCCCGAAGCGCGGGCCTCGCGACGCCGTGGAAGCGGCGGCCCGGGACGGCGTCGGTGCCGACGCGGGCGCGGCGGGGCGCGGCGCCGGAGCGGCCGCTGGGACGCGGCCGAGGCCGCGCAGGACCTCTTCAACAACGGCGCTCAGCGCGCGCTCATCGAGTTGCAGGGGGGCGGTCACGACTTCTCCGGGGGATAGATCTTATGGTCCATGACGTCGACGGTGTCGACGATGCCCACGACAACCGCGTCCACGGGAAGCGACTTCATGCCGCTCGCCTGTCGCGCGGAGCTGCCCTGGCAGAAAAGCACGAGCTCGTCCCTGCCGGCGCCGAGGGCGTCGACAGCGACGATCGTGTTCGCACCCGGCCGGAACTGGGCCGGATTGGCCTCGTCCACGAGCAGCGGACGCAGCAGGAGCAGCTTGCGGCCCTTCATCGCCTCGTCCTTCTTGGTCGAGACGA
>CAZJNA010000061.1:0-18573 GCA_964547325.1 uncultured Opitutaceae bacterium | reverse complement strand
ACCGGCCCAGCGAGGCTCTGCACCTGCCAGGCCGGCTATGAGGCGACCCTCGTCCGCGAACTCGAACTCGGCGGCGACCGACTCACCGCCTCCGGGCCCGGCTGGGTGCTGGCGGAACGTGCACCGGGCGCCGCCGGGGTCCGCCTCCCCGGAGGAACCTACGCCCACCTGATCCTCGATTCCCCCGCTGAAGCGACGGGGGACAGCGTGAACGCGCTCGCCCACGCGCTTTTCGATTTTTTCTCCACGGGCATCCGGGGCGAGCGCGTGGATGAATCCTGGCCCTGTGTGTTCGACGGAGCGCTCGAGCCGGCGGGCCTGGGGCAGCGGGTCGAGTCCGTCGCCCGCGCCTTTCGGGAGATCCTGGACAGGAAGCTGGGCCGGCTCGGCCGGCTGGCGACGCCCTCCCTGCCGCGCGGGGTCGGCGAATCGCGCGGTCTCTTTGTGTGGTTCACGGACTTTGGCCGCGCCTTCGCGTCCCGCTCGGCCTGGCGGAACGGACAGCGGCGGATGTCCGACGATCCCCTCGCCCCATCCCGGTCCTACCTCAAGGTCGAGGAAGCCTATGGCATCCTGGGCCGGGAACCCCGCGCCGGGGAGACGGTGTGCGACCTCGGAGCGGCGCCCGGCGGCTGGAGCTACAGCGCCGCCAAGCGCGGCGCTCAGGTGCTGGCCGTGGACAACGGACCCCTGAAGGCGGGAGCCCTGGCCAACGCAAAGATCGAGCATCGCTGCGAAAACGCGTTCCAATTCAGGCCCGCGGAGGGAACATCGTTCGACTGGCTCTTTTGCGACATGGTCGAGGAGCCGCACCGGATCCTGCGCACGATCGTCCAGCCCTGGCTCGAAAACCGCTGGTGCCGCCGTTTCGTCATCAACTTCAAATTGGGCCGGGTCGACCCCATCGCCCTCCTGCAGGAACTGGTCGCCCCGGGTTCGCCCCTGGCCGCGCGCGCCGCCGGATTGCAGATCCGGCACCTCTACCATGACCGCGACGAAGTGACCGCAACAGGAGAAGTGCTCGCATGAGGGACGACGAACTTAGGATTTGCGGGCTGACGGCGGTGCGGGCGCGCTTCGAGCGGAACCCCTCATCGATCATCCGGCTCTACTTCGACGAGCCAACGTCGCGGAAGATCGCTCCCCTATGCCGCGCGCTTGCGGCCACACGGAGGATCTATCGCTGCGTCGAACCCGCCGAACTCGAGAAGATCGCCGGCAGCGTCCACCATGGCGGCATCGTCGCGGTGGTCGCGGTCCCGGCCCAGCGGGTCGCGAGCGCCACGGACGCAGCCCAGTGGGCCAAGGGCAAGGAGCCGCTCGTCGTCCTCGACGGGATCGGCAACGCGCACAACCTGGGTGCCATCGCGCGGACCGCGGCATTCTTTGGCGTGCCCCGCCTGGCGATAGCAGGCGACCGGACATCGGCCCGACCCGGGGAGGCTGCCTACCGCGTCGCGGAAGGCGGCCTTGAATTCGTGGAGATCTGGACCGTCGAGGACATCCCCGCCTTCCTTCGCGCGCTCGCCGCCGCGGGCTACGATGTCGTCGGCGCGGCGACGCGGGGCGGCAAGTCGGCCCGCGGCGAGGCTGGCGGCCGCAAATCGGCATCACCCTGGGCTCTCGTCCTCGGCAACGAGGAGCAGGGGCTGGCGCAGGAAACGGCGGCGGCCTGCACCCGCCTGGTGACCATCCCCGGAAGCGGCCGGATCGAGTCTCTGAACGTGTCCGCCGCCGCGGCTGTCCTCCTGCACGGCCTCGTCAGCGCCCGCCCGGGCCGCTGACGCAGCGCCGCCGGCTCACGGCAGCTTGGCCTGGACGAGCTTGCTGGCCTGGGAAAAGTCGATCAGCGGGGCCTCGGGGAGCTGCTTCAGGGCGCCGATCACCTTGCCCATTTCCTTCCGCGTCTGCGCCCCCGTCGACTGGATGGCGGCTGCGACGAGGGCGTCGAGACGGGCGGCGTCCAGCCCGGCTGGAAGGTATTTTTCGAGAAGGGCGATCTCCACCGCGTTGGCGGCGGCGAGGTCGGCCCGACCGCCCTTCAGGAATTCGGTCTTGGCATCGGACAGGTTCTTGACCGACTTGCGGATGGTCCCGACCACCAGGCCGTCATCGATCGGCTTCGACTGGTCCATGGAGGCGCGCTGGATCGCCGCGTCGGCCGTGCGCAGGGAGAGGAGGGTGCCGTTGTCGCGGGCCTTCATAGCTGCAATGACATCGGCGCGGAGTTTTTCGTAGATGGCGGACATGGAGATTTAAAAGGGGCGGCAGCCGGCGGTATTGCCGGGCAGCAAACATTGAAGGATCGACTGGATTTTGGCGAGGCGCTAAATGTCCGCCATGAGTCCAGCCAGCCCTCACGGCCCGCGAGCCGTCCTCGTCCGGGAGACCCCGATCGAGCTTTGCCAGTTCATCAAGTTTGGCGGATTGGCCGCAAGCGGGGGCGCGGCAAAACAGGCGATCGGCGGAGGTCTCGTCTCCGTGAACGGAGCCGTTGAGACGCGCAAACGCAGGAAGCTGGCTCCCGGCGACCAGGTCGTGTTTTCAGGCCAGACTCTGGTCGTCCAAGTGCGCTGAGGCGCAGCACCGGCCGCCCGAAGCTTCCAGTTGCGCTCGCCACTGCAAAGCCGTATGGCTTTGCAACCGGGCTTGCGCCAGCAGCCCGGCTATCATGACCGACAACCCCCTTCAGCGCCTGAGCGCCCGCGTCTTCTCTGCGATCCGGAAAACTGCCGCCCGATGCGATTCCTGGATCCAGGCCCGTCCCGCCCTCGCCGCCTGGGTGTACCCGCCGCCCGAGGGGGACTATCGCGAGTTCAACGGGTGGTATTTCGGGCATTTCGGCGAACACGAGAAGATGCTGGCGGACAGGCCGCGGATGGACTTCTACCACGCCGCTATCGCGCGCCACATCCAGCCCGGGGACCGGGTGATCGACCTGGGGACCGGCACCGGAATCCTCGCCGCCTTCGCAGCCCGGCGCGGTGCCTCAAAGGTCTATGCGCTCGACCACTCCGCGATCATTCAGGACGCCCGGGCGCTCGCCGCAAAAAACCGGATCGAGAACGTGGATTTCGTGGCGATACACAGCACGGACTTCACCGTGGATGAGCCCGTGGACGTGATCCTCCACGAGCAGATGGGCGACTGGCTCTTCGACGAGGAGATGATCGCCAACATAAGCGACCTGCGCGACCGCGCCCTCAAGCCAGGCGGGATGATCCTGCCGGGGCGCTTCGACCTCTATTGCGAGCCGGTGAAGCTGAACGACGAGCGGCACGTTCCCTTCATCTGGGAGCTGGAGGTGCACGGCTTCGATTTCTCGTCGCTCGCCGAGAGCCGCCCCCAGGAACCGGGCTATTACCATGTGCGGGGCGGCGACCTGGGCGCCGTTGACTATTTCCTTGGCGCGCCGGAGCCCCTGCTCTCCGTCGACCTGCTCACGCTTCGCGAGGCGGACATGCCCCGGGAGATTCGCTTCCAGCGCACGGTCACGCGGGCGGGCCGTCTCGACGGCTACGCCGTCTACTTCACCGCCCGGGTGGACGACGATCTCAGCCTGAGCACGAGCCCGCTCGATCCGGGCCGCGCGCCCCACTGGGGTTTCCGCGTCCTGCGGACAGACCGCGAGGATTTCGCGATCGGCGACGTCATCGAGGCAACGTTGATCGTTCCCCGCTGGTCGAGACCCGACACCTGGCGATGGAGCCACCTGAAGCGTTCCAACGGAGGCGGGGCACCGCGCGAAGCCGTGAATTTGGTCGAGTCGGACGGGGACTGAGGGGCACGCAGCGTTTTTCCCCAACATATTCTGGCTCCGGGCGGTAACGAAACCGCACATCCGCTGTCCGATGATGGGAAACTCGTGGAAAAGGCCCCGAATCCCGTCTCCCCGGCCGTCGATTCGTCGGCTCGCGATGTGCTCTTCACCCGGGAGCAGCTGACGCAGCATGCCCGGATGCTCGCGGCCGAGCACCACCCGGTCACAGGCCCGGGTCCGAACAGCCTTCTGCCGGGCCTGGATGAGAACGAGCGCCGTTTGCGCGAGTACAATCGCGCAACGTACATGGTCGACCAGTCCAGGCGCATCACCCCCGCCTCGGAATGGATCCTCGACAACTTTTACCTGATTGAGGAGCAGATCCACCTGGCCCGGCGCCATCTTCCCCGCCGCTACAGCCGGGAGCTGCCGCGTCTTTTGGGCGGGCGCTCGGCCCGGCTGCCCCGGGTCTACGACATCGTGCTGGAATTCGTCTCGCGCGTCGACGCCCAGCTCGAGGTGGAGTCGATCACGGCCTTTCTCGCCGCCTACGAGGAGGTCACGCCCCTCAAGCTTGGCGAGCTGTGGGCCGTGCCGATCATGCTTCGGCTCGCGCTGATCGAGAATCTGCGCCGGATCACGGATCGGCTCACGTTCGCCCGGCGCGACCGCGACCTGGCCGATCACTGGGCGCAACGCCTGGAGGCGATGGCCGAACAGAAGCCGTCCCATCTCGTCATGGTTGTTGCGGACATGGCGCGCGCCGACCTGCCGACATCAAGTTCCTTCGTCGCGGAATTTTTCCAATGCCTGTCGAGACCGGGATCGGCGGTGCCCCTGGCGCGGAGCTGGCTCGAGCAGCGGCTCGCCGAGCAGAGCCTGTCGATCGAACAGCGTGTCCGGGAGGAGAGCCAGAACCAGGCCTCCGACCAGGTCTCCGTCAGCCACACGATTGCGGCCCTGCGCCTGCTCAGCGCCTGGGACTGGCGCAGTTTTGTCGAAGGCGCCAGTGCGGTGGACCGGATCCTCCTGACCGATCCGGCGGACGTCTACCGCCAGATGGATTTCGCGACGCGCGACCGGTATCGGCACGTGGTCGAAGCCGTCGCCCGCCATGGCCGGCTCACGGAAGCGGAAGTCGCAGGAAAGGCTGTTCGTCTCGCCGAGGCGGGGGCCGTCGCCCGCGGACGCGAGGACAGGACGGCGCACGTCGGCTACTATCTCGCGGCCGGGGGACGACCGCTGCTGGAGGCCGGCGAAGGCGTCCGCTGGCCGGCGCGCACTCGCCTCGAAAGGTTGGTCCTGCGCTTCCCGGCCTCCTTCTATCTGGGCGGCATTTCCCTCCTGACCGCGCTGGGGATGTGGTCTCTCCTCTGCGAGGGCCGCACCCGTGGGATTCCCCTGGCTATGCTGGCCGTCTTTTCCCCGGTGCTCCTGCTCTGCTGCAGCCAGCTCGCCATCGCGGCCGTGAACTGGTTCTCCGCCCTTGTCGCCGGTCCCCGCCTGCTTCCCCGACTCGACTATGGCAAAGGCATAGCCCCGGAATCCCGAACGATGGTCGTCGTGCCGACCCTGGTCCCGAATGCCGCCGCGGTCGAGCGCCTCCTGGAAACGATCGAGATCCACCACCTCGCCAATCGCGACGCCCATCTCCATTTCGCCCTGCTTACGGACTTTCCCGATGCCGCAACGGAGGAACTGCCGGAGGACGCGGAGCTACGCGAAAGCCTGCGCATGGGCATCGCCCGGCTGAATCGCAAATACGGCGCGGACAGGAATGAGCTCTTCTTCCTGTTCCACAGGCCCCGCCGCTGGAACCCGGCCGAGAGCCGCTGGATGGGCTATGAGCGCAAACGCGGCAAGATCGCCGAATTCAACGCGCTGTTGCGCGGGGGCGACGCCGGGGTCTTCAGCGACATCGTCGGCGATCCCTCGGTGCTGCCCGGAGTCAGGTACGTCATCACCCTCGACACGGACACCCAGCTTCCGCCCACGGCCGCGCGGCAGCTCGTCGGTACCATGGCTCATCCGCTGAACCGGCCCCTCTTCGATCCCGAGCGCGGCATCGTCGTCGACGGCTACGCGATCCTGCAGCCGCGGGTCGGCATCAGCCTTCCCAGCTCCGGCCGCTCCTGGTTTGTGCGCCTGTTCGCGGGCGACGTGGGCATCGATCCCTACACCCGGGGAGTTTCCGACGTCTATCAGGATCTCTTCCAGGAGGGCTCCTTCATCGGCAAGGGAATTTATGAGGTGGACGCCTTCGAACGCGCGGTGGGGGGAAGGTTTCCGGAGAACACCGTGCTCAGCCACGATCTGATCGAATCCTGCTACGCGCGGTCGGCCCTGGTGACCGACGTCGAGCTCTATGAGGAGTTTCCATCCCGCTACGATGCGGACGTCAGCCGGCGCCGGCGCTGGGTCCGAGGAGACTGGCAAATCGCCCCCTGGCTCCTTCCCCGGGTGCCGGGCGGAGACGGGCGGCGCATCGAGAATCCCTTGTCGATGCTCTCCCGCTGGAAGATATTCGACAACCTGCGGCGCAGCCTCGTGCCGCCCGCGTTGCTCCTGCTGCTGCTCGGAAGCTGGTGCCTGGCGCCGCTGCTCGGCGGGCAGGGGGTTTTGCTCGCCCTCGCGGTCGTCGCGGCGCCCGCCCTGCTCACCGCCGCCGGCGCCTTCTCCCGAAAGCCCAGGGAGCTGCCGTTCGGGCTGCACGTGGCAACCCTGGCCGTCTCCCTTGGGCACCAACTGGGCCAGGCTCTGCTGACGCTCGTCTTCCTACCCTATGACGCAGTCATGTGCGCAGACGCCACCCTTCGCACTCTGGTCCGCGTGCTTCTCACGCACAGGCACCTCCTGGAATGGGTGTCCGCCGGGGAAGCCAACCGGATGGCCGCCGGCCGAGGCCGGCCGTATTTCTTCCGGACCATGGCGTTCGCGCCGCTCCTCGGCGCGGGCGTTGCGTTGTTTCTCGGGCGGTGGCAGCCCGTCCAGCTGGCCGAGGCCGGGCCTCTCCTCGCGCTGTGGGTGGCGGCGCCGTGGATCGCCTGGCGGATCAGCCAGCCGATTGCCTCGGGAAAGCCCGGCCTCGGCGAGTCCCATGACCTCTTTCTCCGTGCGACCGCGCGCCGCACCTGGCACTTCTTTGAAACCTTCGTGACCGGCCAGGAAAACGGCCTGCCTCCGGATAATTTCCAGGAGCAGCCGGTCAGCCGCCTGGCATCGCGCACCTCGCCCACGAATATGGGTCTCGCCCTCCTGAGCAACCTCGCGGCCCGGGATTTCGGCTATATCTCCTCCGGACAGCTGCTCCGGCGCACCACCGCGGCGCTGGAGACCATGGAGCGCCTGGAGCGCCATCGCAGCCATTTCTACAATTGGTACGACACCCGGACCCTGCTGCCGCTTTTCCCGCTTTACGTCTCCACCGTCGACAGCGGCAACCTTGCCGGCCATCTGCTGACGCTGGAACCCGGCCTTCGGGAGCTGGCGGACCAGGAGATCCTTCCGCCGGAAGCGATCGCCGGATTGCGGGATTGCTGCCGCCTTCTTCGCGACGCCTGCCCGGGAAACGGCGAGGTTGAAAAACTCGAGCGAGTCCTCGCCCCGGCTCCGAACGAGACCCTGCGCGGAAAGTTTTCGATCCTGCGAGAGGCCGCCGAGCGCTCCGCTTGCCTGGCCTCCTCGCTCCAAGCCGCGGATTCCGCCGAGGCGGCGAGCTGGGCCCGGGTCCTTGCGGAAGGATGCCGCGAGCACCGGGACGACGTGCTGTCGCTTGCTCCGTGGCTCGCCGGGCAGGTTGAGCCGGAGGAGGCGCGGGGCTTCGCCGGGCTCAGGTGCGGACCCACCCCGCGCGAGCTCTCCAAGGCCTCCCCAAGCCTGCCGGGAGCCGACGCAGCGCGCGAACGGCTGAAAACGGTCGAGGACCTGGCCGAGCGCTCCGCCGCCCTCGCGGTGATGGATTTCACTTTTCTTTGCGACCCCGACCGGAAGCTTTTTGCGACCGGTTTTAACGTGAGCGAGCAGCGGCGGGACAACAGCTACTACGACCTGCTGGCTTCCGAGGCCCGTCTGGCAAGCTATGTCGCCATCGCGCAGGGGCAGGTGAGCCAGGAGCATTGGTTTGCCCTGAGCCGTCTGCTCGTCGCGGGAAACGGGGAACCGGTCCTGGCCTCATGGAGCGGCTCGATGTTCGAATACCTGATGCCGCTGCTGGTCATGCCCAACTATGCGAACACCCTGCTCGACGAGACCTGCCGCGGAGCCGTGGAGCGGCAGATCGAATATGGCCGCGCGCGAAGGGTGCCCTGGGGAATATCGGAATCGTGCTACAATCTCACGGACGCCCAGCTCAACTACCAATACAAGGCCTTCGGCGTGCCAGGGCTCGGGCTAAAGCGCGGGCTGGCGGAGGACCTCGTCGTCGCCCCCTATGCAACGCTGCTGGCGCTCATGGTCGCGCCGAAGGCCGCCTGTGAGAATCTCCAGCGCCTGGCTGCGGACGCCCGCGTCGGCGCGTTTGGGTTCTACGAGGCCGTCGACTACACGCCCTCGCGCGTTCCGCCGGGCCAGTCCGGTGCGACGGTGCGCTCCTTCATGGCCCACCATCAGGGCATGGGCATGCTGGCCCTGGCCCATGTGCTGCTCGGACGGCCGATGCAGCGGCGGTTCCTGACCTGTCCGATCTTCAGGGCTGCAGATCTTCTTCTTCAGGAGCGCGTGCCGCATGCCATGGCAAAGGTCCTGTCCAAGGAGCTCGAGGTGGACGAGGCCCGCAAGCTCCTCGCAAGGGACGCGGAAAGCGCCATGCGCACATTTGCGGACCCCGCCGGCCAGGCGCCCGAGGTGCATCTGCTTTCCAATGGAAACTACCATCTCGTCGTCAGCCAGGCGGGCGGCGGCTACAGCCGATGGCGCGACCTGGCGGTGACACGCTGGCGCGAGGATCCCACCCGCGACTGCTGGGGCACCTTCCTCTACCTGCGCGACGCCGCCACCGGCGAATTCTGGTCGGCCGCGCCCCAGCCGGTCCTGCAGCCCGTCAAGCGCTCCGAGGCGATATTTGCGCAGGGCCGGGCGGAGTTTCGCCACAACCACCTCGGCCTGGACGTGCACACCGAAATCAGCGTATCGCCCGAGGACGACGTCGAACTGCGCCGCATCACGTTCAACAATCCCGGCCACACCCGGCGGATGATCGAGGTGACCGGCTACCTCGAGGTGGTGCTCGCCCCGCCCGCGGCAGAGGCCGCCCACCCGGCCTTCAGCAATCTGTTCGTTCAGACCGAGTTTATACCCGGGCAATCGGCCGTGCTCTGCACGCGGCGCCCGCGCTCGGAGGGCGAGCATCCCGCCTGGCTCTTCTGCCTCCTGCCCGCGCCGGCCGGCGACGGCGGATCGGTGAGCTGCGAGACGGACCGCTCCCGCTTCCTGGGCCGCGGAAATTCCACGGCATTCCCGGCGGCGATGCAGCGCCCCGGGCCGCTTTCCAATTCCGCGGGATCGGTCCTGGATCCCGCGGTCGCGCTCAGGCGCACGCTCGCCGTGCCGGCAAACGGCCAGGTCCGGGTCGACTTTGTCCTCGGCGTCGCGGAAACGCGCGCCGCCGCCGAGGCGCTCGTCGAAAAGTACCAGCTCGCACGGGTGGCGGACCGCACCTTCGAAATGGCCTGGACCCACAGCCAGGTGACGCTGCGCAACCTCAATGTCTCCGAAGCGCAGGCGCAGCTCTACGCCCAGCTCGGAAGCGCGCTCGTCTATGCCCAGCCCAGCCGGCGCGCGGAAACCTCCGTTCTCCTCGCCAATCGCCGCGGTCAGGCCGGGCTGTGGCGGCACTCGATCTCCGGCGACCTCCCGATCGTCCTCCTGATCGTCTCCGATGCATCCAAGATGCCGCTCGTGCGCCAGCTCGTGCAGGCGCATGCGTACTGGCGGCTCAAGGGGCTTGCGGCCGATCTCGTGATTCTCGATGAGGACGATTCGGTGTACCGCAAGCCGCTCCACGAAGAGATCATCGCCCTCGTGACCGCCGGGACCGAATCCTCGATTCTGGACAAGCCGGGCGGAATATTCGTCCGGCGGCACGATCAAATTCCGCCCGAGGATCGCATCCTCCTCCAGGCGGTTGCCCGAATCGTGCTGGGGACAAACACCACCACGCTCTCCGGGCAGGCCGAACAAAAATTCGCAAGGGCCTCCGTTCCCCCGGCCCTCCGTCCAGGCCGCCCGTCCGCCCGGGAGGTTCAGCCGGCGGCGCCCGCCCGCGACCTCATCTTCCAGAACGGCCTCGGGGGATTCACGCGCGACGGGCGCGAGTATGTGATCACGCTGGCGCCGGGCCAGACGACCCCGGCGCCCTGGATCAACGTCCTGGCGAACGCGGAATTCGGGACGATCGTGTCGGAGAGCGGAAGTTCGTACTCCTGGGCGGAAAACTGCCACGAATTCAGGCTGACTCCCTGGCACAACGATCCCGTCGTCGATCCGACCGGCGAGGCCTTCTACCTGCGCGACGAGGAGACCGGGCAGTACTGGTCGCCCACGCCCCTGCCCGCGCGCGGCGCGACGCCGTACACGATCCGCCATGGCTTCGGGTACAGCGTTTTCGAACACGCCGAAAACGGCCTGGCTTCGGAACTCTGGCTGTACGTGGCGGCCGACGCGCCGGTCAAGTTCGCCGTCTGCAAGGTGCGCAACCTATCCTCCCGGGCGCGCCGGATTTCTGTGACCGGCTACTGGGAATGGGTCCTCGACGACCTGCGCACGCGCACCCTGCTCCACGTTCAGACCGAACTCGACGCACCGAGCGGCGCCCTGCTCGCCCGCAACCGCTACCAGACCGACTTTGCAGATCGCATCGTCTACGTGGACACGGGCGGTCCCGATCGCACGGTTTCCGGCGATCGCCTGGAATTCATCGGACGCAACGGAACGCTCGCCCGCCCGGCGGCTCTGCGCCGCGTCCGGCTGTCCGGCCGGGTGGGCGCGGGCTTCGATCCGGCCGGCGCCGTGCAGGTTCCCCTCGATCTCGCCCCGGGACAGGAGGGCGAAGTGGTCTTCCGGCTGGGCGCCGGCCGCAGCCTCGCCGAGGTGCAGGGCCTGATCCAGAGGTTCCGCGTGCCCGGGGCCCCCCGGGCGGCCCTCGAGCAGGTCTGGGAATACTGGGGCCGCACCCTGGGAGCCGTGAACCTGGATACGCCCGATCCGGCCGTCAACGTCCTCGGCAACGGCTGGCTGCTTTATCAGACCCTGAGCTGCCGGCTGTGGGCCCGCACGGGCTTTTACCAGTCCGGAGGCGCCTTTGGATTCCGCGACCAGCTCCAGGATGTCATGGCGCTCGTCCACGCTGAACCGGCCCTGACCAGGGCCCACCTCCTGCGGGCCGCCTCGCGCCAATTTCGCGAAGGCGATGTCCAGCACTGGTGGCATCCGCCCACGGGCCGCGGCGTGCGCACCCGTTTTTCCGACGATTACCTCTGGCTGCCCTTCGCCGCGTGCCGCTACGTGTCCTGCGTGGCGGATACGGGCGTCTGGGACGAGCAGATCCCCTTCCTCGAGGGACGCCCGCTCAAGCCCGATGAGGAAAGCTACTACGACCTTCCGTTGATTTCGGGCGAATCGGCAACCCTTTACGACCACTGCGTGCGGGCCATTGACCACGGTCTGAAATTCGGAGCCCACGGGCTTCCGCTCATGGGTTGCGGGGACTGGAACGACGGGATGAATCTCGTGGGCGCGAATGGCCGGGGCGAGAGCGTCTGGCTCGCATTCTTCCTCTGCGACGTCCTGCGGCAGTTTGCCGGCATCGCCACGGAGCGCTCCGATCCTGCGATGGCGCAGCGCTGCGAGGACAATGCAGTCCGGCTGCGGTCCAGCATCGAACGTGAAGCCTGGGACGGGGCGTGGTATCGCCGCGCCTATTTCGACGATGGCCGTCCCCTCGGATCGAGCACGAACGAGGAATGCCAGATCGACTCGATACCCCAGAGCTGGGCCGTCATAAGCTCGGCGGCCGATCCGGGGCGCGCGCGCACTGCAATGGATTCGGTCTGCCGGCGGCTCGTCCGCTCCGAGGCCGGCCTGATCCAGCTGTTCGACCCTCCCTTCGACCATTCCGACATGGATCCCGGCTATATCAGGGGCTACATACCCGGCGTCAGGGAAAACGGCGGGCAATACACTCACGCGGCCGTGTGGGCTGTGATGGCCTGCGCTCTCCTGGGTGACCACGATCGCGCCTGGGAGCTTTTTGGGCTCATCAATCCCGTGCGCCACGGAGGCGACCCGGCGCATAGCGCGACCTACAAAGTGGAGCCCTACGTCGTCGCCGCCGACGTCTACGCCGTTTCTCCCCACATCGGGCACGGCGGCTGGACCTGGTACACAGGGTCTGCCGGCTGGATGTACCGGCTTTTGGTTGAAACGCTGATCGGAGTAAATCTCTCCGGAGCGTGCCTTCATCTGACGCCTCGTCTGCCCGGCAATTGGAACAGCATCAAGGTCCACTACCGGTTCCATCAAACCGTCTACCATATCACGCTGGCCCGCTGGACGACGGCGAACACACCGCCCCCACCCCTAACGCTCGACGGCCAGCCGTTGCCCGGCACTCTGTTACCCCTGCAAAACGACCGCCACGAGCATTGGGTCGAGGCGTGGTTCGCCTGACAGCCTTTCGCGGTCACGCGATCAGTCGACGCCGGCAAGCCGGATGACTTCGGGAAGGCCTCCGGCCATCCGGGCCGAAGCCTCAAGGCGTGCGGACCGTAACCTGGCGCTTCAATTGCCCGCAGGCCGCATCGATGTCCCGGCCTCTCGGGCGGCGAAAATGCGCGACCACATTTCCGGCCTTGAGCTCGGCCGCAAAGGCCGACGCAACCTCATCGGAGGCGGCCTCAAAGGACTCCCCCCGGAGGCTCAATCCCGTGGGATTGTACCGGAGAAGATTCACGTGCATCCGGCGGCCGGCCAGGAGGCCGGCCAGCCGCCGCGCCTGGGCGGCCGAGTCGTTCACTCCCTTGAGCAGGCAGTATTGAATCGTGACAGGCCGTCCGGTGGCGGCCTGATAGGCGTCGGCTGCCGAAAGGATGTCGTCCACGCGAAAGCGCCTGCCCGCGGGAAGGAGGCGCACGCGCGTCTCGTCGTCGGGGGCGTGGAGCGAGACCGCCAAGTGGACATCGAGTCCCGAGGCCGCGAGGGCCGCGATTCCCGGAACGATGCCGACCGTCGAAACCGTTATCTGCCGGCAGCCCAGGCCGCCGATCGCATTGTCCGCGATCCGCTCCACCGCGGTCAGCACGTTGTCGAGATTGAGCATGGGCTCCCCCATCCCCATGAAAACGATCGTCCGCAGGCGCCGGCCGGCGCCGATGGCCTCCGCCCGCAGCGCCAGGAATTGCTCCACGATTTCGCCCGCCGTAAGATTGCGCTCGAAACCGGTCTTTGTCGTGGCGCAGAAGTCGCAGCCCATGGCGCAGCCCACCTGCGAGGAAAGGCAGCCCGCCGCCCGGTCCAGGCGGTAGTCGGGCATGAGCACCGACTCGACCGAACGGCCGTCGGCCAGCCTGAGGAGCAGCTTGGCCGTGCCATCCTCCGCGACCTGCCGCGCGGCGAGCGACGTCAGAGGCACGTGGGTTTCGCGCAGCCGTTCGGCCAGGCCCTTCGGCCATGGGGACTTTCCGGCGGCGACCGTCCCGCCGGTCGCGTAAAACGCCCGAAGCACCCGCGCGGCGTGCCCCGGCTTGAATCCCCAGGAGACCAACTGCCCCTGGAGCTCCCCCAGGCCACACGCGGAAAGAGCCGTCATGGGCGGCCCTACCCCGCCGAGTCGTCCTCGCGCATCCGGAACTCCAGCTGGACCGCGTCCCCATGCCCGTCCGGGCGGGGCCCGATCGATGGTGTCCGGCGGAAGGCCTCGAGAACGGCCTTGTCGAATTCGGGGTTGCCGGAGCTGCGGATGATGCGGACGCGCGAAATCGAGCCGTCCGCGGCCACATAGAACTCGACCTTCGCCGTCAGCGCGTCGCTGACGTCGGTCGGCTTCTCCAGGTTCTCGGTGAGGCGGCTCCTGAGAAGGGCAAAGTAACCCTCGAGGAGCTGCCCCTCCTCGCGAGTCAGCGCCTTGCCCCCAGCACCCCCGGTCTTGTTGTCCACAGAGCCGCCCACGACTCCTCCGCTTATACCCTGGGCTGTCCGGGCCGAGCCATGCTCCTTGCGGAATTCCTCCTCGGTCATCAGCCGGCGCCTTTCCGCCTCGAGCTGCTTCTTGTACTTCGCCTCGAGCCTGGCGGCGACGCGGCTCTCCGTCCGCTGGAGCGAACGGTTGAAGTTCGGGATCTTGTCGGCGGTCATCGCCGTCCGGGAGGGAGCGGGCTTCGCTGGAACGGGAGCGGGCGCGGGGACCGCCTCGAGCGGAACCTCCTGGGCAGGCTCCGGCGCTGGCGCCGGAGGCGTCGGCAGCGAGAGCTTGACGCCGGTCGGCGAGCCGAGGGCGGGAGCCGCGGTGGCCCCGTAATTGTCGCCGGCCCCGGCCACCAGCTCGAAAACCTTCGGCTCCGGATGCGGGGTGTTGAAGGCGTAGGCCAGGGCGAGGATCAGCGCGATGACGCCGCCATGGAGAAGGGCGGAATAGACATAGGCCGATGACGATTGGTCGGTCATGGGCTAGCCCGCCGTCAGTCCTCCGCCTGGGTGTCGAGCGTGATCTGCGTCAGGTCCGCCTTCTTGAGTTCGTCCATGAGCTGGACGACCTTCTCGTAGCGGACGCCCGCATCCCCGCGGATCCGGATCACCGTCTTCTTCGCGTTCGGCGTGTATCCCTGGAGCCGCGAGCGAAGATCCCTGAGGCCGATGGGGGAGGCGTTGTTATCCACGTAGAAGCCGTCGGATTTGATCGTGATCGACACATAGTGGCTCGCGTCGGACTTCTTCTGCTGGCTTCTCGACTCGATCGGGAGGTTCACGGGGATCGTCTGCTCCTGCTTGCTCGCCGAGGTCGTTAGCATGAAGATGATCAGGAGCATGAACCCGAGATCGATCAGGTTCGTGACGTTCAGCTCCGCGATCGGATGGGTCTGGCGCTTTGTGCGAAAGGTCCGTGCCATGGCGCGATTCGACCGCTCGGGGCCGCCTCCTCAGCCGTTGGCCAGCCGCCCGGGGGCAGCCGAGCCGTTGTCCGACTCCAGTTCGATGCGGTCGGCCAGCGAACTCGCGAAGTTTTCGAGCTCCGTGGTCATGACCCGGGTGCGGGCCAGGAGATAGTTGTAGCCGAAGACAGAGGGGATTGCCACGACGAGGCCGGCAATCGTGGCCAGCAGCGCCCCGGAGACGCCGGGCGCAAGGGTCTGGATGCTCGCCGTCTGCTGCAGGGCCACGGAGCTGAACGACTCCATCACGCCCCAGACCGTGCCGAGGAGGCCGAGAAAGGGCGCCCCGGACACGATGCTTGCGAGGAAGATCATGCTCGATTCATACCGCAGCGTCTGCCGGGCGAGCGCGCGCTGGAGCGCATTCTCGGCGTGCTCGAGGCGGAAGCGCGTGCCGTCTATCCCCCTGTCCCTCCCGATCGCCGCGGCCCGGCCGTACGCCTCGGCCGCCTCGGCAAAAAGATCCGCATAGGGTATGCCTCGCCGGCTCCGAAGCGATTCGGGCAGGTCGAGGATGTTCCGCTCCTCCCGAAGCCGCTGGTCGAAGGCGTGGTTCAGCCGCCGCAGGGCTCCGAGTTCGCTCCGCTTGCCGATCATCACCGCCCAGGCGATGATGCTGAAGACGCACAAGCCGCTTATGATGGCCTGGTCGACCAGGTCGCAGCGGAGAAAGACCGTGATCGGATTTGTCGTGGCGAGTACGGGGGCGATGAGCGGCGCGAGCATGAAGTTCTGCGCGGGATTCTTCGGGCCGGCCGGAGCGACAGTCGAGAAGATTGCTGCTCAGGCGGGCATTTTGGTTCTTGAACATCCTGCCCCGCCCGTGGGCTACTGGCGGCGAAGGCAACCCATGGACCTGAAATCCCGCCTGCTTCGCGAGCTGGGCGCGCACCCCGAAGCCCTTGCCGGACGGACGTGTTTCGTCGGGTTCGACGGCTTTGTGGACACGATTGTCTCTCCCGTCGCGAGGCGCGACGGTCCGGGAGAGCGCTTCAGCGCCTTCGCCGGCATTGCCGACTTCGGGAGCCAGGTGACGGCCGCCGCCGGGAAAAGCGCGAATTTCGAGCTCTATCCCCGGATGGAGCTGCCCGGCGGAAACGGGCCGATAATAACCGGCGCGCTCGCCGCCCTGGGCGCCCGCGTCACCTGCGCCGGAGCCTTCGGCCGGCCAGAGCCCCACCCGGTCTTCGCGGAAATCAGCCGCAAGGCCCGCCTCGTCTCGCTTGCGGAGCCCGCACGCACGACCGCGATGGAGTTTCCCGACGGCAAGCTGATGTTCGGCATCATGCGGAGCCTGGACGACATCACGCCCGGGGGGATCGCGGCGGCGTTCGGCGGCGACGGATACCGGGAAGCCGTGACGGACGCAGACCTCGTCGTCCTCGGCAACTGGACGATGATCCCGCACATGACCGAGGTCTACGCAGATCTCACGGCAAACATCCTTCCGGCCGCGCCGGGCAGGCCCGGAAGGCAGTTCTTCTTCGATCTCGCGGATCCTGCGAAGCGCTCCGCCGCCGACCTCCGCGGCGCCCTGGATGCGATTTCCCGTTTCGAGGAATTCGGGCGCGTCGCCCTCGGCCTCAATCTCAAGGAGGCGCAGCATGTGCTCGCGGCCCTCGGCACGGGGGCATGCGGGGAAGCCCCCGAGGACATGAAGGCCGGAGCCCGGACCATCCGGATCCGCCTGGGGCTCGCGAACGTGGTCATCCATGCGACCGGTTCCGCGGCCTGCGCGACTCCGGATGGCTCCTGGTGGGTGCCTGGGCCCTATACGCCGCATCCGCTGATCAGCACGGGCGCCGGGGATCACTTCAACGCCGGCTTCTCCGCGGGACGGCTCCTCGGGCTCGATCCGGAATCCTGCCTGGGGCTCGGCGTCAGCGCGAGCGGCCACTATGTCCGCACCGCGCGCAGCCCCGGCCCCTCGGACCTGGAAGCCATGCTCCGCTAGCCGGGCATTTTTGTTGAAGCGGGATCATTCCCTGGGTCACACTTGCTCCCTCATGCCTCTAAAACAGAAAACCTCCGGAATGCTGATCTCCTTCGAAGGCTCCGAGGGCAGCGGCAAGTCGACCCAGATCGCCCGCCTCGCGGCCCACCTGCAGAGGCTCGGGCGCGACGTCGTGAGCGTGCGCGAGCCGGGAGGCACCGAGATCGGCGAGCAGATCCGCAACATCATCGTCCACAATTCGAAGGGCGACGAGATGTGCGCCGAGACCGAATTGCTTCTCTTCACGGCCGCCCGGGCCCAGCTCGTCCGGGAGATAATCGTGCCGGCCCTTTCCCGCGGCGCCATCGTCCTCAGCGACCGGTTTCTCGATTCCTCCACCGTCTACCAGGGAATCGGCCGCAACCTTGCCCTCGATCCCGTGCACCAGATCAACCGGTTCGCGGTCGGCAACGTCATGCCCGACCTCACGCTGGTCATCGATGTCCCGATGGAGGTCAGCCTCGCCCGGATCCGCCAGCGCGCCAACGATGTCCCCGACCGCATGGAACGCGAGAATATCGGCTTCTACAAAAAGATCAGGGACGGCTATCTCGTGCTCGCCAAGGGCATGCCCGAACGCCTTTCCGTCATCGACGGGACCAAGAGCGAGGACGCGACGGAAAAGGCGATCTGGTCCGTCGTCCAAAAACTGATAAAGTGACCTGGCCGGCCACGCTCGCGGGCTCCCCGGCCGTCGCCGTCATCGAGCGCGCCATCGCCCGGAAGCGGCTCGCGCACAGCCTCCTCCTCCACGGGGACGATCTCGACACCCTTTCCGGGGTCGCAAACGCGATCGCGGGGAGCCTCCTCGCCCCCGCGGATGCGCCCTCCGGGCAGGCGTGGAACGGAACCCTGAGCGGCCATCCCGATTGCTTCATGCTCCGGCCAGCGGGGAAAATGCGGCAGATTTCGGCCGACGCGACCCGGGGCCTGATCGCCAAGGTGCAGATGACCCCCGCGCTCGCCCCTTACAAGGTGGCGATCGTGCACGAGGCGGAGCGCATGAACGCGACCGCCGCCAATATCTTCCTCAAGACCCTCGAGGAGCCGCCGGCCCGCACGGTCCTCATGCTTCTGACGACCCACCCCTACGCGCTCCTGCCCACGATCCGCAGCCGCTGCCTCCACTTTCGGTTCCCGGCCGCCGGAGGCGAAGGCGGCGGAGCAGCCGAGGGCTGGCCGGCGTGGATCCAAGACTATCAGGCGTGGCTCGGCCGGCTCGGGGCGGGCGCGTCGGACAAGGGGGCGGTCGCCGATCGCATCCTGGCCCTCTACGGTCTTGTCGCCCGCTTCGGCGCAATCCTGGACAGGGCGACCGCCGCTTCGTGGGAGGCCCAAAAGGCGTCGCTTCCGCCCGACATCGAGGAGGATGAACAGATCGCCATCGAGATCGGGCTCGCGAACGGATGGCGCGCCCGGTTTTTCGCAGAGATCGAGCACGCGACCCGGGCGTTTGCCCGCCCCCGCTTCGCCGAAGGCGAGCCGGGGAGCCAGCGGGCGTTTGCGGCGGCCATCCAGAGGCTCGAGCACAACGCCCGGCTCTTGCGCGCCAACTTGAATGAGTCGGCCGCCCTGGAGGACTTTCTCCTCTGCTCGCTCCGGCTCTGGGCCCGTCCGCAGAAGCGCTAGCCCGGATATTTCATGAACACGGGAGAAAGATCGTACAAAGCGGTGGAGCA
>CAZJNA010000060.1:0-18712 GCA_964547325.1 uncultured Opitutaceae bacterium | reverse complement strand
TCGATCGGCGAGCCCGGCACGCAGCTCACGATGCGCACCTTCCACATCGGCGGCGTCGCCTCGGGCGGCTTCAAGACCCCTGAAATCCGGGTCCGCTCGGCGGGCGTAGTCAAGTACCGCAGCCTCCGCCTGGTCGACACGGCCGAGGGCGGCAGCATCGTCCTCAACAAGACGGGCACGATCCAGATCATCGACGAGGAGGGCAAGGAGCTCGAAAGCTACAACATCGTCGTCGGCTCCTTCCTCCATGTCGGCGACGGCGCGAAGATCGCCAAGGGCGAGATCCTGGCCCAGTGGGATCCCTACAACATTCCCGTGCTCTCCGAGAAGGGCGGCGCGCTCACGTTCAAGGACATGATCCCGGGCGTCACCGTCAAGCGCGAGCTCGACGCGAGCTCCGGCCGCATCGCGACCGTCGTCATCGAGCACAAGGAGGACCTGAATCCCCAGATTGAGGTCAGGGATTCGAAGAACAAACCGCTCGCGGCCTATTCGATCCCCGTGGGCGCGCAGATCGCCGTCAACGAGGGCGACACGATCGCCCCGGGCGCACTTCTCGCGAAGACGCCCCGCCAGGCCTCGAAGACGAAGGACATCACCGGCGGTCTCCCGCGCGTGGCCGAGCTCTTCGAAGCCCGGCGTCCGAAGGACGCGGCCGAGATGGCCCGTATCGACGGCGTCGTCGGATTCGAGGGCACGGTCCGCGGCAAGCGCAAGCTCGTCGTGAAGAACGAGGAGACGCAGCAGGAGGAGGAGCACCTCATCCCGGCCGGCAAGCACATCATCGTGCAGCCCGGCGACGTCGTCCACAAGGGCCAGCACCTCACCGAGGGCGCGGCCGATCCGCACGAGATCCTCGAGATCCTCGGGCCGGCGGCACTCTACGACTTCCTCATCTCGCAGGTTCAGGAGGTCTACCGCCTGCAGGGCGTCACGATCAACGACAAGCACATCGAGATCATCATCCGCCAGATGCTCCGCAAGGTTCGGATCACCGACCCGGGCGACAGCGAATACTTCTGGGGCGAGCAGGTCGACCGGGCCATGTTCCTTACCGACAACCGGCGCCTCGAGGCGGCCGGCGGCAAGCCCGCAGAGGCCGAGCCGATCCTGCTCGGCATCACGAAGGCCTCGCTCGAGACGGAGAGCTTCATATCGGCCGCATCCTTCCAGGAGACGACCCGCGTCCTCACCGACGCGGCGACCCTCGGCAAGGTCGACCTCCTGAAGGGCTTCAAGGAGAATGTCATCATGGGTCACCTGATCCCGGCCGGCACGGGCCTGCCCCGGTACAAGCGGCTCAAGATCACGCTGCCCTTCGGCGCCGAGATGCCGGTCGAGGAGCCCAAGCCGGCCGCCACCGCGAGCTGACCGTCAGCCATAGAATTTGAAAGGCCGCGGACTGAAAGTCCGCGGCCTTTTCATGCAAATGTTGCAGAGGCAGGGAGTGCACTGTATTGTCCATCCATGGGGTCAGGCCGCCAGAAGTGATTTTTTCGCCGCGAGGGCGATTAGTCCGGAATGGCGCGCCGATTTCGGCTGAGGTACTGGCGGAGCCGATCCATGAATCCTTGTGCTTGTTTGGCCTGCCGACGAACGAGCGCGTTGGGGACAACGCGCTCCACCTTACTGAGGCCGATCCAAGGGGTGCGTCTCGGGAATTGATATTTCTGTAAAGGCAGCACCAACCCCACGGGCACGACGACCCACATGCTTGGTGGGAACTTCACATGCGCCTACAATGCCGATGGGAACCTCCTCACGGACGGCCGCTCGCACTACGCCCGGCATCCGGCTGCCCGATATCCTGGGCTTTGGACTTGAGGTTTATAAGGTAGAAGTTTAGATATCTCATATGCGATTCATTGTGCGCGCGCTCGAAGCCACTCTGCACAAGGCGAGCCGGAGCTTTCCGGCGGTCGTCCTGACCGGGCCCCGGCGCGCCGGAAAGACCTCGCTGCTGCGGCACGTGGCGCCCCGGGCGGACTACCGGCTGTTGGAGGATCCCGACGTCTTGTCCCGGGTGCGGGCCGATCCGCGGGGATTCTTTGATGAACTCAAGCCGCCGGTTATCCTCGACGAAATCCAGAACGCTCCGGAGCTGCTTGCCTACGTCCGGACCCGTATCGACGCCGCGCCGCGGAAGACGGGCCAGTGGTTCCTTACGGGCTCGCAGGAATCGGCCCTGATGCAGGGTGTGACCGAATCTCTGGCGGGGCGCGCGGCGATTCTGCATCTGCTTCCCTTGAGCGTGCTCGAAAGCGCGAAGGTCGACTTGTGGCTAGGAGGGTTTCCGGAGGTCATTGCCCGGCCGTCTGTGCGCGACCTATGGTTCGCATCGTATCTGCAGACGTATTTGGAGCGCGACGTGCGGGCGGTGACCCAGGTGAAGGACCTGGCGACCTTTCGGCGGTTCATGAGTCTGGTTGCGAGCCGGCACGGCCAAATCCTCAACAAGACGGATCTGGCGGGGCCGCTCGGAGTATCCGTGCCCACCATCGCCCATTGGCTCGGTGTCTTGGAGACCACCGGACTGCTGGTCCTGATCCCGCCGTATTTCGAGAATTTCGGAAAGCGGCTGCTCAAGTCCCCCCGGTTGTATTGGCTGGATTCCGGGCTGGCGTCACACCTCCTGGGTCTGCGTTCGCGCTCCGAACTCGAGCGCTCGCCATTCTACGGGGCGCTCTGGGAGGGGTTTGTCGCCGCCGAAATCATCAAGCGCCAGATCAATGCCGGCGGAAAGCGGGAGCTTTACCACTTCCGGGACGAGCAGGGCTTGGAGGTGGATTTCGTCCTTCCCGGCCCGCGCGGAAAGCTGCAGCTGGTGGAGGTGAAGGCGACGCGAACGCCAACGCCGGCAATGGCTCGTCCCTTGCAGTCCCTCGGGAAAACAATGGGGAGTCGCGCGGAGATGTGGCTCGTGCATCGGCCTGCCAGGACTCCGGCTGGTACCGCGGCCCTGGGCACCGGAGTCAAGGCGGTCGACCTCGACACCTTTTTGCGAGGCCCCTAGCAGGCTGTCAGCTTCCGGGGAGGAACTTGTGAATAATTTATCCTTGTCAACCCGCGGACCCCTTCCCAGTTTCCACCTCCCTCCCGCCAAAAACCGCATGTCGAGCCTAGCTCCGTGTGGTTTTAGACGCCCGGCCCTCAAAAGCCGGGCGTTTTTTATTCAGGGCTAAATCCGCGCGGGATCGGCGAAGGCGTAGCGGATCTGATCGAAGGCCGTCCGGGTCTCCTCCCGGCAGAGTTCGAACTCGGCTTCGGACAGGCCGGCGCGCGGGAGCCGCGGCGCGAGGCCCTGCCAATAGGAGGCCTCGCCAGGAAGTCCGTGGCCCAGCTCGTCCGCGATCCGGGCCGCGAAGTTCAGAAGTAGGGCGGATGCCGCCGCGTCCTCGAAGGCGCTTTCCGGCTGGTAGTGCCGCCGGACGGCCTCGACCGTTTCGCCTGAAAAATTCCATTCCTCGAGCAGGAGCGCTGTCGCTCCGGGATTGTCCCATCCGAACGCCGCCGTCTCCCAGGAGGCGAGCGGCTCCTCGCCCGCGGCAGGGTAGGGGGCGAGCTTCATTTCCGCGGCCAGCCGATCGAGGACGAGCTTCCCCAGGGATCGCATCAGGCCGGTCGTGTACGCCGACCGCGGGTCGATGCCGATGAACTGGGCGAGCGATTCCATCGCGAGCGCGCAGACGAGCGTGTTCTCCCAGAGCCGGCTGGAGGGGATCGCACAATAGTGCAGGTCGCGATCGTACAGCTGCGAGCCGACCGTGAGGCCCACGACCTTGCAGATGCTGTCGTAGCCGACGCATCCGACGGCCTCCTCCAGGGAGGTGTGGGGCAGGGCGGGGCTGAAGAAGGCGCTGTTGCTTATCTGGATCACCCGCGCCGACAGTGCCATGTCGCGCTTGAGGAGGATGCAGACCTCGTCGAGCCCCGAATTCGTGTCCGAAAGCAGGTGCTGGAGCTTTCCCAGGACGGCGGGCGTGGCCGGCAGGGTCCGGGCAAAATGCAGCATCCTTTCCCGGGACAGTGATGTGTCGGGCATGCGTTTATAGAATCGGCCTGGAACGCCCCAGGTTTAGTCCGGGCGACGCTTTTGCCTCAAGGGGATGCGTTTTCTGCCGATCACAACGCTAGGCACTTTCCCCTATGCACGATTCCATTGATTTGTCCGACAGCAACCCCCGCGATTCGGGCTTCAGCCTGATCGAAATGATCGGCGTTCTCGCGATCATCGCCATCCTGGCCGTGGTGATCATTCCGAAGGTGTTCGCCACCATCGGCTCGTCGCGGGTGACGAGCGCCGCCAGCTCCCTGACCGCGCTCAAGACCGCGGCAGCGGACTTTAACGGCAAGTACGGCAACATCCCGACGACCAACGCCAATTCCCGGATCGACGACCTGCTGATGACATCGGGCTATCTCGAGAACCGTTTCACGGTCAAGATCGGCACGCCGCCCGCGAATCCCGCCGTGGCCGGCGCCGCGTGGACCTACGCCGCGGGCGTATGGACGGCAGCGGGAGGCGCCAGCCAGGCGGCCCAGTCCCGGGTGATCTGCCTGACATCGAACGCGAACCCTCCTTCGACGGCCAATGGCGCCAATTACCAGCTCGACGGGGCGACCAATCTCCCGGCGGGCTCCCTTGTGATTTCTGCGGTCCTTGTGAACGTCACGGGCACCCAGGCGCGCCAGCTCAGTCTCCTGATGGACGGCGACGCCCTGTCGGCGCCCGACGTGGTTTCGGCCGACAATGGCGGGAAGGTCGTCTACGCGGCCCCGAACGCCCAGGGCCTCACGACGGCCTACGTCTACCTCGCCCAGCAATAACCGGCCGTACGCGCCCGTCCGGGAGTCCCCGCGCAGCCGGCGGGCGGGCCTGAAACCACCCGCCGCTCCCATGACCCCGTCCCCGCTGATCTCCACGCCGCGACTCGGCGACCGGCTCCTCGAGGCGGGTCTGATCAGCCGCCACCAGCTCGAGCTGGCCCTTCGGGAGCAGAAGCGCACGGGAAGGCTGATCGGGGCGGTCCTGCACGATCTCGGCTTTGTGACGGAGGAAGGCATCGCGGCCTTCCTCGCCCAGGATTCGCAGAGCCTGGCGGTCGACGTATCCCAGATAGAGATCGAGAGGGACGCCGCCGCGCTCCTGCCCTACGATTTCTGCCGGCGGGCGGAACTCGTCCCCTGCCGCCGGGTTGAAGGCACGCTTCAGCTGATCATGGCCGATCCGTTCGACGTCGTCTCCGTCGACCGGGTCGAGAGCATGACCGGGCTCAAGGTCGAGGTCATGAGCGCGCCGTCGGCCGACATCCTCGAGCGCCTCGTGACGCTGCACGAGGGCGGCGGCTCTCTCGACGAAACGCTCGACGAGCTCATGAAGATCAGCGGGCGCAGGGGCGGCGACGACGCCACCGCGCCGGTCATCCGGGCGATCGAGCAGATCGTCGCCTCCGCGGTGAGGAAGTCGGCGAGCGACATTCATTTCGAGCCCGACGAGAAGACGCTTCGCATCCGCATGCGGCATGACGGGCTCCTGCAGCCCTTCGTGATCGTGCCCAAGGACCTGCAGGATCCGTTCATCGCTCGGCTCAAGGTCATGGCCAACCTGGACGTCTCGGAGACACGCCTGCCGCAGGACGGGCGCTTCAGCTTCAAGCTCGGCCGGCGCGAGCTGAACATCCGGATGTCCTGCCTTCCGACGAATTTCGGGGAGAGCATCGTGCTGCGCATCCTCGACGGCGGCAGCCTCCTGCTCGACCTGCGCTCCCTGGGGCTCCACCCGGATGACGAGGCGGCGGTCGCCGACGCCGTCCAGCGCCCGCATGGCGTGGTGCTCGTCACCGGCCCGACGGGCAGCGGAAAGACGACGACCCTGTACACGGCGCTCGCCAGCGTGAACCGGCTCGAACGCTCGGTCTTCACGCTCGAGGACCCGATCGAATACCGCCTCCCGCACATCCGGCAGACGCAGGTGAACGACAAGATCGGGCTGACCTTCGGGACGGGCCTGCGCACGCTGCTGCGCCAGGATCCGGACGTGCTCCTCGTCGGGGAGACGCGCGACAAGGAGACGGCGCAGCTGATGGTGCGCGCGGCGCTCACGGGGCATCTCGTCTTCAGCTCGCTTCACACGAACGATTCCTTCGGGGCCATCCCCAGGCTTATCGACCTCGGGGTGGAGCCCTTCCTGCTCCCCGCGACCCTGCAGCTGGTGGCGGCGCAGCGGCTCGTGCGCCGCCTGTGCCCGCATTGCCGCGAGCCGGTGGCGGATCCGGCCGCCCACCTGAGGCTTTTCAACCTGCCCCTTCCCGCCGACGGCGAAGTCCGGCTTTGGAAGTCCCGGGGATGCCCCGAATGCCGCCACCAGGGCTACCGCGGTCGCGTGGCCATCTTCGAGATCCTTGCCCTGGACGAGGACTACCACGCCGCGCTGCAGACCGGGAGGATAGACAGCCTGAAGGAAATCGCCCGCGCCAAGGGAATGAGGTCCCTCTGCGACGACGGACTGCGGCGCGCGCGGGCGGGCGACACCTCGCTCGAGGAGGTATTCCGCGTGGCTTCCTCAAGCTGAGATGAGTGTTCGCACCCACAGCACACGGGAAAACGGCCGCTTCGTCACGGAAGTGCGCGACGCTGCCGGATCGCCTGCGGCTCCGCTGAGCGGCCGGGGGGCGGGCGTCTGGGCGAGCGAGACGCCGGACACGCGCCCGCTGGCGCCCGGACACGCGCCCCGCGCACGGATCAGCCGGGCCAAGATGATCGGTTTCTTTGTCGAGATGTCGCTCCTGCTGAAGGCGCGGATAACACTTCCGAAGGCCCTGGACAGGCTGGCCGAGGATTTCCGCTCCGAGGGCCTCGGCGCAGTGGTCTGCCGCCTGTCGGAGGACGTGAATTCGGGCGTATCGCTGCATCAGGCGATGGAGGCCCAGCCCAGGGTTTTTTCCGCCCAGATCGTCTCGATGGTGCAGGCCGGGGAAGTCAGCGGCCGGCTGCCCGAAGTGTTCGCAAGCCTGACCGCGTATCTGCAATGGCTCGATGAGCTGGCGAGCGACATCCGCCAGGCCCTGGTCTACCCGCTGGTCGTGACCGCCGCGACCCTCGCGCTTGTCGTCGGCCTCTTCACGCTCGTCGTTCCCCGTTTCGTGGAACTCCTCCAGGGGCTGTCGCTTGAGACGCCGCTCCTCACTCGCGCCGTCATGGCGCTCAGCGGCGCGATGGTCCGCGGCTGGCCGGCGTTCCTGGCCCTGGCGGTGGGGATGCCCCTAGCCATCCGCCTCGCCCGCCATTCGGAGCGTTTTGCCTGCGCCTGCGACCGCGCGCTTCTGCGGCTGCCGGTGTTCGGGTCGCTGATGGCCATGTTCGCCTTCTCGCGCCTGACCCATAACCTCGGGATGCTCTACCGCGCGGGCATTCCCCTTCTCCGCGGCCTCGAGATCTGCCGCGACCTCGTGGGAAACCGCGCGATTGCCCGGGCGCTGGACGAGGTCCGGCAGGGCGTTTCCGAGGGCGCCCCCCTCAGCCGCTGCCTTCGCGAGCACGACTTTTTTCCGGCGACCCTGGTGACCATGATCGCGAGCGGCGAGACGTCGGGCAGCCTCGATTTCTCGCTTCAGAGCGTCTCGGACTATTACAGCACGATCATTCCCCGGCGGATCAAGATGATCTTCGCGATCGTGAATCCGCTGGTGATGCTGTTCCTGATCGGGACGGTCGGCGCCGTCGCGCTGGCCGTGGTTCTCCCGATCCTCCAGCTCTGGCAGGCGCGATGAGGAAGCCGGATCCATACTCCTGCCGCGCCGCGCCGGGCTTCTCCCTCATCGAATTGATCGGGGTCCTCGCCATCATGGCGATTCTCGCCAGCGTGCTCGTCCCGAACGCCCTGCGGGCGATCGACCGCGCCGCCGTAAGCGCCGAGACGCAGACGCTGGCGAACCTTGGCCAGGAGGTTAAGCTCTACCTGCGCGACCAGGGCTCGCTGCCGGTTCCGGCGAATTGGTCCACGGCCATCGCGGGATATGCCGACCTGAGCCCCGCGAATGTTGCGGCGAACCCCCGGAACCAGTCGCGCGTGTATCTCGCCGACCCCGCCTCGTCGCCGTCGCTACGCGTGATCCTCCTGTCCAGCATGCGCGCAGGACTCGACCTTCCGACGGCGGCGGCCATTTCCACTCCGCAGGCGTTCCAGGACATCTGGCAGACGGCGGACGGGTCCGTCCCGCCCTCCGCGAACTGGGCCGGATGGGGCGCCTGGGGCGCCGTCGCGAACAGCGGGAATTTCCTCGTGATCGAGCGGGTCAACCTTTCGCCGGTCTACGACACCGACCTCCAGTCCCTCACCATCACCCTGAACAACCGCGGTGCGGCCGCGGCCAGTTACAACCTAGTCCTCGCCAACGGCTCCAGCCAGGCGCCGGTCGACGTCGCCGCCGGCCAGACTGTCGTCCTTTCGAACCAGGTGCCGCGCGTGCAGGTGAATCTCTTCCGATCGAGCGGTGGAATCGCGCTCAACTACAGCTACGTCGTCAGCACGACCGGGAAGACCTTTGACTTCAACGGAACCGACTGGATCCCCCAATGAACTCGGTTCTCGCATCATCCAGCGGCGTGCAATCCCCCGAGGCCGGCTCCCCGATGTCCGCGCCGCGCGGCCCGCACCGGCCGGGGAGCGTCCTTGGGCTCGCGTGGCTGCGCGGCTCCTTGCACGCGTCCGTGTTCCACCGGCAGGCCGAGCTCGGGAGCTGGAGCTCCCCGCATCCCGTGCGCAGCTTTGGGGAACTCGAGGCGGCGCTGGCCGCCGCCATCGCGGCCCTCGGCTTCGAGGGAGGTGAGGCCTATCTCCTGCTGGAGCAGGCCGAGCTGCTTCATCGGACCGAGCCGGCGCCCCCGTCCTCGGGTAAGGCCCTTCGATCGCACCTCGCGTCGCGGGTCGCGCGCCACGAAAAAGACCGCGGCAAGGTCCTCTGGTGCTTTCAACCGATGGCGATGCCGCGACAGGAGGCGGCGTGCCTGCTGCACCTGCTGCCGGCTTCGTTTCATGCGCGCCTCGACCAGGCGTTCGCCGCCCACGGTTTGAACCTCAGGCGGATATTTCCGCTTTCCGTGCCGCTGGCGCTCGAACTTTCCGCCTCGGGCGGGCGGCCGTCGCTCGTCGCGGCTGAGACGGACGGGACGACAACGATCGTCGTGGGCGGCCCGGATGGCAGGTTCGCGTTCTCGCGGACGCTCGACGCCTCATGGACGGACGAACCTTCGCGGGTGGGCGTCGAGGTCAACCGCTCGCTCCTCTACGCCAAGCAGCAGCTTGGAGCGTCTATCGAGCGCGTGCGCCTCCTCGGCGCCGAACCCGCCGTCGCCGATGTGCGCGCCCGGTGCGGGGAGGGGAGGGAGATCGTCTCCCTTGTCCTTCGTCCCTCCGATTGGCTGACGGCCGCCGGAGCTCTTCCGGAGGGCCATTCCGCCAATCTCCTCGCCGGGACCGTCGGGCGGCAAAAGCGCCGGGGGCTTGCCCGCGCGGGCCTTATGGCGGCCTGTTGGATCGCCCTCGCAGCCGAGGCGGCATCGGTCTGGAACGGGCTGGCCGCGGAGCGGACGGACAGGCGTCGGTACGACGAGCTCTTCGCGGACGCGCCGCTCCTGCGCGCGGCGAAGGCGGGGCTTGACGCGCGCGACGGCCGGGCGGCGCTCGATCGCAAGCTCCTGGGCGAGCTGGCGCAGGGGCGTCTCCCGCCGATCCCCGCGGAGGCGCTCGCCGTTGTCTCGGGTGCCCTGCCCGGGGAGATACGGCTGACAAGTTTTCAGGTTCAGCGCGAGGCAGGGCCCGCCTCGTGGTCCTTTCGCCTGGGCGGCACGATCGAGGCGGACGAGGACACCGCCCGCGCCCTGCTCGCTGGCTTCGAGGAGAAATTGGAGCGGGGACCGCTGGCGGCGCATTTCTCGGAATCGGTGCGCTCACGGGCGGCGCTGCAGCCGGGTCCGACCGGAGATGGTGCCGGGACGGTGAGCTTCAACCTGGGAGGGACCTTCCTTGACCCGTAGATTCCATTCGATCGCGCGCGGCGCCTGGTCGCTGCTCACATCCGTGCCCGGCCGTCCGTCCGCGACAGCCGGAGCCCGGCTGCGGCGCGCGCTCCCGATAGCGGTGCCCAGCCTGGGCATTGTCGTCCTGACCTGCTGGCAATGGGGAATTGCGGCTCCGCGCACCCGGTCCGAACGAGCGGCGCGCCAGCCGCTCATCAGCCTCGAACACGAGGTGCGCGGGAGGGAATCCGCCCCGGCCTCGGCGGAGGCGCGGACTCTCCGCGAGCGCGCATCCGAGGCGCTCGGGCCGCTGCCGCGGGGGACTGCAAGCCTTGCCAGGATGCCGCAAACCCTTTCCGCACGGGCTGCCGCCGCGGGCTGGCAGGCGACTATTCGGGCTTTGGGCGATCCTTCCGAAGCGCCCGGCAGAGGCGCCCTTTTGGCCTATGCGGGATTCAAAGGCAATTTGCGCCAGGCCCCGGACAATTCGCGTCCCTGGCCGACCCTTCTTCCCTTCCTGGGGGCGTTTTCCGGGCCGGATCAACCGATTGATGTAACGCGACTTGCCATTCGTGCCGATGAACAGGGACGGTACTCCGTCGAGATGCGACTGAGTATTGTTTACGTAGTTGATAACCAACATGATAATAAATAAGCGATGGTGGATATCCACGCTTTCCATTCTCGCCATTGCCTGCGCGGGCATGGTGGCCTTTCGGCACGCCTTTTGGAATCTGGACGCCCTGCACGATACAGCCCGCATCGCCGCAGCCCTGACACAGACGCCAGGAGATCCCCTCCCTTCGATGGACGCCGCCTTTCGCATGCTGAAGGCTTCGGCGGTTGGCCGCGACCCGTTCGAACCCCGCCATTTGGCTCTGGCACCGCCCGTTCTGGACACCCTGCATTTATCCGCCATCTGGACGGAAAACGGCGACACGCTCGTCCTCGTCAATGACCGAATCCTTCGGCCCGGTGATGCGGTCGGCCGCGTCAAGATCGAGTCGGCCAGCCAGGATGGCGTATGGGTCGTCCATTGGCGCGGGCGCGACTTCATTTCCCTTGGCGGCACATTCACCCTATCGACCCCGGCGACCCAGGATCGGGCGGGCGCGACCCTCTAGGATGAAGACCCGGACGCTGGCGCAGTTCCTCCTTCTCGCGGGCGCGCTCATGGGCTCGATCGGCGCGGCGCGCGCTGCCGTGCCCGGCGTTCCCGAATCCGTGCCGCCGACCCTGCTCAGCTTCCGCGCCGACAATGTGCCGATAAAGCAGGCGCTCGCGCTATTCGCCCGCGCGAACAGCCTGACGATCGTCCCGGATCTCGACGTCGAGGGGTCCGTCACGGTCGACTTCCGCGACCTGCCTCTCGACCTCGCGATGAGCGCCCTCCTCGAGGCCAACGGCTATTATTTCGAGCAGGAGGGCCGGCTGCTGCGGGTGCGCAACCGCGAGTCCCGACTGTTCCAGATCGACTATATCCGGGCCACCCGATCGAGCCAGGGGTCGAACGCGGTGCAAATAAGCTCGGGCGGCGGCGGGACGTCGGGCTCGAGCGGCTCGTCGTCGAGCGGCAGCAGCGCCCCCGAGGGATCCGCGATGACCGTCACGAACACCTCCAGCATCAACTTCTGGAGCGACCTCGGCGAACAGCTGAAGACGCTCATGTCCCCGGCCGGCAGCTTCACAATCAACAGCCTCTCGGGAACGATCCTCGTGCGGGACAACCATCGCAATGTCCAGACGATCGCACAGTTCCTCGCCGCCGTGACGGCGAATGTCGTGCGCCAGATAGACCTTGAGGTGGAGATCTACGAAGTCTCCCTCAACGACTCCAGCCAGCTCGGGATCAACTGGCAGTCGGTCACCAACCGGCTGAGCGTCAATTCCATCCCGGGGCAGCTCACCCTCGGCAGCGCCGGCGGCCTCATCGTCCAGAATCCCGTCTTCGGCTCGGCGCCCGGGGCGCCCGGAGTCCGGGCTCAATACCAGTACGGGGGCCTGGCCGCCGTGATCGACGCCCTGAGCCAGCAGGGCACCCTGAAGGTCGTATCCAAGCCTCGCCTGCGAACGCTGAACAACCAGCCCGCCGTGGTTCGCGTCGGCCAGGACATTCCCATCTTCCTGAAGCAGGTCACCCAGTCGCCCGGGAGCCCGCCCGTGATCACGACGAACGAGACGGTGGAGACGATCACCGTCGGCACCGTCCTTTCGATCACCCCGCAGGTGGCCTCCGACGGTCTCATCACACTGGACATCACGCCCGCCGTCAGCCGCCTGGTCAGCACACAGGTTTCGCCGAGCGGCGACACCAGCGCCCCGGTCATCGACATCCGCCAGGCCTCGTCGCTCGTGCGCGTGCGCGACGGCGCCACGATCGTGATGGGCGGCCTCGTGCAGGACGGCTCGACCACCACGCACCGCAAGATCCCCCTCCTCGGGGACATCCCGCTCCTCGGCAAGGCGTTCTCGGGCGATTACAAGACGTCTGACAGGACGGAGCTGGTCTTTTTCCTGACTCCCCGCGTGGTTTCGGACGGGGGAGCCGTGGCCGAGGCCGCCGCGCCGGGCCGCTGATCCCCATGCTGCGGCAGGCCTACAGCGTTCTGCTCGTCGAGGATGTGCCTTTGCTCGCGAAGATCGCCGAGCAGATGCTGAAGAAGGCTCCGGCCAACCGGTATTCGGTGACCGTGAAGGCCACGCTTGCCGAGTCGATAGCCGCGCTCAAGTCGGCTGACTTCGACGTCGTCCTCCTCGATCTCAACCTTCCCGACAGCAAGGAACTCGCGACCTTGACCGCCGTGGTCGAAGTCGCGCCGGAGGTCCCGATCATCGTCCTCACGGCCACGCACGGGCACGATATCGGATTCCAGGCCATCAAGCTGGGCGCGCAGGACTTCCTCGTGAAGGGGGATTTCCACTACCTCACCCTCGACCGCGCGATCATCTACAGCTTCGAGCGCCACCGGCTTCAGCGGACCCTCCGCGAGCTCGCCGTCATCGACGAGCTCACGGGGCTCTACAACCGCCGCGGCTTCAACACGCTCAATCCCGACATCATGCAGCGGGCCAGGGATTCCGGCGGCCGAGGGTACCTGTGCTACTTCGATCTCGACCGGTTCAAGCAGATCAACGACGAGCTCGGCCACCAGAAGGGCGACGAGGCGCTTGCCGAATTCGCCGAGACGCTGCGCGGCGTCTACAAGAAGGATGCGCTTCTCGTGCGCCTGGGCGGCGACGAATTCCTTGCGATGGGGGTGGAGCGCGAACCGGGCGACGCCGAGAAGGCCGTGCGGACGCTCGAGATCGTGCTCTCCGTGCGCAATCGGACGACCTCGCGCGGTTTCGCGCTCGAGGCGAGCTCGGGACTCGCCTATTTCGACCGCAACGCTCCCGGCGGCATGGATGCGCTGATGGCGGCCGCCGATGCAGCGCTGTACAGCGACAAGGAGGCCCGCCATGCCAGGACGGGCCTTCAGAAAGCGGGAGGCGGCGCGTGAGGCCTCCCGGCGAAGGAGATCCCGGCACCGAACTCGCCTGGCGGCTCCGCCTTGCGTGCGAGGCGCACGATCCGTCCATTGGCGCGCATCTGGACCGGGTGACCCGGCATGCCTGTGAGATTGCCGCAGCGATGGGGCTCTCGGAGGATCGGATCCACAGCCTTCGCAACGCGGCGCCGCTGCATGACCTTGGGAAAATCGGGATTCCCCTGTCGATTCTCCACAAGCCGGGCAGGCTGACGCCGGAGGAGGCGGAGGCGGCAAAGCAGCATACGGTGACCGGGCACCGGATCCTCGATGGAAGCTCGTGGCCGGTGATCCAATGCGCGGCCCGGATTGCGCTGTCCCACCATGAGAACTGGCAGGGCGGGGGGTACCCCCAGGGCATCTCCGGGGACGGCATACCCCTGGAGGCCCGGATAGCTGCCGTGGCCGACGTCTACGACGCACTGAGCTCCCCGCGCGCCTACAAGCCTGCCTGGGAGCAGGATAGGGTGGTGGCCGAGATGCGGCGCCTCCGGGCCGTCAAGTTCGACCCCGAGATACTCGATCTTTTTCTGGGTCGCCTGCCGGCGGCTGCGGAAATAGCTTGAACACCCCGTGCGGGCTGGGGTTTGATGGCGGTTCACTTCCTTTTTCCGCGCGCCTGAGGCCCACGCCGTCAGGTGCATTCTCCATCGCGGGGCGGGCAAAAACCCGAATTTCGCGACATATCCCACTTTTCGTCAAAAAGTTCTTGCTGACGTTTTGACGGGTGGTAGTTTTCACCTCTTTTCCGCAAATTTTCATCGTTAAATCCCCCGCATGCCCACCATCAGCCAGCTTGTGCGCAAAGGCCGCCGCCAGATCCGGGCGAAATCTAAGTCCCCGGCCCTGACGGGGAATCCCTTTCGCCGCGGCGTCTGCGTGCAGGTCATGACCCGCACGCCCAAGAAGCCGAATTCGGCCATCCGCAAGGTGGCCAAGGTGCGCCTGACCAACGGGAGCGAAGTCATTTCCTACATCCCCGACGAGGGTCACAGCCTGCAGGAGCACTCGATCGTCCTTGTCCGGGGCGGCCGCGTGAAGGATCTGCCCGGTGTCCGCTACCACATCGTCCGGGGAACGCTCGACGCGACCGGGGTGGAGAAACGCCGCCGCAGCCGCTCGAAGTACGGCGTGAAGCGCCCGAAAGAGGCGAAGAAATGACCGCCCGAGGAGGAGCCTGATCCATGTCCCGCCGTCACAGAGCCGTAAAGAGGCAACCCATTCCCGATATCCGCTACCGGAGCCCGCTCGTCGCGCATCTGGTGAACATCATCATGAAGAGCGGAAAGAAGAACCTGGCCCAGCGCGTCGTCTACGGCGCGTTCGAGAAGGTTTCAGAGAAGCTTGAGAAGGGCGATCCGGTGGATCTCCTGCTCGGCGCGCTCGAGAACGCGCGTCCGCGCCTTGAAGTAAAGAGCCGCCGCGTGGGCGGAGCCACCTACCAGGTCCCCGTCGAGATTTCCTTCGACCGCCAGGAGAGCCTGGCCCTGCGCTGGATCGTCGACGCGGCCGGCGGCCGCAAGGGCGTGACGATGCGCGATGCGCTCGCCGCCGAGATCATCGATGCCTACAACAACACGGGCTCGGTGGTGAAGAAGAAGGAAGACACGCACAAGATGGCGCAGGCCAACCGGGCCTTCGCGCACCTGCGCTGGTAAGGATCCGACCCATGTCCGCCGTGGCCGATTCCGACATCAAGATTACCGTCGTCACCGACAAGGCCAAGGTCTCGCCGGCCAACGCGCCCGCGCGGCCGTTACCGCTAGAGTGGACCCGCAACATCGGCATCGCCGCGCACATCGACGCCGGCAAGACGACGACGACCGAGCGCATCCTGTTCTACTCCGGCGCCGTCCACAAGATGGGCGAGGTCCACGAGGGCACCACCGTCACCGACTGGATGGAGCAGGAGCGCGAGCGCGGCATCACCATCACCGCCGCCGCCATCTCCTGCGCCTGGAACGCCTCCTGGGGTCCCTGGAAGGGGATCAAGCAGCGCATCAACATCATCGACACCCCCGGCCACGTGGACTTCACGGCCGAGGTCGAGCGCTCCCTGCGCGTCCTCGACGGCGCGGTCGCCGTTTTCGATGCGGTGGCGGGCGTGCAGCCCCAGTCGGAGACCGTCTGGCGCCAGGCGAACAAGTACAGCGTCCCGAGGCTAGCCTTCATCAACAAGATGGACCGGGTCGGCGCGGACTTTCACCGGTCGATCGACGACATCCGCACGAAGCTGAAGGGCAACGCGCACGCGCTGTTCCTGCCGATCGGCGCCGAGGAGAACTTCTCGGGCGTGATCGACCTGGTGCAGATGATCGCGTACCTCTTTGACGACGAGAAGGACCCGCTCGGCCTGACGCCGGTCACCGCCCCGATCCCGGCGGACATGTTGGACGAGGCGAAGGTGTACCGCGACAAGCTGATCGAGGCCGTCTCGGACTTTGACGACCACCTGGCCGAGAAGTACCTGGCGGACCACGAGATCGAGGTCGACCACCTGATGCTCGCCATCCGCAAGGCGACGATCGCGCTCAAGTTCTTCGGCGTCATCCCGGGCTCCGCCTTCAAGAAGAAGGGCATCCAGCGGGTGCTGGACTGCGTGGTCAACTACCTGCCGAGCCCGATCGACGTTCCGGCGATGGCGGGCAAGGACAGCGACGGGAGCCATGTCGACGCCGTTGTCGACGACAAGGGCATGGTCGCCGGCCTCGCTTTCAAGCTCTGGACCGACCCGTTCGTCGGGAAGCTGGTCTTCTACCGCGTCTACACCGGCACGGTGAAGAAGGGAACCTCGCTGTACAACCCGAGGACCCGCCGCAGCGAGCGGGTCTCGCGGCTCGTCCTCATGCGCGCCATCGACCGCGAGGAGATCGACATCGCGTACTCGGGCGACATCTGCGCCCTTGTGGGCGTCAAGGACGTCATCACCGGCGACACCCTCTGCGACGAGGACTTCGACATCCGCCTGGAGCCGCCGTCCTTCCCCGAGCCCGTCATCTCGATGTCGATCGAGCCGAACTCGAAGGCCGACCAGGAGAAGATGGGCACCGCCCTCCAGCGCCTGGTGGCCGAGGACCCGACCCTCCGTGTCACCACCGACCTCGACAGCGGCCAGACCATCCTCTCCGGCATGGGCGAGCTGCACCTCGACATCATCCGCGACCGGATGAAGCGCGAATTCAAGGTCGAGGCCACCTGCGGCAAACCCCAGATCGCCTACCGCGAGACCGTCACGAAGGCGGCCGAGGGCGAAGGCAAGTTCATCCGCCAGTCCGGCGGCAAGGGCCAGTACGGCCACGCCGTGATCACGCTGGAGCCGAACGTGAAGGGCAAGGGCATCGAGATCATCGACGACATCGTCGGCGGCACGATTCCGAAGGAATTCATCAAGCCGACGATCATGGGCATCAAGGAGGCGTGCAACAACGGCACCGTCGCCGGGCATCCCGTCGTGGACGTCATCGTCAAGATCGTCGACGGCTCCTACCACGAGGTCGACTCGTCGGAGCTCGCCTTCAAGATGGCCGGCATCTTCGCGTTCAAGGACGCGATGAAGAAGGCCAACCCGATCCTGCTCGAGCCCATCATGGGCGTCGAGGTCACGACCCCGGAGGAGTACCAGGGCGACCTGATCGGCGACATCAACCGCCGCCGCGGCTCGGTCAGCGCGATGGAGAACAAGGCCGGCGCCTGCATCATCACCGCGACCGTGCCGCTGGAGCTGCTTTTTGGCTACGTCACCGACATCCGCTCCCTCTCCAAGGGCCGAGCCAGCGCCTCCATCACCCCCTCGCACTTCGAACAGGTCCCGAATTCCCTCCTGGCCAAGATCATCGAGACGTCCGGCAAGGGGCCGGCTCGCAGCTAACCCACTCCCACTCCACCCATGAAAGGCCAGCGCATCCGCATCAAGCTCCAGGGCTTCGACTACCGAGTCATCGACCAGTCGGCCCAGGACATCGTCGAGACCGCCAAGCGCTCGGGCGCCCGCGTCTCCGGCCCCATCCCGCTGCCCACGCGGATCGAGAAGCTCTCCGTCAACCGCTCGCCCCACGTGGACAAGAAGTCGATGGAGCAATTCGAGACCCGCACCCACAAGCGGCTGATCGACATCATCGAGCCCACCGCCCAGACGGTGGACGAGCTCAAGAAACTCAACCTCCCTTCAGGCGTCGACATCACCATCAACGTCTAAAATCCACAGTTAGCAGATGTCCCCCTTGGCCGCCCCGCGGCTCCGGCGGACCCCTCTAATGTAGGTCTCAAACGGAACCCTTTCCACCTACCGCTTAGCCCATGATCTCCTCTTTACTCGGCAAAAAAATCGGAATGACGCAGGTCTACGACGCTCAAAACGTCCTGATCCCCGTCACCGTGGTCGAAGCCGGCCCCTGTTCGGTCGTCCAGGTCAAGACCGTCGCCACCGACGGCTACAACGCCGTCCAGATCGGATTCTCGGCCAAGAAGGTCAAGAACACGGCCAAGGCCGAGCTGAACCATGCGAAGAAGGCGGGTCTCGAGCAGGCCCCCCGCGTCCTCGGCGAAGTCCGCCTTTCCGAGGCCCCGACGATGAAAGTCGGCGATGTCGTGACCGTGGCCTCGTTTCAGGAGGGCCAGCTGGTGGACGTGATCGGCGTGACCAAGGGCAAGGGCTTCCAGGGCGTCGTCAAGCGCTTCCGCGTCGCAGGCGGCCCCGCGGCGCACGGCTCCATGTTTCACCGCCGCATCGGCTCGATCGGCATGCGCCAGACGCCCGGACGCACCTGGAAGAACCAGGCCATGCCCGGCCACATGGGCAGCCAGCGCCGCACCGCGCAGAATCTACGCGTCGTCAAGGTCATTGCCGAACGGAACCTGATCCTGGTCAAGGGCGCCGTTCCCGGCGCAAACGGCGACGACGTGCTCGTGCGGACCGCAATCAAGGGGCAGCCGAAATCGGCCGCCTGAACGCCCAGCCTCTGCAGACATGAAACTCACCATTTTCAACTCCGACGGGACCCAGAGCCGCGAAGAGGACTTTGCCGGCCTTCCCGTGTTCGAAGGCGACAAGGGGCGGCAGGCCCTGAAGGAAGTCATCGTGGCCATCCGGGCGAACAAGCGCCAGGGCACCCATTCGACCAAGACCCGCGGCGAGGTCCGCGGCGGCGGCAAGAAGCCCTGGAAGCAGA
>CAZJNA010000059.1:0-18788 GCA_964547325.1 uncultured Opitutaceae bacterium | reverse complement strand
CCAAGATCCGCCGGCCAGTTGCCGGCCGGATGGCGGCCCCGAGGCGTCGGATGAGCGGCAACTCTTCTGGGAGCATCCTCCTGGCAAAAGGACACATTGCCACCTCCTTGGCGTCCTTGACAAGAGCACCTGGTTTCGCTGCTTTTAACCCTTCCATGAGCGTCCTCCTTTCGATCCTCACCTTCGTCCTCATCCTTGTCTCGCTGTTTCTGATCCTCGTGATCCTGATGCAGAAGGCCAAGTCGGATGGCGGCATGGGAGCGGCCATGGGCGGAGGAATGGCCGAGGCGACGTTTGGAGCGGACACCGGCAATGTCCTCAGCAAGGCGACCATCAACGCCGCGATCCTGTTCTTCATCCTGAGCTTCGGCGTGTACCTGGGCTGGATCTTCCAGCTAAAGCACGGAACAAGGACCGGAGCCGCCCTGCCGACGATCGCCGCGCCGCTCAAGCCGGTGACGTTCCCCTCATCCGCCGCGACACATGCCCCTGCGCCCATCGGCGGCGCCGCATTGCCTTCGGCCACTCCGGCGGCCCCCGGTTCGACGCCCCCGTCGAGCGCCCAGAAGCCGTGAGGCCGGGGGCACGGGCCTTTCTGCTTTTCCTGGCGGCCGCCGCCTGCCGTGCCGCATCGCCGCCGGCGGCCGCGCCCGATTACGCCCAGTTTGGGACTCCCGATCAGGCCGCAGGCCGCGAGGCGATCGAGCGCGCCCGTCGGGCGGTTCCGGATCAATGTTATCTCGAGTTCAACCTGCGCATCCTGCCGCGGCGCGGCGAAGCCCGCGTCGTCCCGGGACGCCTCTGGGGCTCTCGCGGCGAAAAGGGCCCACTCGTGCGCATCGTCCTCGACCCGGGTGCACCGGACGAGCGGCGCTGGCTTGTCCGGGGCGGAATTGAGCCCGCCGTTTGGCGAAGTTCCGGCAGGGGACCGGTGCTGCCCGCGGACTCCTTCGAGCCCCTATGGGGCGGCGTAGAACTCACCCCGTTCGACCTCCAGCTGACCTTCCTCTACTGGCCTGACGAGCAGCTGATCGGCGTCAACCGCGTCATCGGAAGGCCGGCCAACGCCTTCGTGTTCCGGCCACCGCCGGCTTTCGCGGCGCGGCATCCCGAGGTGGCGGGGGTCCGCGCCCATCTCGATTCCCAATATGACGTGCCCCTGCAGACGGAGATTCTCGGCGCCGACCGCGTTCTCAAGACCCTCTCCCTCGTCGACGTAAAGCTGATCGGGGGCCAGGCGATCGCACGGGAAGTGGATGCCCGCGACGAAGCGACGCGCGACAAGACCCGCTTCGAGGTATCCGCGGCCGCGCTGGGCCTCGACCTTTCCCCGATGCTTTTCGATCCGGCGCGACTCGGCGATGACGTGTCGCCGCCCGCAGGGAAGCGCCTTGTGCGTTTCGGGCCCTGACAGGCTTTCCACGGCGTTTTTTTCGTTGCCGCCAACCGGGCTCCCGGCCATTTGATCGGGGCTCGTCCGCAACCTACCCCCTTCATGGCAACGCGAACACGAACCGCTTCCGCACCGCTGACCTTCGACCTCCCCCTCTCGTTGATATCGCGGATCGAGGCCTGCCGCCGCGGGCACGCCTTCAAGACCGCAAGCGAGGTGATCCGGCATGCGCTGGCCCAGTTCGACTTCGAAAGCTATCGTCCCTCGCAGGATCCCCACCGCCAGATCTCCGTGCGGATCGGGACCAAGCAGCGCGCGCTCCTCAAGCGGCACGCCCGGATCAAAGGCGCCAGCGTCGGGGAACTCCTGCGTCTCGCCCTGGAGAGCCTGCCCGCCCGCCCCGGAAAAAAGACGCGGCGCTGAGTGTCAGTTTTCCGGAAGCATGCTCCGCCAGAGGAGTTGCTGCCTCATCCGACGCCTTTGTGTCCTCGGCCGCCCTAGGGGCACCCGCCGAGGCCATCCCTTTGGGACGCGACCTGCGGTCGCACCATCTCCGCGCTGTCGCGCTGCGCGGGCCGCCATCCGGCCGGCAATTGGCCGGCGGATCTTGGCGGCCGGTGTTGGCGGCGGTCGGGGAATTGGCAGCACCCGACGATGGGGACATGCTTCCGGAAAACTGGCACACAGCCAGAGGGCACCCCTACTCCTTGACCCCGAGGAGCTCCAGGAGGCGCTGAAGGTCCTCGTTTCCGCGGTATTCGATGACGATCCGCCCCTTCTTTGGCGAATGAAGCACGGCGACCCGCGCCCCGAGGTGCGAGGTCAGCCGCTTTTGGATGCCGTCCACCGCGACGGCGTCCGCGGCCGGGAGCGAACGCCTGCGCCCGCCCTTGCCGCGGCCGGGACCGGCGAGCTTTCCCGTCTGCGCAAGCTTTTCGGCCGCCCGCACGCTGAGGCCCTCGGCGATGATCCGTCGGGCGAGCATCAGCCGCTGGTCGGAGTCCTCGAGCGCGAGCAGCGCCTTGGCGTGGCCGGGGCTCAGGAGCCCCTTTCCCACATAGCCCTGAGTCTCCGCGTCGAGCGACAGGAGGCGGAGCGCGTTCGCGACGGTGGCACGGCCCTTGCCCACCCGCTCGGCGGCCGTCTCCTGCGTCAAATCGAAGTCGCGGATCAGGCTCGCGTAACCCTGCGCCTCCTCGATGGGGCCGAGGTCCGCGCGCTGCAGGTTTTCTATGAGCCCGAGCGCGGCGGCCGAGGCGTTGGTGGCCTCGACGACCCGGGCTGGAATCGCCCGGAGCTTGAGCTGCTGGAAAGCGCGCCAGCGGCGCTCGCCGGCGATCAGCTGGAATTTCCCGCCTTGCTGCCTGACGACGACGGGCTGGAGCAGCCCCTCGCTCCGGATGCTTTCGGCAAGCTCGCTGAGCGCTCCGGCCTCGATGTCGCGACGGGCCTGATACGGACTCGGCTCGATCAATTCCACGGCGATCTCCCGGTAGGCGCCGGATGCCGGGGCGGACGGAGCCGCCGCCTGCGGGTGCTCCGGTGGCGGCGGGGGCTTGGCGGCCGCTATCAGGCCGCCGAGGCCGCGGCCCAGCCTGGACTTATGAGGCGTGGCGCTCATTCCGTCATTTGCCCTCGGGAATGAACAGCGTCTGGCCCGCCTGGATGCGGCCCGGATCGGAAAGCTTGTTGGCGTTGATGATGTCCTGCCGCTTCGCGCCGGTCTTCTTCGCTATGACGGCAAGTGTGTCGCCCTTCTGGACCGTGTAGCTCTCGCCGGTCTTCGGATAATCGTCGCTGAAATTCCCCTCGGCCGTCCCGCCGACGCCCTTTTTCCCGGCCGAGGAAAGTGCCGCGTTCAGCTGCTGGGCGAGCTTCAGATTGGCCGCGGTCATCTGCTGCAGCGTGTCGGCCCGCGAATTCGCGACGGCCGACTGGATCGCCTGGTTCAGCTCGGCGACCGCCTGGTTCAGCTGCACGATCGTGGCGTATCCCACCGCCCCGGCCTGGTTGCGCAGGTCGCCATTCTGGCGCTGGAGCTGTTCGACCTGCAGCGAAAGATCGTTCACCTTCTGGGTGAGGCCGCGGACGTCCTCCTGCAGGTTTGCGACGTCGAGGGCCGATGGCGGGCTTTGCGCGCAGGCGGCACCGGCGGCCAGCAGGCAGGGAAGTGTGAGCCACCATCTCGACATGGCCGGACTGTTGCGCAAGGGACCGGCGAAAACAAGCGGGATTGAGCCGGCTATTTTCTTTCGACGAGGAGCGTCATCGGCCGCGAGGGAAGCCGCGTGCCGGGGGGAATGGGAAGGCCGCGCACGAACTCGCCGGCGGGCAGCATCCGGCCGCCCGGCCGCTGGAGCCGCAGGAGGCGGAGCGCCCCCTCCCCGCACGCGACGAGAACGCCGCCGGCGTCCGCGGCGAGGACGGTGCCGGGCTCGCTTGCATGAATGTGCGGCTCCTGCCCGGCCAGGCCGATCCGGAGCGGGCGGTTGGCGATCTCAAGGGAGCAGCCCGGCCAGGGAAAGAGCGCGTTTATCCGCGCAGCAAGCGCTCCTGCGGGCGCCGAGAAGTCCAGCGCGCCGTCCGCCTTGCCGAGCTTCCGGCAGTAGGTCGCGCGGGCGGAATCCTGCTCGAGGAAGGGAAGATCGCCCCGGGCGACTCCCGGGAGCGCGCGTTCGAGGAGCGGCACGCAGGCCGCCGCAAGCCGGGATTCGACCTCGAGGGCGGTGTCGAGGGGCAGGATCGGGACGGCCTCGATGTCGGCAACGGGGCCGGCGTCGAGGCGCCTGACGACGCGCATCAGGGAGACTCCGGTCGTCGTCTCCCCGGACGCGATGGCGGCCTGGATGGGCGAGGCGCCGCGATATTTTGGGAGGAGGGATGCGTGGAGGTTCAGCGTGCCCAGGCGCGGCGTGCGGATAAAATCGTCCCGAAGAATGTGTCCGTAGGCCATCACGAGAGCCAGATCGGCTCCGGACGCCGCAAGGTCATTCCGGTCTCCGTCTGCCAGCCTTTCCGGCTGAAAGACCGGAAGCCCGCGCGCGCCGGCCCAGGACTTGACCGGGTTGGGAAGGACCTTCCGGCCGCGGCCCGCAGGACGGTCCGGCTGGGTGAATACCGCAACGACCTCGTCCGCCCCACCCTTCCTTCCGAGCCATTCGAGCAGCGGCAGCGCGATCGCATCCGAGCCGAGGAAGACGATCCTCATCTTTTCAGGGCGGCCAGCCAGGATTTCACGGCCGGTACCAGGGAGCGGCTGAATGCGCGGTCGGTGTCGGGCCTGGGCAGCCCCTCGATGAGCGTCCAGCACTCGACATGGGTCGCCTTCTTTCCCGGCTGCAGGCGGGAAAGTGGTCCGAGCGTCTCGAATTCGAGCAGGGAGCCGTTCGTGAAGGCCTCGAAGCACGATCCGAGATCGGGATAGACGGCGCCCGGATCGACCCTCGTGTACTTCACGAAGGTTGTTCCGGCGAGCCAGTAGGCGGACCAGCCGGGATAGCGCGTGATCCCCAGCTTCTGGGCGGTCTTCGCCTTCCCGACGTCCATCCCGATGAAGTCGCGGTGCAGGTCCCAAAGGGGAAGCGATAGGTCGGTGTAGGTCCAGGGCACGAGGGCGTAGTCCGGCAGGAGATCGCCGCCCTCATGGCTTCCTTTCGGCGGGAGGGGCAGCACGCCGTAGCCGCCGCCGCGCATCATGGTGACAGCCCAGGGGGAGCATTCGGCGGCCCACAGGCCCCGGTTTGCCAGGGTGTGGGTGACTACGACCGTGCGTTCGCCGATGAGCTCGATCGCCATTCCCTTTTGCAACCCGGTTCGCGTCTCGGTTGGAGCGGTCAGTGCGACGCCCCGCGCCAGGCGCCTGACCTCGAGGGGATCGTCGTCGGGCTGGTAGGTTCGCACGAGATGCTCGGGCGCGTGCCACAGGCGGTGCCCGCCCCGAAGGTGGAGACCATGATAGCGCGGCTCATCGGGCGGAAGCTCGATGAAGACATTGCGCCCGCGGCTCCCCGCAGTCCGGAACGAGGCGACCCGGGGGCCGACGGCCGTCGTCACCGTGAGCGCAAGGGCGCGGGTGGACAGCGTGAGGGCGGCTCCGCCGCGGTATTCCGTTTCGGCGATTCTCATCGATGATGATCCTACCTGCTCTCTTCCTCCTGGTAGCCGCGCCTGCGTTTCTCCTCCCGCGGCTTGCCGACGAGCTCGAAGATAAAGGGGCATCCGTTGAGCCCGAACGCCTCGACGAGGCCCGCCTCCAGGTAGCGACGGTACGATTCGGTCAGCTTTTCCTCGCGATTGCAGAACATCTTTATTCGGAACGGCCGGTTGCCTGTCTGCGTGGCGTAGTAGATTCGGAAACGGCGCCCGGCGACCGACGGGGGCGGGGTGCGCTCGGTGAGGTGGATGAGGGTCTGGTTCAGCTTTGCCGTAGGCAGCTTCTTGTCCAGCACGCGGTTCAGCTGGACGGCCGCGTTCAGCATCCGGTCGATCTCCTTGCCGCTCAGCGCCGACACGAACACGAGGGGGGCTCCCGGCGTGAAAAACAGCTGGTTGAAGACCGCGCGCTCGTATTTTTCCCGGTAGTCGCGCTCGCTCTTGTAGCTCGACAGGCCCTCGCCCGACTTGAACGCGTCGAGGACAAGATCCCACTTGTTGACGAGGACGACGATCGGCTTGCGCTCCTTGACCGCCTCGCCGGCAACCGCCTTGTCCTGCTGGGTCACGCCATCCATCGCATCGAGGACGAGGAAGATGACGTCGGCCCGCTGGATCGCCTCCAGGGAGCGGAGCCGTGAGAAGTACTCGACCGGCGAGATGAGCTTCGACGCCGCCTTGATCCCGGCAGTGTCGATCAGGAGGAAGGGATGGACCCTGCCGCGCCGGTCGCGGAATCCGAACGGAAGCTCGACGGCGTCGCGGGTCGTTCCGGGCACGTCGCTGACGAGCAGCCGGTCGCTTTGCAGGAGGCGGTTCCCGAGCGAGGACTTCCCGACGTTCGGGCGGCCGATGAAGCAGATGCACAGCGGCCGTTCGGCGCCCTCCACGGCGGCGGGCCGGACCGGCTGCCCGGCTTCGATGGCGGCGAGGCGGGCCGCGATCGCCTGGCGCAGATCGTCCTCCCCGCGGCCGTGCTCCGCCGACACGAGGAGGGGCTCGCCAAAGCCCAGGCGGTGCGCCTCGGCAAAGTCTATCCGGTGTTCCCCGCGGTCGGCCTTGTTGATGACGAGGATGACGGCCTTTTTGCTGCGCCGGAGGCGATCGGCTATCCTTTGGTCCAGGGCCGTGATGGCCTCGAATCCGTCGATCACGAAAAGGATCAGCGAGGCGACGTCGATCGCGAAGCCCACCTGCACCTCGGAGGCCGCCGTGAGCTCGGCGTGGGTGTCGCCGCCCTTGAGCCCGAGTCCGCCGGTGTCGAGGAGCGTGTAGCCGCCGTCCTCGACCGTCGCCGAGAGCACGTCGCGCGTGATGCCCGGCTGGTCGTGCACGATCGCGATCCTCCGGCGGGCCATGCGGTTGAACAGGCGGCTCTTGCCGACGTTGGGGCGGCCGACGATGGCGACGGTGGAGGGCATGCGTTTGGGCGGAGCCGCCCCGTTATCCCGCAGCCCTCGGCCGGGAGGCCAGGTTCTGCACGTGCCGCTCGATCCGGTCGCAGGCCTCGGCAATCTGGGCGTATCCCGTCGCAAAGCTGGCGCGGACGAAGCCGCGGCCGCTCTCGCCGAAGGCGCTGCCGGGCACGACCGCCACGCGCTCCGCCTCGAGGAGGCCGTAGGCGAAATCGCGCTCGCCCAGGCCGGTCGCGGCGACGCTTGGGAAGGCGTAGAAGGCGCCGCGCGGGAGGTGGCACGCAAGGCCGGTCTCGTTGAAGCGGCGGACGATGAGGTCTCGGCGGCGGTGGTATTGCTCCCGCATCTTCTTCATCCCGTCCTCGCCGCGGACAAGGGCCTCGATGGCGGCCTCCTGGGCGAGAATGGGCGCGCAGAGGATCGAATACTGGTGCACCTTCATCATCGCCTCGACCAGCTCCGCCGGGCCGCACGCGTAGCCGATGCGGAATCCCGTCATCGCGAAAGCCTTCGAGAATCCGTGGAGGAAGATCGTTCGCTCGCGCATGCCCGGAAAGGTTGCGATGCTCACATGGCCCCCCTCATAGACCAGCTCGGAGTAGATCTCGTCGCTGAGGACGATCAGGTCCTTTTCCACGGCAAAGCGGGCGATCTTCTCCAGGCGCGCGGGATCGCAGGTGCCGCCGGTCGGGTTGCACGGGAGGTTCATCATGAGGACCTTGCAGCCCGGCCGCCACGCGCGGGCCAGGTCCTCGGCGTTGAGGGAGAAACCGTCGGCGGCGCGGGTCGTCACCGGGACGGCGACTCCATGCGCCAGGGTCACCCCGGGATGGTAGGATACGTAACAGGGCTCGTGATACAGGACCTGGTCGCCTGGGTTGAGCAGCGCGCGCAGGGCGAGGTCGATCGCCTCGGAGACGCCGACCGTTATGATGATCTCGTCCTCGGGGCGGTAGGCCAGGGCGTAGTTCTTCCCGACGTACCGGCTGATCGCGCGGCGGAGCTCGATCAGCCCGAGATTCGAGGTGTAGTGTGTCTTCCCTTTTTCCAGCGCGTAGATCGCCGCCTCGCGGATGTTCCAGGGCGTGTCGAAGTCGGGCTCGCCGATCCCGAGCGAGATGACGTCCTTCATCTTCGCGACGATCTCGAAGAAGTCGCGAATGCCTGACTTCGGCAGGTCCACCACGTGGCGGGCGATGAAGCGTTTCGTGTCCATGGCGTATGCGATTTGGAAGGGGTCAGGCCTCGGGCATTGAGTCCGTCACCGGATCAATATCCGGGGCCTGGCCCCGTCACGGCGATACCGTGAGCCGCCCCGTGGGCTCGGCGGTCGCCTCGATCAGATAGCCGCCCTCCTTGTAGGAGCGCAGCATGAAGTGGGTGCTCGTCGACAGAACCCCCTCGAGGGTGGAGAGCCGCTCCGAAACGAAGCCCGCCACGCGCTGCAGGCTCGGGCCCGCCACGAAAATAAGGAGGTCGTAGCTGCCCGACATCAGGTAGCAGGACTCGACCTCCTCGAACCGGCTGATGCGGTCCGCGAGCCGGTTGAAGCCGCCGCCCCGCTCCGGGGTAATCTTGACCTCGATGACGCCGCGCACGGCGGCAGCCGCCTCGCGCGAGAGGTCCAGCACCGGGCGCCAGCCGAGGAATATCCGGTCCTTCTTCAGCTGTTCCAGATGCCGGTTGATCTCGGCCTCCGGCAGCCCCGCGACTTGCGCCATCTGCGCCGTCGTGAGGTTGCCGCCTTCGACCAATAGCTTGAGGACCGGGTTCATGGGTGCGTTCAGAATCGCATGATTTGGAACCATTAATCCATCCTAATCTTTTGCCCCGGCGTGCCGATATTCCCAATGAGCCCTCCCTGCCATGGGGAGCGCACGCCCTCATGCACATACTCGTAGCCGAAGACGACAAGGTCTCACGCGAACTCCTGCGCCGCATGCTCGAATCCGAGCGGAAGCACACCCTCGTCCTCGCAAGCGATGGCGAGGAGGCCTGGAACCACCTTCTCGATCCCTCCCAGGCGTTCGACGCCTGCATCATGGACATCCAGATGCCGGGCCTCGACGGCCTGGAAGTGGCGGGCCGGATCCGGGAGAACGAGCGGCTGGCCCGAATTCCGATCATCCTGTGCACCGCGACAAACGACCGCGCCAGTGTCCAGCGCGCGGCCGGCCTCTCTGTCTCGGGCTACATCGTCAAGCCCTACACCCGGAACCGGGTCATGGATCAATTGCACAAGATCGAGGAGGCCCGTGTGGCGGACACCGGCGATGTGCCCGGCAAGCTGGAGGACGAGACGATCGTCTGCGGCCGGCTGGGGATCGACGGGGAGACGCGGCGCGCCCTGCTCCATGCGATGCTGGGCGACATGCGGGAATGGCTCTCCCAGATGAGGGATCCGGCGAACGCCTCCGGGATGGCGAAGCTTCTCGTCCGCGCCACCGGCTTCAAAGGCGCGTGCCTGAGCCTGGGGGCGCTCCGCGCCGCCCAGCAGCTATCGGGCCTTCAGGGTTCCCTGCCCTCCTCCGGGAGCCCGCCGGAGCAGGCGCTGAAGGAGCTGGAGAAGGAAGTGGCCCTTCTAGGCGAGCGCCTCGGCGCCGCCCCCGTGGCAGCCTAGCAGGCCCCTCCGAGGCCCCATTTTCGGGCCCCGCAGGATGGACAAAGGACGGGGGAGCGCTTTCGATGGGCTCTCCCATGTTCGAATCCCTAACCGACAAGCTCGGCCAGGCCCTGCGCAATCTCCGCGGCGCCGGCCGTCTGACCGAGGCCAATGTTTCGGATGCGCTGAAGGAGGTGCGGACCGCGCTCCTCGCGGCCGACGTGCATTTTCGCGTGGCCCGGGAATTCGTCGAGCGCGTGCAGTCCGAGTGCCTCGGCCAGGAAGTCCTGAAGGGCGTCTCGCCGGGCCAGCAGATGGTCAAGATCATCCATGACGAAATGGTCCGCCTTTTGGGCGAGGGCTCCACGGCCCTGAGCGGGGCGCGCCCGCTGAAGATCCTCCTCGTGGGGCTCCACGGTTCCGGAAAGACGACGTCCACGGCAAAGCTCGGCCGCCTTCTGAAGAAACGCGGCTACCGGCCGCTTCTCGTCGCCTGCGACGTGCAGCGCCCCGCCGCCATCGACCAGCTCGAAATCCTGGCGAAGCAGGAGGATCTCGCGTTCAGCGGCGATCGCGTTTCAAAGGATGTTCCCGCGATCGGTGCCGCGGCCCTGGACGCGGCCGCCGCCGGCGCCAATGACGCCATCCTCTTCGACTCCGCGGGCCGCCTGCAGATCGACGAGGACCTGATCGCCGAGGTGCGGCGGCTGAGGGAACGGATCCAGCCGGACGAGGTTCTGCTCGTTGCGGACGGCGCCCTCGGGCAGGAGGCGGTGAATGTCGCCAAGGCGTTCCACGACGCCCTCCAGCTGACGGGCCTGATTCTCACCAAGATGGACGGCGACGCGAGAGGCGGCGCGGCGCTCTCGATAAAATCGATCACCGGGGTGCCCATCAAGTTCGTGGGAACAGGCGAGAAGACCGCGGATTTCGACGCCTTTCATCCCGATCGCCTCGCCTCCCGAATCCTCGGGATGGGCGACGTGGTCTCCCTCGTCGAGAAGGCCCAGGAATCCATGGATCAGGGCGCCGCGGAAAAGATGGCGGAGAAGCTCCGCAAGGCCGACTTCAACCTCGAGGACTTCCTCTCGCAGATGCAGCAGGTGAAGAAGCTGGGCTCGATGCAGAACATCGTCGGGATGCTTCCCGGCATGAGCGGCGTCAAGGTCGGCGATGGCGCCGAGCGCCAGATGGGCAAGGTCGAGGCGATCATCCAGTCGATGACGCCCCAGGAGCGCAAAAAGCCCGATCTGCTCAATGGAAGCCGTCGCCAGCGGATCGCCCTGGGGGCGGGCGTGAAGATCGTGGACGTGAACCAGGTCATCAAGCAGTTCCAGCAGATGCAGACGATGATGAAGATGATGCGGGGCGGCAACCAGAAGAAGCTGATGCGCCAGATGGAGGCGATGAAGGGCCGGGGCGGGTTTCCGGGGATGTGACGCTGGGCATTTTTTGAGCGCATAACGGACGTCGTCCACCCCGGCGAATAATCCATGCACTTCCACAAATCGCTGCCCAGAGTCCTGGCCATCGCTATTGCCGGCCCGGTGCTTGCCGCCGCAAGTTCCACAACGCTTCCACCCTATCGAGATCCGTCCGTTCCGATCCAGGCCCGGGTGGCCGATCTCCTCGGCCGGATGACTCTGGATGAGAAGATAGGCCAGATGACCTGCGCCCTGATCCGCCGCGATCTCCTCGGGGAAAGCACCGGCAATCCGCGCGAGTATTTTGCCAAGCTCGTCCCGAACGGCGTTGCAACGGTCGGCCCCCTCCAGGATCTGCCGATCGATCAGGACGTTGCGCTGCGCAACCAGCTCCAGAAATATCTGGTGGAGGAGACGCGCCTGGGGATCCCCACCATGTTTCACGACGAAGGCTGCCATGGGCTCGTGAAACCCGGAGCCTCCAGCTTCCCGAGCCCCCTGGGCCTGGCGTGCTCCTGGGATCCGGAGTTGGCGGAGAGGATCTACACAATCGTCGCCTCCGAAATGCGCAGCCGCGGTGCCCAGCACGCGTTGGCTCCGGTCGTCGACGTCGCCCGCGACCCGCGCTGGGGCCGGATCGATGAGACGATGGGCGAGGATCCCTACCTCAATGCGCACATGGGCGCCGCCATGGTGCGCGGCCTCCAGGGCTCGTCCGACGGGACGATCGACGGGGAGCACGTCATTTCGACGCTGAAGCACTTCACGGGGCATGGGACGCCCGAGGGCGGCCTGAACCGGAGCCCCAGCGTCAGCACGGCCCGCACGCTGCGCGAGGTGGACCTGGTCCCCTTCGGATACATCATCAGGACGGCTCATCCGGGCGCGATCATGCCCTCGTATAACGAGGTCGACGGCGTGCCCTCGCATGCCAATCGCTGGCTCCTGCACGATGTCCTGAGGGACGAATTCGGATTCAAGGGCCTGATCGTTTCAGACTACGATGGCGTCCCCCTCCTGGCGGTGGGCCACCATGTCGCGGGCTCGCTGACGGATGCGGGTGTTCTTGCATTGCGGGCGGGGGTCCAGATCGAACTGCCGAAGCCGGCCTCCTTTCCCGGCCTGAAGGACGCTCTGGCCAGAGGCTCGGTGACCCTAACGCAGATCGACGATGCGGTCGCCGCGGTGCTCACTTGGAAGTTCCGTCTGGGGCTGTTCGAGCATCCCTATGCCGACCTGGCGAAGGCCATGGCCGCGGCAGAGCGGCCGGAGAGCCGCGCCGTCGCGCTGCGGGCGGCGCGGGAGTCGATCGTCCTCCTCAAGAACGACGGCCTTCTTCCTCTCTCCGCAAGCCGCGCGAAGACAATCGCGGTCATCGGGCCCAACGCCGCGGTTGCCCGGCTGGGAAGCTATTCGGGCACTCCGGGCCATGCGGTCTCCCTGCTGGAGGGCATCCGTGACAAGGTCGGCGGCCAGGCCAGGGTCCTCTATGCCCAGGGATGCGTTCTTGTGAAGAACGACTCCGGCAACGCCTACAGGAACTGGGTGGTGCCGTCCGTGGTCCTGGCCACGGACGAGGAGAACCGCCCCTTGATCGAGGAGGCGAAGCGGATCGCGGCCCAGGCCGACGTGGTCGTGCTGGCCATCGGGGAAACCGAGGCGCTGAGCCGCGAGGCCTGGGGGAACGAGCACACCGGCGACGCGGACACCCTGGAGCTCCGCGGCTCCCAGCAGGCCTTGGCGGATGCCATCCTCTCGGCCGGCAAGCCCGTGATCGTGTATCTAAGCAACGGCCGCCCCCTGGCTATCAGGCGTCTGAAGGACAAGGCCTCGGCGATCCTCGAGGGGTGGTACATGGGGGAGGAAACCGGAACGGCGGCCGCGGACATTCTCTTTGGGGATGTCTCCCCTTCGGGAAAGCTCACCGTGTCCTTTCCGGCTTCCGCCGGCGACATCCCGGCCTATTACAGCCGGAAGCCGTATGCCGCGCCCTTCCCGTATGAATTTGGCCTGGGAAGTCCGCTGTGGACCTTTGGGGAGGGGTTGAGCTACACGACCTTCAAGTACGAGAACCCCCGGCTGCGCGATGCGGCCATCCCGGCGAACGGGGCCACCGTCGCATCGGTCGATGTCGTCAATACCGGGAGCCGCGAGGCAGACGAAATCGCGCAGCTCTACATCCACCAGGATGTGAGCTCGGTCACGCGGGCCGTCCTCGAGCTGAAGGGATTCCGGCGGATACACCTCGCGCCGGGAGAGCGCAAAACTGTTTCATTTCCAATCACTTCCGATGCGCTTGCCCTCTGGGACAGCAGCATGAAATTTCGTGTGGAGCCGGGCACCTTTGAGGTGATCCTCGGCCCGTCGCCCTCCGCGGGGCAGGCGGTCAGACTGACGGTCAATCCATAGCAGGCACATTTTGCCTCAAAATGCCCTTTCGCCCCGCCTCGTGGGGCCGATTAGGCATCTAGACGACAATGACAAAATTGATCGGCCAATGCGCGCGCCCAAGCGTGGCGCTGTCCATTTACGACGACCTGGGCCCCGACCGCGGGCCGGCGGCTCCGTCCATGCCCCGCGCGAAGGAAGCGCGGGCGCCGGCTCCCGCCCTGGCGGCCATGCTGGGCCGAGTAAGCCTGAACCTGGCTGTCGCGTTCGGCGTCCTGATCGCCGTTCTCCTCGGCATGGGCTGGCTGGGCCTGAACCGCATGGCAAAAATGAACGGAAAGATCCAGGAGATCGTGGATCAGCGCTGGCAGAAGGTGCAATTGTCCCGCAAGGCCCTGGAATACTCCGCGCTCAACAGCCGCATCACGATGCAGGTGTTTCTGACGGAGGACCGAAGGCAGATCGGCCCTCTCCTCGAGCTCCGAGCGTCGAACACTGAACAGATTTCCGGGTTGCTGAAGCAGATCGAAGGCCTGCCCGAATCCGAGGCTGAGAGAAATCTGATCGCGAACGTACGGACCAGCCGGAGTCCGTATGTCGAAGGCTACAAGAAGGCGCTGGGCTTGCTGCTCGATAAGAACCAGCCCGAGGCTGCGCGCGCCATGATGGCGAACGAGGTCCTGCCGAGCCTGATAGCGTACCACAGGGCATGGGAAGCCTTCGTCGAGCTGCAAGGCGAGCAGATGAATCAGGCCGGCAAGGCGGCCAAGGAATACTCGAATTCGGCGCGCAGCCAGGTCCTGGGTCTTCTCCTGCTGGCGGCAGGCCTGGCAAGCGGCATCGCCGTGTTCGTGACCCGGAATATGACGAAGGAAGCCGCAGATCGCCGTCGCGCCGAGCAGGCTCTTCGTGAAGCCAGGGCATCGGCGCCCATAGGGATATTCGAGGCCGACGCGGCGGGACGGGCGGTCTTCACCAATCCGCATTGGCAAAAGATAACGGGTCTGTCGCTGCGGGAGAGCCTCGGAGCGGGGTGGCAGCGCGCGATCCATCCGGACGATGCGAAGCGAATCGTGGAGGAATGGAGCCACGCGGTCCGGGAGGGGCTTGCGCATGAGGCGGAATTCCGTTTTTGCAGGCCCGACGGCGAAACGCGCTGGGTCCACCTGCGGGTGGCTCCCGTCCTGTCGGAAACCGGCGAGAGGGTCGGCCAGATCGGCACGACCGAGGACATCACGGCGCGCAAGCGCGCCGAGGCGGAGCTCGCGAAGGCGCACAAGGAGCTGGTGGTCGCCTCGCGCCAGGCCGGAATGGCCGAGGTGGCCACGGGAGTCCTGCACAACGTCGGGAACGTGCTGAACAGCGTCAACGTCTCGGCAACCGTCATGCGCGAGTCCCTGAAGGCTTCTGAGGTCGCCAGCCTCGGGCGCGTGGCTGCGCTCATGCGCGACCATGACGGCGACCTGGCCGGCTTCCTGACGGCCGACCCCAAAGGCCGGCTCATCCCCGGCTTTGTCATCCAGCTTGCCGACAGCCTGGCCAGCGAGCACGCGATGTTCAGCGCCGAGCACGAACAGCTCGCGAGAAACATCGAGCACATCAAGGAGATCGTCGCCATGCAGCAGAACTACGCCCGCGTCTCGGGCGTGCTCGAGAAAGTGCAGATCGCGGACGTGCTTGAGGACGCGCTTCGGATAAACAGCGGCGGCCTCGAGCGGCACGGCGTCGAGGTGGTGCGAAACTTTGGCGAGGTGCCGGTCGCGACCGTGGACAAGCACAAGGTGATGCAGATCTTCGTGAACCTGGTCCATAACGCGAAATATGCGCTGGACGAATCGGAGTTGGCCGACCGCAGGATTACCCTCGGCATCGGCATGAGCGGCACGGACAGGATCCGGATCGTAGTCGCCGACAACGGAGTGGGCATCGCCCAGGAGAACCTGACCCGCATCTTTTCCCGCGGCTTCACGACCCGCCGCAATGGACACGGCTTCGGTCTGCACAGCGGATCGATCGCGGCCCGGGAAATGGGAGGCTTTTTGAAGGCGGAAAGCGGCGGCATTGGCCGGGGGGCGACCTTCACGCTGGAGATACCCGTTTCCGGGGAGAGGAGCGACCATGGTTAACGCGCCCGCCAAGGTCCTGCACCGAATCCTCGTGATCGATGACAACCCGGCCATCCACGACGACATCCGCAAAATCCTCCGCGCGCGCGAAACGTCGAGCCCGGCGCTGAACGATGCCAAGGCGATTCTCTTCGGGGATGAACCGGAGCAGATGCAGCAGGACGATTTCGAGATCGACTCCGCTTACCAGGGCGAGGAGGGACTGCACAAGGTGCACGCCGCCAGCGAGGCGGGCCGCCCCTACGCCCTGGCGTTCGTCGACGTCCGGATGCCGCCCGGCTGGGACGGCGTGGAGACGATCACCCGAATCTGGAAGGATCACCCCGACCTGCAGATTGTGATCTGCACCGCCTATTCGGACTATTCATGGGAGGATGTGGTCCGGCAGATCGGGCGTTCCTCGAACATGGTGGTCCTCAAGAAGCCTTTTGACATCATCGAGGTGCTGCAGCTCGCGCATGCGCTGACCGAGAAATGGGATCTCAACCGGCAGGTCCGGGATCAGCTGAACAATCTCGACCGGCTGGTCGGCCGGCGCACCGCGGAACTCGAGGAGGCGAACGGAAGATTGAAGCGCGAGATGGCCGAACGGCTTCAGGTGGAGAAGGCGCTGGTGGTTTCGGAGGAACGATTCTCGAAGGCGTTCAACGCCAATCCCATCCCGCTCGCGATTCAATCGCTGCGGCGCGGGACGATCACCGACGCAAACAAGGGCTTCCGGGACCTCGCCGGCTACTCCCTCGACGAGATCGCCGGCCGCACTCCTGCGGAGCTCGATCTGTGGGTCGAGACGGAACAAAGCCGCGATGTATCGGCGAAGTTGCAGGCCGGTGCGTCCGTCCGGAGCCTGCCGTGCCGATTGCGCACGCAGTCGGGCGCGGTGCGCGAGGTCCTGTTCTCCATCGAAACGATCGAGCTCAAGGACGAGACCTGCCTGCTCATGATCGTCCAGGACATCACCGAGCAGCTTCTGCTCGAGAAGCAGCTCCGGCACTCCCAAAAGATGGAGGCGGTCGGCCAATTGGCCGCTGGCATAGCCCACGATTTCAACAACATGCTGACCGTGATCGGGGGAAACATCTCCATGATCATCGAAGATCTGCCGCGCGAATCGCCTCTGTTGCCGCAATGCGAGGATGTCCGGGCGGCGGCGCAGCATTCGGCGACGCTCGTCGGCCAGCTGCTCACGTTCAGCCGCAAGCAGGTTGTGGAGATCGCCCGGATCAGCGTCGGGGAGCTGCTGGCGCCGCTTTCGCAAATGCTGCCCCGGGTGCTGGGCGAACGAATTGCCGTCAGGGTCGACGTTCCCGCGGGACTGCCGCCGGTGGCCGTCGATGCCGGGATGATCGAACAGATGCTGATGAATCTCGCGGTGAACTCCCGCGACGCGATGCCGCAGGGCGGCGAGCTCGTGATCACCGCTGAGGCGGTCGACGCAACCCCGGAGATGTTCCGCAGCCACCGGGATGCGCATGTGAGCCGATTCCTGTGCCTCAGCGTGCGCGACACCGGATGCGGCATCCCGCCCGCAGTGCTGCCCCGATTGTTCGAGCCCTTTTTCACCACGAAGCCCGTCGGCAAGGGCACCGGCCTTGGATTGGCGACTGTCTATGGAATCGCCAAGCAGCACGGAGGCTGGATCGAGGTGAGCAGCGAGGTTGGCAAAGGCTCGGTCTTCAGGGCCTTCATCCCATTCTGCGCCGGGCCGGCCGTCCAGGCGCCGGCCCGCTTGAAGGAGCAAAGGTCCGGCGCCCGCGGACCGGAGACCATCCTCGTTGTGGAGGACGAGGATGCCGTCCGCAACTGCGTCAAGAATATGCTCAAATCGAGCGGCTACACGGTCATAACCGCATGCACCGGCGTCGAATGTCTGGGCATCTGGAGCGCGCGGAAGCACGAGATAGATCTGCTTCTGACCGACATCGTGATGCCCGAGGGACTCACGGGCCTGGAGCTCGCCAGGCGATTGCTGGCCGACGCTCCGGGGCTGAAGGTCGTCTATACGAGCGGCTACAGCTCCGAAGTGGCGAAGGACGGGTCGCCTACCCTGAACGGGCAAAGCTTCCTTGCGAAACCCTACGAAGTCGGCGAACTGCTGCGGGTGGTCCGCGAGAGCCTCGACAGGCCGCGATCGGCGCCGGTTCTGGAGGTTGCGGCGGTCGGGTAGCTTGACCCAGCGCTTGCTGCGGGTATCAACCGGCCCATGGCCGATGAGCACCGCCCGCCCCATGTGAACGTGCACAAGCTGGCGCGGTTCGCACTCTTCAGCTTCATCCTGACTTTCACGATCTCCCGGACGTTCGTCTTCCTGATCATGTCCCATGAGATCCCGAACTTCTACTTCTTCCTCCAGGGGACCCACGTCCATCATCTGAACTACGGGATCTTCCTCCTTTCGACGGTCGGCGGCTACTGCGTCTTCCGGCGCCCCGTCGGCCGGCCGGCCGAGCTCGCGGCGCTGGGATACGGCATCGCGATGGGGCTCACCTTCGACGAGTTCGGGATGTGGCTTCACCTGGGCGGCAGCTATTGGCAGCGGGCCAGCATTGACGCCGTCATCGTCGTCGCCGCCGTCATGGGCCTGTGCGCCTACCTCCGGTCCATCGAGCGCCTCGAGGCGCGGCACCGCTGGGCCTTCGCGATCCTGCTGCTGGCCCTCGTCGGATTCGGATGGGTTCTCTTCGACACCGGAAGCCGCCTCGGAACGACGTATGGACCCAGGTTGCGCGCGCTCGAGGAGTCCTCATCTCCCTGAGGGCCCCTCCGCAGGGCGGCCGGACTACTTGTCCTGCACCCGCGTCGCCACAAGTTCCTCGGTCGCAAAGTCGCCGACTTTCCGGGTGAACTTGATCTCATTGTCGCCGGTCATCTTTCCGGTGTATTCGATCGAAACCTCGTTTCCCTGGAAGCTCATCGGCTCGACGAAGGAGATGCCGTCCTTGGTGACCTTTCCCTGCTGGATGGCGACCGTGCTCTTCTCCCCACCGCGGTCACCCGAAGCGGTGCCGGTGAGCTTTTCCCCGTCGAGCTTGAAGACATAGACGTATTTCTGGACGCCGATCTGGGAGTCGAATTCCGACTGCCACTTGCCGGAGATGTCGGCGGCGCGGGAGAGCCCGGCCAGGCCGAGCACGAGACCGACTGCGAGGAGAAGACGGGTTGGGGATTTCATGGGGTTCCCCGGATTTGAACTGCCCCCGCCCGAACGTCAATCGCATGATCAGGCCGGTGATGGTGCGTTTTGGCGATGGGAGAGACCTGGAAGGGGCATGAGCGAAGCCTCATCTG
>CAZJNA010000058.1:2447-19108 GCA_964547325.1 uncultured Opitutaceae bacterium | reverse complement strand
TCTGCGATGGCGTCCAGGAGGATATCCTAACCAATCTCGCCAATATCGCCGAATTGCGCGTGATCTCCCGCACGTCGGTCGAACAGTATCGCGCGACGACGAAGCCGATCCGCCAGATCGCGCGAGAATTGGGCGTGGCCTGGATCCTCGAGGGGAGCGTCCAGCGCGCGGGCAACAAGGTGCGCGTCACCGGCCAGCTCATCAATGCCGCCACCGACGAACATGTTTGGGCCAAGGCCTATGACCGCGACCTGAGCGATATCTTCGCGATTCAATCTGAACTCGCCGAAACGATAGCCTCATCGCTCCAGGCCGCGCTTTCGCCGCAGGAAAAAGATCTTGTCGCACAGCGCCCGACGGAAAATCTCGCGGCTTACGAACTTGTCCTCAAGGCGCGCGAAGTGGGCAAGCAACCTTCTTCCGCATCTTCGTGGTTTCAATCGCAGGAGCAGCACTTGCAAAGCGCGGTGCAATTGGATCCGAATTATGCCCTCGCCTACGCCGACCTGGGGTACCTCTATGCGTTCCATTATTTTGCCTTCACCTCGTATGATGTAGACGATCTGAGAAAGGCCAAGGAGGCGGTCGATACTGCAATACGCCTTTCACCGGATTCGCCTGATGTCATTCGGGTGCTCGGCGACTATTACTACTATGGTCAAGCCGACTACACGCGGGCCATGGAGCAATACCGGAAGGCCGAGCGACTTCGGCCGAACGATCCGATCCTCTACGCCCGGATCGCCGCCATACAGCGCCGGCAGGGCCACTGGGCCGAATCCTTGGCGAGTTTTCGGAAGCTCGAGCAGCTCGACCCGGGCAACATGCACAATGTGCGCGACACCGCGATCCTGCTGGCAGCGGGCCGCCGTTTCGATGAGGCTATTGCGGACGAGAGCCGCATTGTCGTGAGGTTGCCGGATGATCTGCAGGCCGGCTTTGACCTCGCTTACCTGTCCTTCATCGCGAGCGGCTCCACGCGTGAAATGGAACAGTTCATCGCGAGGCTTTCGCCGGCGCAGGCAGCTTCGGAACAGGGTATCGCACTGCAAAAATCCTGGGCGCTTCGGCACGGCGATCTCGACGAGGCCATACGGCTAGACCGCGGATCGGCTCCAGGAAGTGGCTTGGCGATCGATATGGCCATCGCGCTGACCGCTCACGGCGATGCGGACGCGGCACGCATCCGCATCAAAAATTATTCGGAGGGGCTTCGCATCAAAATCGAAGCCCAATCCGGAGACATGCACAGTACGATGTGGGCCACCCGCGGCGCTGCTGAGGCACTCCTTGGCCACCGCGAGGAAGCGTTGCGTTGCGCGCACAAGGCCGTCGAGTTGGAACCTGAGACGCTTGATGCCCTTGGCGGGGCATCCCAACGCGCCTATCTCGCGTTTGTCTATGCGTGGACGGGTGACAAGGATGCCGCAATAGCTGAATATGCGCGACTCCTTCGCACGCCCTTCGGCTGTATAAGAGGGCAGGGAGGCGCCTTTCCCGACGCCACGATCCACGCGATGAAGTTCGATCCCATCTATGCCCCATTGCGCGGCGACCCGCGGTTCGAGGCGCTGCTCAGCGACCCGAAGAACAACGAGCCGCTGTTCTGAGGAAATTGATCGGGCCGCCCCAGTATCGATCTGAATCATTCCGCAATGCGAATGCGGCAGGGATAGCTCCGACCACGCCAAATACAAATCCGAGTTCAATTTTCCAGGAATGCCAGTTCTTCATCAAGTTCAGGGCTGAAACCAAGATGAGGACAACGGCCAATATCACACCAGTACGGTCCAGTCGGAATGCTCCACCTCCACCATCGCGGACCCAAAGTTGCCGAAGGGGTCGCCGGGCGATTCCCAATTGGAAAATCACGACAAGCGGTATGCCCAGGAACAAGTAAAAATCGATTCCCCGTGGCAAACACCAACCGCATGCCATCCAAACCACGATGAAGACGGCGCAAATGGCGTGACGGCGCATGATTTTAATTCGAAGTCCTTGCGCCGTCGCGAAGCCGTCCATTCGCCAACGCACGACCGTCAGGCGGCCTTGAGCGGATGGACTGACGCTTTGACCTTGGATCCGACCGTGTTGATCGCTTCGCGCAGGTCGTAGGCAAGCTGCACGCGGAGCCAATAGCCGGGCGTCTGACCGAAGTAGGCGCAGAAATGGAGGTCGGTTTCAGCAGTGATGCCGCGCCGCTCGTTGACGATCTCGTTGACGCGCTGGTGCGGAAGCCGGGCATCTTTGGCGAGGCGATAGGGGGTGATTCCCATCGGCCCAAGGAACTCTTCCCGAAGGAGTTCCCCGGGATGGACATTGAGGTGCTTTTTCATGGCTTAGTGATAATCGGTGATTTCGACATCGTGGGCGTTTTGGCCGTCCCAACGGAAGCAGACGCGATACCGATCATTCACTCGGATGCTGTGCTGGCCCACCCGGTTGCCTTTGAGCGCCTCCAGGTGGTTTCCCGGAGGAAAGCGCAGTTCGCCGAGGGAGGAAGAGGCTTCGAGTTGGGTGAGCTTTCTCAGTGCAACTTTGTGGATTGAGGGCGGAAGTTTGGGAGGGCGGTGGCCGAGCCAAAGCGCTTCGGTCGGTTTGTCGGCGAAGGACTGGATCACGAGTTGGCCCTCCCAATATGCATGGGTAGCATGCAGCACGTCAAGCAGGCATATGCACGTTTATCGTGATTAGCGGCGGGATTGGAGTCATTGCTGCTGCCTTTCCTAAAGGATCTTCGAGGGGCGGGGGAGGCGTCGTGCATGGATGCCATAATAACAAGTTTCCCCGAGGAAACTCATCGGCCTTTATCGTCGCGCTGCTTGGCTCCCCCAAAGGGTGCCAAAGTAAAAGCTAAGAGAAGCTAAGACGGGATGCCCAGGATGCTCTAACTTCTCTAATTAACTAACCATTAAATAGAGACGCTGGCGCCTTCAAGGGGCGCCGGTCCTGAAGTTGACGTAGGCCAGCCCGGCGCGTCCAGCAAAGGCCGCGTCGTCATCGCCGATGAGTTTGAGTTGCGACAGAGCGGCTGTCGCCGCAATCCAGGCGTCGTTTTCGCCCATGCGGGAGCCCGAGGCTCGGGCCCGGCTCTGAATCAGCGCAGCCTTTCGGGCGTGCTGACGGGTAAGGCCCAGGGGTTGGGCCAGGCCGCCAACCTCGCGCTCGACAGCATCGGGGTCACGAGCGCCTTCGAGCACCTCCGCCAGCGAGGCGATGGAGACATACATTCGGGAGCGAGCCGGGAAGCGTCTCGAAAAACGGAGCGCCGGCCCCGTCTCCCTCCTCTTCGTTTCGTTCAAGAGGTCGATGAGGAACGAAGTACCGAGAAGATAGTCAGACACGGTCTATATGCAGACGGGGGTTCCCCTCGTTGCGCTTCACCCAAGCCGCCATGTCGCCTGCCGTCGGAGCATCGACGGAGTTGATCCATTCCCGGAGGAGCGCGGTCTGGGTTATTCCGAGCAGGCGGGCCTTTCTGGCCAATTTCTTCAGGTCGGCATCCGTCAGGCGCGCGTTGAAGGTCTTCATATGCAGTACATCTGCATTACACAGGAGATTGTGCAAGCTCCTGATTCTGGAGCGTCGGGACAGGCGGTGGGACGGGATCATGCCACGGATAGTAGCAACCTGCGGATGCGCCCGGGCTTCCGCTATCCCAACCGACGGAGGTCATTCACCCAACCGCTTGCCGGGCACGAGGTAACCCTGCACGTAGTCCCGGACCGCTTCGGCCAGGGGCGTTATGGGCCGGGAGTAGCCGCTCGCGCGCAGCTTGGAGATGTCGGCCTGCGTGAAGTACTGGTACTTGTCGCGGATCGCCTCGGGCATCTCGATGAATTCGATCCGGGGCTCGCGGCCGAGCGCGGCGAAGACCGCCCGGACGAGCGCGAGCCAGGTGTTCGCCTCTCCGGATCCGAGATTGTAGAGTCCGCCCGCCGCGGCGCCGCCTTCTGCGAAATGGAGCGTCATCTCGACCGCATCCTTCACGTAGAGAAAATCCCGCTTCTGCTCCCCGTCCCCGAAATCCGGCCGGTGGCTCTTGAAGAGCTGCACCTTTCCCGTGGCGTCGATCTGCCCGCAGGCCTTGTGGACGACCGAGCGCATGTCCCCCTTGTGGTCCTCGTTCGGCCCGAAAACGTTGAAATACTTGAGCCCGACGATTTTCTTCAGCCATCCCTCTTGCTGGGCCATGAGGTCGAAGCGGTGCTTGGAATCGCCGTAGGGATTCAAGGGGCGCAGGCGGGCGAGATTCCCGTCCTTGTCGTCCATGCCCTGGGCGCCGTCGCCGTAGGTCGCCGCCGATGACGCGTAGATGAACCGGGCCTCCTGGCCAAGCGCCCAGGCCGCGAGCTCGGCCGTATAGGCCGTGTTGTTGTCGGCGAGGTAGGCGACGTTCATCTCGGTCGTCGAGGAGCAGGCGCCCAGGTGGAAGACGGCGCCGAAGCGGCCGAAGGCGCCGGGCTTCGCCGCGATGCGCCTGCGGAAATCAGCCGCCTCGACGAATTCCGAGAATTTGAGCGGGGCCAGGTTCCGCTGCTTTCCCGGGGATCCTGCGACATCGGTGACCACGATATTCTCCAGCCCGCGGCGATTGAGGGCCCAGATGAGCGCGCTTCCTATGAAGCCCGCCCCGCCCGTGACGAGGATGCGGCCGGTCATACAAAAGCGGGAGTTGGGGAAGGCAAATCGGAAAGCGGGGAAGGCAAATGGGAAAGCGGGGAAGGCAAAGCGGAAAGCGGGGAAGGCAAATGGGAAAGCGGGGAAGGCAAAGCGGGAAGCGGGGAAGGCAAAGCGGAAATCGGAAAGCGGAAAGCGGAAACGTTGAACGGTCTGCTAATCTTTCGAGAGCTCTCGCGAGCGGGCGGTGGCGGCGAGGACAGTATCCCGGATGAGGGCCCGAAAATTTCCGGCATTCATCGCCTGCAGTCCGGCGTGGGTCGTGCCGTTCGGCGACACCACCTCGTCGCGCAGCTTTTCAGGGGCGATGGCGCGCTCCTTCAGCAGGCGCGCGCTGCCGAGGAGGGTCTCGACGGCGAGCGACTCGGCGGCGGCGGGATCGAGGCCGGCGGCGACGCCCGCGTCGCGCAGCGCGGCCGCGAATTCGAAAACGTAGGCCGGCCCGCTGCCGCTGAGTCCCGTGACCGCATCCATCTTGCCCTCCGGCAATTCCAGGGCGCAGCCGAGAGCCCCGAGAAGCGTGCCCACGGTTGCCCGGTCGGCTGCCGAGAGCTCCCGATCCGCGCACCAGGCCGTGATTCCGGCGCCGATCTGGGCGGGCGTGTTCGGCATGCAGCGGACAATGGCGCGCGCCTTGGGAAAGACCTGGCGGAGCCGGGCCAGCCGCTTTCCGGCGAGGATGGACAGGACGAGGCGGCCCGAGCTGAGCTCTCCCAGGCGGGGATCCGCTTCGGCGAGATTCTGCGGCTTGAAGGCGAGAACGAGAGTGTCGGCGCCGGCGAGAAGCTCGTCGGCGGAAGCCGCGAGAACGATGCCGCTCCTGGCGGAGAGCGCGGCGCCCGTGGGATCGGCTCCGCCGAGGCAGGCGAGGTCCGCCGGGGCGAGCGCCTTCCGCGCCAGAAGTCCTCCGACCATCGCGGAGGCCATGCGGCCGGCGCCGAGAAAGGCGACCTTCATTCCTCGGCCTTGCCGACGACCGGGTGCAGGAGAATCGCCCGGGTTCCGCCTCCCGGCCGGTCGGCCAGATCCAGCGTGCCGCCGAGATTCTCCATGGAATTGCGCGCGACGGTCAGTCCCATGCCGACGCCAACCGTGCGCTTGGTGCTCGTGAAGGGCTCGAACATGTGGTCGCGGACCTCGGGGTCGATCCCGCGGCCCTGGTCTTCGACGATGATCTCGACCTTGTCGGGGCCTTCCCCGGCGATGCGCCGCGTCCGAATGGTGATCGGGCGGGGCCCCTCGGAGGTCTCATCGTAGGATTCCCAGGCGTTCATGAGAACCTTGGAAAGCACGCTCTCTAAGGCCTCGAGGTTGCTGTCGATTTCAAGGCTGCCGAGCGGGTTCTCGATCGCGATCGGCGCCGTGACCGCGGTGTCGGAGCGGAAGCGCGCGACGCCTCCTTCGAGGAGGTGTTGGAGGGGGATTCCGGCAAGGGGCGAGTGCGCCTTGTTTACGAGCGACGTGAGCTGACGGACGATGGCGACGATCCGGTGGACCGCCGCCTCGACCTGCGCGACGTTGCGTTGAACGTCCTCCGGGCGATCGAAGCACATCTTGATCAGCTCGAGATTCCCGACGACGACTCCGAGAAGATTGTTGAGGTTGTGCGCGATCCCCTGCGTGACGGCGCCGATCGTCGCCGCGCGCCGCATTTCCTGCATGCGGCGCTGCAGGTCGACCATTTCCCGGTTGATCGTCACGAAGCGCAGCTGGGTCTGCACTCGGGCCAGGGTCTCGTCCAGGTCGATCGGCTTCGTAATGTAGTCGACGGCGCCCACCGCCAGGCCCTCGAGCTTGCTCTCCTTCGTCGTCCGCGCGGTGATGAAGATGACGGGAATCGAGCGGGTCTCCTCGCTCGCCTGCAGCCGCTGGCAGACCTCGATCCCGTCCATGTCGGGCATCATCACGTCGAGGAGGATGAGGTCGGGCTTCGTCTTCTGGATCGAGTCCAGCCCCTCGCGCCCGCTGTAGGCGGCGATCACCTGCAGGCCCTCGCGCTCGAGCTTCCGCTTGAGCAGCTGCACGTTGATGGGCTGGTCGTCTATGACCAGGATTTTTGAGGCGACCATTTTTTCCACGTTGGGGTCAGACGCGAATCGGGGCAAGAAATGAAGACGTTAGCCCGGATATTTCATGAACACGGGCCAATCTCGCACAAATCGCCGGGCAGAAAGTGCCTCATGCTCCCTCGATGGCCTGCTAGGCCACCTTCGGTCGCCTTCGGCCCTTTCTGCTCCACCGCTTTGTACGATCTTTCTCCCGTGTTCATGAAATATCCGGGCTAGCCCGGCAAATTCCGCCGCCGCCAGGCGAGGACGGTGTTCCGCATCAGCATGGCGACGGTCATCGGACCGACGCCTCCGGGTACGGGCGTTATCTTCGAGGCCAGGGGCGAGACGGAAGGAAAATGGACGTCGCCGACGAGCCGGTATCCAGTCTTTCGAGTCGGATCGGGGACGCGGTTTATCCCGACGTCGATGACGACGGCGCCGGGCCTGATCATGTCCGCGGTCACGAATTCCGGGCGGCCGATGGCGGCGATGAGGACGTCGGCCTGCCGGGTGATGGCCGGGAGGTTCGCGGTCGCGGAATGGCAGACGGTCACCGTCCCGTTCGCGCCGGCCTTCTTCTGGAGGGCGAGAAGGGCGACGGGCTTTCCCACGAGGAGCGAGCGCCCGAGGACGACGACATGGCGCCCGGCGAGGTCCACGCCGCTGCGGGCGAGGAGCTCCATCACGCCCGCGGGGGTGCAGGGGGCGTATCCGCTGGTGTCGTCCTGGGCGACCTTGCCGAGATTGAGGGGGTGCAGGCCGTCGACGTCCTTGGCCGGGCTTATGCGGCGGAAGATCGCCCGCTCGTCGAGGCCGGAGGGAAGGGGCGACTGCACGAGAATCCCGTCCACCCGCTCGTCCGCGTTCAGGCGCTCCACCTCGGCGGCAAGCTCCAGGAAGGAGATTCCGACCGGAGGAAGGATGAGGCGGCCCTCGATGCCTATCTCGGCGGCGGTCTGCTCCTTTTTCCGCACGTAGGACACCGAGGCCGGATCCTCGCCGACGCGAACGAGCGCGAGGCAAGGTTTCCGGCCCGCGATCCCGGCAACCTCCGCCTTCAGCTCCGCGACGATCGCCCGGGCAATCTCGTTGCCGTCGATTAGTTCCATGGCGCGCAACCGAGCCGGCTCGGGGTCACTTCAGCTGCAGGCTTTCGGCGGCGATGACGATGTCCTTGCCGCCGGGGACCGCGCTCACGGATCCGTAGACGACGAGGGCCCGGTCGGCATAGGTGTCGACCTGCTCCGTGAACAGGAGCTTGCTGACATCCACGTAGGCGACGCGCGAGCCGGACTCGTCGGTGAGCTGCCAGTCGTAGGGCGGGTGTTTGGCGAAGAGGTGGTGTGTCGCGGAAAAGCGGCCTTCGAATGAGCGCGGGAGGACGGCGTCGGCCCCTCCGGAAACAGCCGTGCCGGGGCCGGCGGACAGGACGGGGATGGGAGCCGGAGCGGCGGTTGGCTGTGAAGCCTGCGCCGGGGCGGCGGTCTGGATGTAGCCGACCAGATCCCGCGCGAGGCTGATCTGCGTCCATTTCCCGTAGAGGCCCGTGATCTCGGTCTTGTCGCCGGCCGCGGTCACGGCGAGCACGCCGGCGTCGGGCTTGGGGGCGAGATAAACGGACGAGCCCGGCTTCACGGTGAGCCCCTTCGTGAAGTCCTTGTTGAGGACGTAGCCCTGAAACGGCCCGGGAACGGCGACGGCCATCCATCCGGGCGGCGGGGCGACGACCGAGTCGCCCGCGGCCGGCGCGGGATCGGATCCGGCCTTGAGGTACGTGATGATCGGCGCCGAGGGGTCGGGCTGGGTCTGCACCGCCGCGGTCGCCATGAGCGGCGCGGCTTGCCCGGGCGTGCTTCCTGCGAACAGCGTCAGCACGGCGAACAGGGGGCCGGAGGCGGCCGATAGGAGGGCGTGGGTCTTCACGATCCTTTTGGTAGAAGGTTGTTTCGCGCTGCGCAAGCGAATGAAACTTGGGGTGGTGTGCCAGTTTGCCGGCAGCATGCCCCCCCCATCGTCGGGTGCTGCCAATTCCCCAGACCGCCGCCAACACCGGCCGCCAAGATCCGCCGGCCAGTTGCCGGCCGGATGGCGGCCCCGAGGCGTCGGATGCGGCAGCAACTCCTCTGGAGGAGCATTCCGCCGACAAACTGACACACTGCGAAAACTTCTGTTGGCTTGCCCGGCCGCCCGGTATGGCTGTTATTTTGGACCCCCATGTCCGCTCCCGACGCCGCCACGGCCTTCTCGAAAGACAACCCGTTTCCCGCCCGAGTCTCGGAAAACCGGCTCCTGACAAAGCCCGGGTCCGGCAAGGAGACGCGGCATTTCATCGTGGATATCACCGGCAGCGGGCTCCACTACAAGTCGGGGGATTCGCTCGGCGTCTATCCGCTCAACCGGCCGTCCGAGGTCCAGGAGATTCTGGGGCTCCTCGGCGCGACCGGGGATGAGAAGGTGCAGCTTCCGAAGGCCCCGGCCCCCGTGTCCCTGCGGGAGGCCCTGACATCCCGCCTGGCGCTGTCGGGGCCGACGCGCAGGATTGTCGAGACCCTGGCGGCGCGCGCCTCGGATCCCGGCGAGAGGGCGCGGCTCCAGGGCCTGGCCACGCCCGAGTCCAAGGACTTGCTGGCGGGGTTCCTGGACGAGCGCGAATTTGTCGATCTGCTGGCCGAGTTCCCGAGCGCGAGGCTTTCCCCCCAGGAATTCGTCGATCACCTGCGCAGGCTCCAGCCGCGCCTCTATTCGATCGCGTCGTCCCCGCGCGTCCATCCGTCCGAGATTCACCTGACGGTCGCCGTCGTTCGCTACCGGACAAACGGCCGGGACAGGGTCGGGGCCTGCACGACCTACCTCGCGGACCGCGTCCAGGTCGGGACGACGCCCCTGGCGGTGTTCGTCTCGCACTCCCATTTCGGAACTCCCGAGGACGGCTCGCGCGACGCGATCATGGTGGGCCCGGGCACCGGCATCGCCCCGTTCCGGGCCTTCATGCAGGAGCGTGTCGCGGCGGGCGCGGCCGGCCGCAACTGGATCTTCTTCGGCGACCAGAAGCGCGCGACCGACTTCCTCTACGAGGAGGAATGGCGGCCGTATCTGGCGGCCGGTCAGCTGGCGCGCCTCGACACGGCCTTTTCCCGCGACCAGGCCGCCAAGATCTACGTCCAGGACCGCATGCGGGAGAACGCGGCGGAACTGTGGGCCTGGATCGAGGCGGGCGCCTATTTCTATGTATGCGGCGATGCGAAGCGGATGGCCAAGGATGTGGACACCGCCCTCCATGACATCGTCGCGGAGGGCGGGGGAATGGGTCCCGAGCGCGCCTCCGAGTACGTCAAGCAGATGAAGAAGGAAAAGCGCTACCAGCGAGATGTGTATTGAATCCGCGCCGATCCGCCCCTTCGATCCCCACCCCAAAAACCCCATGCTCACCTTCAAAAATCGCACGGCCCTCGTGACCGGCGCCGGCCGCGGCATCGGCAAGGCGATCGCCGAAACCCTGGCGCGCCAGGGGGTGACGGTCATTTGCGTGTCCAAGTCCGCCGACTCGTGCGGCGCGACAGCGGCCGCCATCACGGCTTCGGGAGGCACGGCCCGGGCCCTCGCGGTGGACGTCGCCAACGGCGCCGCCGTGGCCCAGGCCGCGGCGGCGCTCCTGGCCGAGTACCCGGCGATCGACATCCTCGTCAACAACGCCGGGATCACCCGCGACGGGCTCCTCTTCCGCATGAGCGATGCCGACTGGAACGACGTGATCGCCACGAACCTCACGAGCTGCTTCCACTGGACCAAGCCGCTCGCGCGCCCGATGACCCGCGCCCGCTGGGGGCGCATCGTCAACATAACCTCGGTGAGCGGCATCCTGGGGAATGCGGGACAGGCCAACTATGCGGCGGCGAAGGCGGGAATGATCGGCCTCACGAAGACCCTGGCCCGGGAGTTCGCCTCGCGGGGGGTGACCGTCAACGCGGTTGCGCCCGGCTTCATCAAAACCGACATGACGACGGAGTTCGTAAACCAGCCGGAGGCGTCCGCGAAGATCCTCGAGGCGGTTCCGCTGAAGCGTTTTGGGGATCCTGCGGACATCGCGAACATGACCGCGTATCTCTGTTCGGAAGAGGCGGGATACGTTACCGGCCAAGTTTTTACCGTTGACGGCGGCATGGCGATGTGAAGCCTCCGGTCAGCACTTACTTTCCCAAAAAATGGCCGACCAAAAATCCATCGAACAGCGCGTCAAGGAGATCATTGTGAATCAGCTCAACGTGAACGAGGAGCAGATCACCCCCACGGCCTCCTTTCTCGACGACCTTGGCGCCGATTCTCTCGACACCGTGGAGCTCATCATGGCCTTCGAGGAGGAGTTCAAGGACGAGATCAAGGGCGAGATCCCGGAGTCCGATGCGGAGAAGCTCCAGACGGTCGGCCAGGTCATCGATTACATCAAGGCCAAGGCAGGCTCCTCCTGAGGGGAGTCCCGGGGAGCGAGTCTTCCCTCCTTCGGGCGACAGCGTCCTGCCCTCTCCGCAAACGCGGAGGCCCCAGCAGGGCGCTTTTTTGTTTTTGACCGCCTGCTGAGCTCCGGTTCCCCTTCTGCCCATGGCACCGGCCGACCCCTCCCGATGCGCGGTTGTGACCGGCTTGGGCGTGGTCGCTTCCCTGGGTCACGACGTGGGATCCTTCTGGTCTGGCCTGGTCGCCGGCCGCAGCGGGGTGGATCGCGTGAAGCAGTTCGATCCCTCGGACTTCGCCTGCCAGATCGGCGCCGAGGTCCGAAACTGGGACGTGACCCAGCACATGGACCCGAAGGAGGCGCGGCGCAACGACCGCTACACCCATTTCGGCTTTGTCGCCGCGAAGCAGGCCGTGGCGGACTCGGGCCTGGACATGGCCCGCGAGGACGGCGACCGGATCGGTGTCATCATAGGCTCCGGCATCGGCGGCATGCACACCTACGAGTCCCAGCTCAAGATCCTCGCGGAGCGCGGCCCCCGGAAGGTGTCCCCCTTCACGATCCCGTCCCTGATCATCAACATGTGCTCGGGACTGGTCGCGATCGAGTACGGCGCGCGCGGGCCGAATTTCGGCGTGGTCTCGGCCTGCGCGAGCGGCACCCATGCGCTGGGAGAGGCGGCCCGGGCCATCCGCCTCGGGGAGGCCGACGTCATGATTGCGGGCGGGTGCGAGGCGGCGATCACCCCCTTCGCCTACGCGACCTTCTGCGCCATGAAGGCCATGAGCACGCGCAATGACGCGCCCGCGCAGGCGAGCCGGCCCTTCGACCGGAACCGCGACGGCTTCGTCATGGGCGAGGGAGCGGGCATTCTCGTCCTGGAGTCGCTCGCGCATGCCCGGGCGAGGGGCGCCCGGGTCTACTGCGAGGTGGCGGGCTACGCCGCCACGTGCGACGCCTTCCACATCACGCAGCCCGATCCCGACGGCAAGGGGCTCTCCCTGGCCATGCGCAGGGCCCTTGCCGGAGCGGGCTCCGCGCCCGAGGAGGTGGACTACATCAACGCCCACGGGACATCCACGCCCTACAACGACCGCTTCGAAACGCTGGCGATCAAGAAGGTCTTCGGGGAGCACGCGAGAAGGCTCGCGGTGAGCTCGACGAAATCGATGACCGGCCACCTTCTGGGGGCGGCGGGCGGCATCGAGTCGGTCATCAGCGTCAAGGCGATCGAGACCGGCATCGTCCCCCCCACGATCAACCTGGATGAGCCCGATCCCGACTGCGACCTGGACTATGTGCCGAACACCGCGCGAAACCTTCGCGTGCGGACGGTATTGAGCAACAACCTCGGATTCGGCGGCCAGAACGCCGCGGTGGTATTCCGGGCGATCCCTTGAAAAGCGGAAATCGGAAAGCGGAAATCGGAAAACTGAAGGGGCCCTGGCGGACCCGATCGACCCGACCGTTCTGATCAGGCTTTCTGGACCAGGCCGGCCTTGAGGGCCTTGACCGAAACCCAGACCCGCTTCGTGCCGCCGCCAGGGAGCTTGATGTGCACGCGCTGGAGGTTCGGCCGGAACTTGCGGCGGGTGATGCTCGTCACGTGCGTGCCGATGCCGCCGCTCTTCTTGCTCTGACCCTTGCGATTGATGATGTTGCCCTTAACGGGGCGGCGGCCGGTGATGTAGCAGACTTTTGTCATGGTGGAATTTTGAAAATCGGAAATCGGAAAGCGGAAAGCGAGCATGGCGGCCATGCGGCCGATGGTTTGGGGAAAGTGGTGAAAGGCAGAACGTAGCGGGCGGGTGGCGCCCGGCAAGGGAATTTTGGACAGGGGTACGTTTTGGCTATGGGAGGACCCGCTAGTGTATCATTTTACCGGGAGCATGCCTCCATCGTCGGTGCCGCCAATCCCAGGACCGCCGCCAATGCCGGCCGCCAAGATCCGCCGGCCAGTTGCCGGCCGGATGGCGGCCCGGAGGCGTCGGATGCAGGCAGCAACTCCTCTGGATGGCATGCTCCCGGCAAAATGTTACACTTAACGCACCACCATCAAATTTTGGTCAGCCCCGCAATCCGCTCAGGACCTGGAATTTCTGGCCGTAAAGGGACGGGTGGAGGAGCTGCATCAGGGAGGCCTTGCGCCCGCTGAAATTTCCGGCCTCGGCCAGGATGATGTCGGCGACCTGGTCACCCGAGAATTCCATGAAGAATGCCTCCTGGCCGTCCACCCGGATCCCGTCGAATTGGTGGCGGGCGAGCACCTCCTGGAGCCAGTCCCAGCACACATGGCAGGTGAGGTCCTGCTCGCCGGGGAGGGCAAGAAGGTCCGCCTGCTGCTTGTGGCGGTAGTAGGCCCGGCCGGTGCCCTGGGACATCGCCTCCGAGAGTTCGCGCCAGCTCTTTCCGTAGTCGCAGGTGACGAAGAGGCCTTTCCAGGGCTGCGCGGCGATTTCCTCGAGGAGCATCATGGCGCCGACCGGGGCGTCGATGATGTATTCCTCCCGGGTGGGCGGCCATTTGGCGGCGATGTCGGCGAACCGGCCATCCTCGGGGGAGCTCACGGGGAGCTCGATCTCGACGAGCTTTCCGTCGCGGAGCGCGACACCCAGCTCGTGCCAGGCCGCCTTGCGAAAGACGTACCGGCGGAAGGGCTGGGCGTCGAGGAGCTCGTTGGAAAAGACAATGCACGAGCCCGAAAGGCCGGCGGATTCGCCGTGCGCCACGGTCCGCGCGGCGCCGAAGGGATGCGCGAGCCCGGTGAGGACCCCTGCCGGCGCTCCTCCGCCACGCGGCGGCTCCACCCCCATCTCGACGAAGGTGAACTCCTTGGGATCCCGGCCGGCGAGGAGCTTGACGCAGGCGGCGCATATCAGCTCGCCGAAGACGGGACCGGTCGTGCTCGATGTCACGAAGTCGGTGCCGGGGCCCGTGCCGACCCTCTGGCCGGCCCGCTTGTAGTATCCCACGGCAGGATCGTACAGGGCGATGTCCATGAACCGGGCGAAGGACATAGCGCGGCCTTCCCCCGCGCGGGCACAAAACGCGGCGAGGAATTCGGGGGAGGGGGGGTCGGCGGGGGTGTGTCCGAGAGCAGCGGAACCCATTTACAAACTGAATCCGATGGACACAGTTTCGGACATGAGCAAACGGATTTTTACGCTCGCCGGCGGCGTCTTCGTCGGCGCCCTGTTTGCCCCCGCGCTCCTGCAGCTCGGCATGCTCTGGGGCCTTTTCCCCAGCCGGGACCTGAATCACGCGTCCTCCTACGTCCGCGAAGTCCTCGAGCTCGTGAACGAAAACTACGTGGACGCGCAGGCCTCCTCCTACGACGCCCTGGCCCGGTCGGCGATCCACGGGATGGTAGAGTCGCTCGATCCGCACTCGGAATTCATGGAGGCCAGGGACAGCGCGGAGCTCGAGGAGGACCTGAGCGGGGAGTTCGGCGGGATCGGCATCCAGGTGGAGACCCGCGAGGGCCGCGTCGTCATTATCTCCCCGATCGCCGGCACGCCCGGCGAGCGCGCCGGCATCCTCCGCGGCGACGAGATCACGGGCATCGACGGGCACCGCCTCGGAGCCGGCACGACGATGGACGACGTCGTGGACAAGCTTCGCGGCAAGCCGCGGACCCGCGTCGTCCTGAGCCTTTACCGCCCGAGCACGCGGAGGAATTTCGACCTCACGCTCACGCGGGAGATCATCAAGGTCGACAGCGTCGGCGAGCCGCGGGTGATCGACGGGGACATCGGCTATGTCCGGATCAAGGAATTCTCGGATCACACCGGCGAGCAGTTTGTCGACGCGGTGAACCGCCTTCTCAAGCAGAACATCAACAGCCTCGTCATCGACCTGCGCAACAATCCCGGCGGCCTGCTCGACGCCGCGGTCGAGGTGGCCGAGCCCTTCTTCAAGAAGGGCGAGCTCATCGTCTACACGCAGGGGCGCAAGCCCGCGGACCGGGAGGACTTTCGCGCGGAGGCCGAGGGCGACCCGCTGGACCTGCCCGTCGCCGTGCTGATCAACGCGGGCACGGCCAGCGCCGCGGAGATCGTCACGGGAGCCCTCAAGGACACCGGGCGGGCGGTCATCGTCGGCGAACGGTCGTTCGGAAAGGGCTCGGTGCAGGCGATCTTCAAGCTCAAGGACGGCGAGGCGCTGCGCCTGACGACCGCGCACTACTACACGCCGAGCGGCGTCAGCATCCACGAAAAGGGCATAGCGCCGCAGGTGGAGGTGGTGATGACCCCGGAGGAGGACTTCAAGCTGCGCCAGCAGGAGGAGGCCCGCGCCGAGCTCGCCAAGCCCGGCGACTTCAAGGCGCTGTTCGGATTCGAGCCGATCGAGGATCGCCAGCTTCAGGCGGCGACCGACGTCCTCAAGGGCGTGGAGATGCTCGACGGGCAGGCGGAGGCCGCCGCAAGGACGAAATCGGGAAACCAGGCTCACAAGAGCCTGTGAACACGAATTTTATTTCCGCTTTCCGCTTTTCGACCTCCGCTTTTCAGCCGTGATCCTCGCCCTCGAAAGCTCGTGCGACGAAACCGCGGTGGCCCTCTTCGACCCTGCGCGGGGTTTGGCCGGCGAGTGGGTGACGAGCCAGATTGCGCTGCACGAGCGCCATGGCGGGGTGGTCCCGAGCCTGGCGGCCCGCGAGCACCTTCGGAACTTCGCGCCGCTGCTCGCGGCGGCCCGCGGGGCTCCCGGCGGCCCGGCGGTGACGGAGGTCGCAGTCGCGCACGGCCCGGGCCTCGCCGCGTGCCTGGCCATCGGCGTCGCCGCCGCCAAGGCGGTCGCCCTGGCGCGGCGCGTGCCGCTCGCCGGCGTCAACCACCTGCGGGCCCATGCGTGGTCGCCCTTCCTCGCGCTCCACGCCGAGTCGCCGGCCGAGTTCCCGGAGCGGCTTGCCGCGCTCCTGCCGCATCTCGGCCTCATCGCCTCCGGCGGGCACACGCTTCTGTTTGTCCTTCGTCCGGACCGCACGTTCTCGGTCCTGTCGTCGACCCGCGACGACGCGGCCGGCGAGGCGCTCGACAAGGGAGCCAAGCTCCTCGGGCTCGGCTATCCCGGAGGCCCGCTTGTCGAAAAGCGCGCCGCCGGAGGGCGCGACAACGCCTTCGCTTTCCCGCGCGGCCTGGAGGGGAGGGGTGAGCTCGATTTCAGCTTCTCGGGTCTCAAGACGAGCCTCCGCTACCGGCTCGAGAAGATGTCCGCCGAGGACATCCAGGCGCGCATGCCCGACCTGTGCGCGAGCTACCAGCGGGCGGTGATCGACGCCCTGGCCGCCAAGACCGCCGGTGGAATCGGTGCGGGCGGATACCGGAGCGTGGGCCTTTCCGGCGGCGTGGCGAACAACCGCGCGCTCAGGACGGCCTTCGAGGCGCTCGCGCGGCGCTCCCGCATCCCGCTGCTCGCCGCCGACCCGCGGCATTCAGGCGACAATGCGGGCATGATCGCATTCGCAGCCTGGGCAGACA
>CAZJNA010000058.1:0-2347 GCA_964547325.1 uncultured Opitutaceae bacterium | reverse complement strand
CCGCGGCATTCAGGCGACAATGCGGGCATGATCGCATTCGCAGCCTGGGCAGACAAAATCGGGACCGATAAAAGCGGGATGGGCCTGGCGATTCAGCCGGGATTGGAGTTGGCTCCGTCCATAAAAGCGGAAAGCGGAAAGCGGACGGCGGAATCTGAGGGCAAAGCGGAAATCGGAAGCTGAAGGCAAATGAAAAGCGGAAAGCGGAAAGCGGAAAACTGAATATCAGTGGTTTCCGATTTCCGCTTTCCGACTTCCGCTTTGCCTTCCCCGCCTTCCGCTTTTTATTTGTAGTCCCTCCGCAGGTTGCTCGGCAGGATGCCGAGCTCCTCGCGGTACTTGGCCACGGTGCGCCGGGCGATCGTGATGCCCTTGTCGAGGAGCCGGGCGACGATGTCCTGGTCGCTGAGGGGCGCGCTCTTGTCCTCGACCGCCACAAGGTCGGCGATCATCTCCTTGACGCTCGTGTTCGACACGGCGGCGCCGCCGTCCGCCTGGTAGCCCGGCGTGAAGAAATACTTGAACTCGAACACGCCGTGGGGGGTCTTGAGGTACTTGTTGGCGATGGCGCGGCTCACGGTCGTCTCGTGCACGCCGACGATGTCGGCAATCCGGGTCATCGTCAGGGGCTGCAGGTGCGAGACGCCGTGCTCGAAGAAGGGCTCCTGGGCCTTCAGGATTTCCCGGGTGATCCGTTCGATCGTCCGCTGGCGCTGCTCGATCGAGTCGATCAGGAACTTGCCGGAGCGCATGCGCTCGCGGAGGTATTCCCGCTCCTGCTTGGAGAGGGTGCCCTTGGCTATGAGTTCCCGGTAGGTGTTCGAGATGCGCAGGCGGGGGATGTAGTCGTTGTTGAGGTGAATCTTCCAGACCGCCCCGTCCTTCTCCACGGTGACGTCCGCGATCACGACGCGGTTGCTGTCCTCCGCGAAGCGCCGGCCCGGTGCCGGGTCGAGCTTTCCGATCTCCTCGATCGCGAGCTGGACGTCGTCGGCGGGCACGGCGAGCTTGCGGGCGAGTTCCGGGATCCGGCGGCGGGTGAGGAGCTCAAAATGGTCGCGCACCATGCGGGCGGGGAGGGACTCGCCGCGGCCCTTGGCCGCGAGCTGCGCGAGCAGGCAGTCGGATAGGGACCGCGCGCCGATGCCGGGGGGGTCGAAGGCCTTCAAGGCCGCCATGGCCTCCTGCACCGCCTCGAGGGGGAGCCCTGTCTGCAGCGCGACGTCCGCGGGGGGCTGGGTGAGAAAGCCGCGGTCATCGAGGCTTCCCACCAAGTGATTCATAGCCTCGAGCGCCTGCGCGGAAATCTCCGCGAGCTCGGCCTGCCGCATCAGGTGCTCCTGCAGGGAGGTTTCGCTCACCAGGGAATCGAAGAGGTGCTGGCGCCGCTCGGCATCCTCCGAGGTGTAGCTCGGGGTGCCCGACGAGTAGTCGCGCCAGTCCTCGTCCATCTTTCCCAGGATCTCGAACTGCTTCGTAAAATCCATCTGCTCCCGCCGCTCTCCGGCGTCGTCCGCCGGGGCGCTCGGGGCCGCGCCGTCGCCCTCGTCGCCCGACCCCTCGGAAGGCTTTGAGTCATCGGACTTTTCGAGGCGGACCCCCTCCATCGGAAGCTCCTCAAGGGTGGGGTTGCTCTGCAGCTCCTCCTGGATGACCGAGCGCAGGTCGAGAGCCGCCACCTGAAGGATCTTCAGGGATTGCCGCAGCTGCGGCGCAAGGACGAGCGATTGCGTCTGCCGCTGGCGGAATTCCTGATTAAAGCCTGGCCCGCTCATGCGCTTGAAGAACTTGATGGTTCATCCTTGATCGGGGCGCGGGGTGGCGGACTGAGGTGGGGGGATCACTGCGTCCGATTGGAACCGGGCGTTGTCCTCCTGGCAAGAAATCAATCCGGATTCGGCCCGATTTATGCTTACAGACGTTTGACAGCGGCTTTTGAGAGCCTAGATTGGGCTCATGATCGTCCTAACTTTGCGCGCTGCGGCTCAGGTTCGCGCCATGCGGTCCGCCCAGGGCCCGGCCGCCGGCCGGCTGCGGGTCTCCGTGGAAAACGGCGGCTGCTCGGGGATGCAATACGGCATGTCCTTCGACGAGCCGAAGGCGGGCGACGAGGCATTCGAGAGCGAGGGAATCCCGATCGTCATCGATCAGGCCAGCCTGGAGCACCTGAAGGGTGTCAGCATCGATTTCGACGACGGGCTACAGGGAAAGGGCTTCGAGATCCGGAATCCGAACGCGAAGACGACCTGCGGCTGCGGGAAGTCGTTCAACTAGTGTGGCGATTGGTTGGTTCGCAACCTATCGATCCCGGCGATTGAGGTGGAGCGCGTTGTCCCCAACGCGCTGG
>CAZJNA010000057.1:0-19204 GCA_964547325.1 uncultured Opitutaceae bacterium | reverse complement strand
CCGCGTTCGTGAAATGTCCGGGCTGAAATCACCTTGCTATACATGTATAGCGCTACCATGTTGAGTGCATGCTCGCCATTCGGTTAGATAAGAGAACGGAGGATCGCCTGGCCAAACTCGCCAGGAGGACTGGCCGCACCAAGACTTTTTACGCCCGCGAGGCCATCCTGGAGCACCTCGAGGATCTTGAGGACGCCAGTCTCGCCCTTGTGCGGCTGAGTCGCCCTGCCCGTATTTATTCGGCCCAAGAGGTAAAGCGTGCCCTGGGCATATAGCTTTGATGCGCGCGCCCTGCGCGAGCTCCAAAAGCTGGACCGGCAGGCGCAAAGGGAGATCGTCGCCTATCTCGACGCTCGCATTGCCACGAAAGAAAGTCCGCGGCGCTTCGGCAAGCCATTGCGCGCCGATCTGGCTGGCCTGTGGCGCTACCGTGTAAACGACTACCGATTGCTCTGCCAAATTCAGGACGGGCGCCTACTCGTTCTCGTCGTCTCTGTCGGGCATCGCAAGAGTATCCATCAGTAGCGTCAATCGACGGGGTCAATCCGGCCTACCTCACCTGCAGAGTGTCGGCCTCGTAGGTCAGGTTGAGCGACGGGATGACGACCGCCTTGCGTGCCCCTTCCTTGCGGACGCGGCCGGCCCGCCAGGCGTCGTAGCCTGCGGCGCGCGCGGCGGCGAGGACGGGCTCGGCGAGGGCAGGCGAAACGTAGGCCGCAAAGCCGATTCCCATGTTGAAGGTCGCATAGGCCTCGCGCGGTTCGATCGGGCCGGCCTCCATGAGGAAGCGAAACAGGGGCGACGGGGGCCGCACCGTGTCGATTTCGTAGACGAAAGGCTCCTCGAGCCGCATGAGCTTGCGCCACCCATGACCGGTCACGTGGGCGACGTAGTTCAGCTTGAGCCCGCGGCGCTGGCATTCCCGCACGAAGGCGACGTAGATCGTCGAGGGCGCGAGAAGCGATTCGCCGTAGGTCGTCCCGTCGCCGATGATTGTTCGATAGCCTTGGGGAAGCCGGTCGGCCACTTGCCGGCACAGGGTCAGCCCGTTTGTCTGCACTCCCGAGGAGGCAAGAAAAAGGATCGCATCACCGTCGCGGACATCGCCCACGATGCGCAGCGACTTCGGGGCGATTCGGCCAAGCGCAGATCCGGCGAGGATGAGCGTCTCCGGCACGACCATGCCCCGCAGGGTCGGAGTCTCTCCCCCGCCCCAGGTCGCGCCCGCGGTGCGGCAACCCGCGGCAAAGCCCTCCACGAGGTCGCCCGCCCGCTTCTCGTCCGAAAACCAGTTCGAATCGCCGACGGCGGCATGCATCGCGACCGTGATCGGCAGGGCCCCGCAGGTGACGAGGTCGTTGACGATCGTCGCCACAGTATCGATGCCGATCTCGCGGTAGAAACTCCGGCCCATCTGCTTCTGAACAGCATCGGCTGCCAGGTTCTTGGTCCCCAAACCCTCCTCGACGTGCGCCAGATAGTGGTCGTCCCCCTCGATCAGGTAGGCGCTCTCGCCGCGCACCGTCGAGGGCTCATGGTACCCATGCGGACCGAGGAGATCCGTCGTCGCGCGCGCGGCCTTCTGGCAGGCGCGCTTGAAGGCGTCTAGCTGGTCATAGCGGACCCCGGAGGCTTCGTAGGAAAGGGACATTTCAAAAGCGGAAATCGAAAAGCGGAAAGCGGAAAACTGAAAAAGCGGGCGACAGGGAGAAAAAGCGGAAATCGAAAAGCGGAAAGCGGAAAACTGAAAAAGCGGGCGACAGGGAGAAAAAGCGGAAATCGAAAAGCGGAAATCGGAAAACTGAAGAAGCGGGCGACAGGGAGAAAAAGCGGAAATCGAAAAGCGGAAAGCGGAATAACGAAGAAGCGAGAGACACGGGTGTAAAAACGGAAAGCGAAAACGGAAACCCCAACGGCTCAGTAGGACCGGCCTTCGTTCTTCTCGAAATAATTTATATAGGCCTGGTTCACGACCCGGTAGCCGCCGGGAGTCGGATACTTCCCCGTGAAGTACCAGTCGCCGGGATGATTCGGGACGGCGGCGTGCAGGTTCTCGATCGTCTGGAAGATGATCTCGATGCCGATCTGCCCGGCGGCTCCCGGGGGGCGCACGCGCTCGGCGATCTTGGCGGAGATTTCCTCGGGCGTGAACGGCTCGTAGATCCGGCGCACGTGGTTCGTGAGGGTGGCGCCCACCGGCTTCGCGATCTCATCCCGGCAGAGCCGGTAGACGTCGGCCAGGACTTCCGGCTGCCCGCGCTCCTTGAGGAGCTCGACCGCGGCCTCGAAGGCGATGAATTTTCCGAGCTCGGACATGTCGATCCCGTAGCAGTCGGGATAGCGGATCTGGGGGGCCGTCGAAACGATGACGATCTTCTTTGGATTCAGCCGGGCCAGCATGCGCAGGATGGATTTGCGGAGCGTGGTCCCGCGGACGATGGAATCGTCCACGCATACGAGATTGTCGGTCGGCCGCACCGAGCCGTACGTGACGTCGTAGATGTGGCTCGCGAGCTGGTTGCGCAGGTGCTCCTGGCCGATGAAGGTGCGAAGCTTGACGTCCTTGCTCACCACTTTTTCCCCGCGGGGCCAGTTGCGAAGGACGAGCTCGTCCACAAGGGCCTCCGTCAGGCGCCCCTCCTTGCTCGCCTGAAGGATGGCGGTCTTGACCTCGGAGCGGCGGTGCCTGCGCAGGGCCGACATGAGGCCATAGTAGGCCACCTCGGCTGTGTTCGGGATGAAGCCGAAGACGGTGTTCTCGAGGTCGCTGCCGATCGAGCGGAGCACCTGGTCCGCGAGGCGCCCCCCGAGCGCCTTGCGCTCGCGGTAGATGTCCGGGTCGTTGCCCCGGGAGAAATAGATCCGCTCGAAGGAGCATCCCGCGCGGGGCAGCGGGGCCGTGAACGGAAGGGCTGAGACCGTCCCCCGCCGCTTCATGACGACGGCATTGCCCGGCGGAACCTCCCGCACCTCGTCGATCGCAAGATCGAACACGGTCAGGAGCGGGGCGCGCTCCGAGGCGAACGCCACCACCTCGTCGTTCTGGAAATAATACGCGGGCCGGATGCCCGAGGGATCGCGCGCCACGAAGGCGTCCCCGTTTCCGAGGAGCCCGCAGAGCGTGTAGCCTCCGTCCCACTTGGCCGACGCCCGGGTCAGGACCCGCGCCACGTCCAGGTCCTCGCTGATCCTTTGCGAAAGCTCCTCGCCCGAAAGGTCCCGCTTGCGCAGGAACCGGTAGATGTCCTCGTGCTCCTCATCGAGGAAAAATCCGATCTTCTCGAGGATGGCCTGGGTGTCCGTCGCGAAGATCGGGTGCTGGCCCATGGCGATCAGGCTGTCGTTCAGCTCATGCGTGTTCGTCAGGTTGAAATTCCCGCATAGGGCCAGATTCCGGGTGGGCCAGGGGCTCCGGCGGAAGAACGGGTGGCAGGCGCTCAGATTGTAGCCGCCGCTCGTCCCGTATCGAAGGTGCCCCATCAGGAGCTCGCCCCCAAAGTCGAAGTTCTTCTTCACCGTGTCGGGAAACTCGGGATGGATGACCCCGGCGGCGACATTGTCCCGGTACTGGGCGAGAAGGGTCTTGAAGATCCGGTCGAGAGAATTGGACTTCACGTTCCGCTCCCGGAACATGAATGGCTCGCCCGCGGCCATGCCCAGCTTGACGCAGGCCACGCCCGCACCGTCCTGGCCGCGATTGTGCTGCTTCTCCATGAGGAGGAACAACTTGGTAAATCCCCACAGGGGGGTCCCGTACTTCTCCTGGTAGTAGGAGAGCGGCTTCAGCAGGCGAACCAAGGCGATACCGCATTCATGCTTAAGGCGGTCGCTCATGGTTCAGGTCGAAAGGCCGGGGCGTATCATCGCCTCCTCTATACTCGTATCCCATCCCCGGCGCAACTCGGCGACCGGCCATTGGAGCCCCAGTTTTTCGGTTTTGACGGTCAGGCTTCCCTCATCCGTGACACGGCCGATCACCCCGGCGGACACCGCCGCGGACGAAGCCGCGGCCAGGATCGCCGGAATATCGGCCTCCGCGGCGGCCACGATGACGCGGCCCTGACTTTCGCCGAACAGAAGGGCGTCGGCGCGGGGCCCGCCGAGTGCCACGAGATCGAGGTTCGCGCCGAACGTTCGATCGGGCGCAAAGAGCATCTCGCTTGCCGCAACCAGGAGCCCTCCCTCGCTCAGATCGTGGGCCGCCGCAACGCGCCCCGCCGCGATTTCCGAAAGAAGGAGGTCCTGAAGACGCCGCTCGAATACGAGGTCGACCGCCGGCGCGTCGCCGGTCTTGAGGCCGTGGACGAGGCCCAGAAACTGGCTGCCTCCGAGTTCGGACGGAGCGCCGCCGAGAAGGATCAGGCGCTGGCCCGGAGCGGAAACGAACTGCCGGGTGATGTGGCGCTCGTCCTCGATCAGCCCGACGACCGACACGGTCGGCGTCGGATCGATCGCGCCCTCAGGCGATTCGTTGTAGAGCGAGACATTGCCCCCGACGACAGGGAGGTCGAAGTGCCTGCAGGCGTCCGCCAGCCCGCGCACGCATTCCTGAAGCTGGTAGAAGTTCTCCGGCTTGTAGGGATTCCCGAAATTGAGATTGTCGGTCATGGCCAGCGCCCGGGCGCCCGCGCAGGCGAGGTTGCGCAGGCATTCCGCCATGGCGATCAGGGCGCCCCGGTGCGGATTCAGGTAGCAGTACCGGCCGTTGCAGTCGTTGCTGATCGCAATGAATTTCTCGCTGTCGCCGAGCCGGAGACGGACCACGGCGGCGTCGCTCCCCGGAAGGACGGCGGTGCCATGCTGCACCATATGGTCGTACTGGCGGTAGATCCACCGCTTGGACGCGATCGTCGGGTGCGCCAAAAGCCGCGGCAGCGCATCCTGCCCGCCGCGGGCATCGAGATCGGGAAGCTGCGCCGGGGTCCACGCGCGGAGGGCGGCGACAGCCGGGGCTTCCCTGCCCTCGCGCCGGTAAAGCGGCGCCTCGTCGGTCAGGGTCGGAGCGGGGATATCCGCGACGACGACTCCATGCTGGCGGACCAGCATCCGGCCGGTCGCGGTCACCTCGCCGATATTGGAGGCATGCAGGTCCCACTTCTCGAAAATCTCCTCGATCTCGCGCTCCCGGCCCCGCTGCACGATGACCAGCATCCGCTCCTGGGATTCGGAGAGCATGATTTCGTAGGAATTCATGCCCGTCTCGCGCTGGGGCACGCGATCGAGTTCGATCTCGATACCCGCGCCCCCGCGGCTCGCTGTCTCGCAGGTCGAGCAGGTCAGCCCGGCGGCGCCCATATCCTGGATTCCGACGACGAGGCCGGGGACGGCCATCATCTCGAGGCAGGCCTCGATCAGGAGCTTTTCCATGAAGGGATCGCCCTTCTGGACGGCGGGACGGTCGGCCGAACTCTCGGCGCTCAATTCCTTCGAGGCGAAGGCCGCACCCCCGAGGCCGTCGCGCCCGGTGGCCGCGCCCACGTAGTAGACGGGGTTTCCAACGCCGGTCGCCTTGCCGCGCCGGATCTGGTCGTGACGAAGGGTTCCGAGGCAAAGCGCGTTCACAAGCGGGTTGCCCTCGTAGCAGGGGTCGAAGTACACATCGCCCCCGACCGTCGGGACGCCCACGCAGTTGCCGTAGTGGGCGATGCCGGAAACGACGCCGCGCAGCAGGCGCTTGGTCGCGGGCGAATCGAGCGAGCCGAAGCGCAAAGAATTGGTCAGCAGCACGGGCCGCGCTCCCATCGTGAATATGTCGCGGATGATCCCGCCAACCCCGGTGGCGGCCCCCTCGAACGGCTCGATCGCGCTCGGATGGTTGTGGGATTCGATCTTGAAGGCGATCGCCCAACCGTCGCCCACGTCGATGATGCCGGCATTCTCCTCTCCCGCCTTCACCAGCACGCGCCCGAATTTCTCCGTGGGCCCCTTCTTCTCCGTCGGAAAGCCTTTCAGCAGGAGACGCGTGTTCTTGTAGGAGCAGTGCTCCGACCACATGACCGAGAAGATGCCGAGCTCCGTCAGGGTCGGATTGCGGCCCAGGGTGCGGACGATCACCGCGTATTCGTCGGGCAGGAGGCCGTGCTTCTTGACGAGCGCTGGCGTGATCGGCTGGTTGAGAAGCGGATCCGGATTGGCCGGGAGGTCGGGCGCCGGCGGCGACGCGGAAGCAGTTGGCGCGGCTGTGGGCATGGCTTTTCTCAGCTCGCCCGGCGCAGGACCTCGGGGAAACGGGTCGCGATGACGGCGCGGGCCACGGCGAGACCGTCCTGGCTGGGATGGAAACGCTCGAACGCACGGTCCGGATGCGGCATCATCCCAAAGACGTTGCCACGCTCATTGCGAATGCCCGCGATATCGGCGAGCGAACCGTTGGGGTTGGCGGCGTAGCGCAGGAGAACCTGCCGGTTGGCAACGAGCCCTGCCAGCCCGGCCTCGTCGATCCGGTAGTTTCCCTCGCCATGTCCGATCGGGAGGCGAATCGCATTTCCCAACATCTGGGGATTGAAGGTGTCCGTGCTCGGCTCGACCTTCAGAACGCACGTGACGCAGCGGTATTCAAGGGAAGCGTTCCGGATCAGCGCGCCCGGCAGGAGCCCCGCCTCGCACAATATCTGGAAGCCGTTGCAGATCCCGAAGACCAGGCCGCCGGCCGCCGCATAGTCGCGCACCGCGGCCATCACCGGCGAAAAGCGGGCGATCGCGCCACAGCGGAGGTAATCGCCATAGGAGAAACCCCCGGGTACGACGACCAAGTCCGCGTCGCCCACGGACGTTTCCTTGTGCCAGAGGTACCGGGTCGGGAGGCGCAACCCGCTGGCAAAAAGGTGGAAGGAGTCCTGGTCGCAGTTCGAACCGGGAAACTGGAGGACGGCGACCTTCATTTCCCCGCGATCTCGTAGCGAAAGTCCTCGATAACCGGGTTGCTGAGGAGGTCGCGGCAGACCTGGTCGAGCCGGGCGCGGAATTCAGGGGTGTCTGCCGCGTCCACCTCCAGTTCGATCAGTTTTCCCACCCGGGTGCCCTTCAGCCCCTTGAATCCGAGGCTCTCCAGGGCATGGCCCACGGCGGCTCCCTGAGGGTCCAGGACATTCTTCTTGGGCGTAACGAAGACGTTAATTTTCACGGGCTGTTAAAAGAAGATCATGACGCCGTGAATCCAAAAACCGTCAAGGGTTTTTGCCCTATTTTTCCTTGTTCCGCGGGTGAAACCGGGCGTGCTGGTTGAGCAGGCGCTGCGGCTCGACGGCGGTGTAGATCTGGGTGGTGGATATGCTGGCGTGCCCGAGCATGTCCTGGATCGCGCGAAGGTCGGCGCCGCCGCTCAGAAGATGGGTGGCAAAGGAATGGCGCAGGGCGTGGGGCTTCACCTTTCGCGCCAGACCGGCGCGCCGGGCGTATTTGCGGACAATCATCCAGAGCATGACCCGGGAAAGGGCCGCTCCCCGGTTGTTGAGGAAGAGCTGGCTGCCCGTGCGGGGCTTTACCAGGTGCGGGCGGCCTGAGGCCACGTAAGCGGAAATGGCATCCACGGCGCGACGGCCCACGGGTATCACGCGTTCCTTCGAGCCCTTTCCGAAGACGCGGAGGAAGCCGTTTTCCAAGTCCACCTGCTGCAGGGAGAGGCCGGCGAGTTCCGAGACCCGAAGGCCGCTCGAATAGAAGAGTTCGAGCATTGCGCGATCGCGGAGCGACCGGGGATCCCCGCCGGTCGGGGCCGCCAGCAAACGGGCAACCTCCCCGGCTGTGAGGGTGCCCGGAAGCCGGCGGGCCAGCTTGGGGCCGGAAAGCATGGCGGTAAAATCGTCGGGGCGGAGATTCTCGCTCACGAGGAAGCGCGCGAACACCCGAAGGGCCGTCAGCTTGCGGGCCTGGCTCGCGGCCGCGAATTTTCCCCGGCCCAGCGATTGGATCCACGCCCCCGCCTGCGCGGCCGTGGCCTCCCGCCAGCCCTTCGCGCCGCCGCGCTCGAGGAAGGCAGACGCCTGGTCGAGGTCGCGCTGATAATTTTCCCGCGTATGCGGCGAGAGGCCGCGCTCGAGGTCGAGAAACGCGATGAAGGCGTCGATGTCGGTCGCGAAGGCGGCCGGCGCCACGCTCGCCGGAGCACCGCGGGATGGTTGCGGGCGCTTCATGCCCAGGAACGTGCGCCGTTTGCCCGGCCGCGAAAAGCAATAACCGCGGCGACCCTCAGTACCTCCGCCGATAGGCGGGCGGCGGCGGAGCGTTCGTTTCCTTCATGCGGAACGTGATCCGCGCCTTCTCGAGGTCGTACGGGCTCATCTCCATTTTCACCGTGTCGCCAGCGGCGATCTTGATGAAATTCTTCCGAAGCTTGCCCGAAATGTGCGCAAGGACGACATGGCCGTTCGCGAGCTTCACCTTGAACATCGTACCCGGCAGGACGGTCAGAACCTTGCCTTCGACTTCAATCGCTTGGCCTTCAGACATGGTGGAGGCGACGCGTGAGGGAGGTGCCAAGGGTCATGGGATTCGTCAAATGAGTGCGGGAAAACCTGTTGTAAATGGTATTTAGCCGGGGCAAGTCAACATTTCTTCGCTTTCAGCCTGGTCGGGATTTGCCGCGACCCCATCCCGCCCGAGGAGTTGCTGCCTCCCCGCCGCCTCCGGGGCCGCCATCCGGCCGGCAACTGGCCGGCGGATCTTGGCGGCCGGTGTTGGCGGCGGTCTGGGAATTGGCAGCACCCGACGCAGGAGGGACATGCTCCCGGCAAATTGCGACCAAGCCCCCCATTCGTTCCAGGTTGGCAAGGCGCAAGTTGCGGATCATGGGTTGGTTGTGGACCAGGATACCTTCCCCTGCCCGTTCGAGAAGCGCTTCCCCTCGCAACTTGCGCGGGATGACGCCTTTTTCATGAGCCTCGCGTACAACCAGGCGATCGACGCCTGGAGGCGCGACGAGGTTCCCATCGGCGCGGTGGTCGCGGTGGCGGGCGAGGTGGTCGGCGCGGCGCACAACGCGGTCGAGGGGACCGGCGATCCGACGGCGCATGCGGAAATCCTGGCCCTGACGCAGGCGGCCCGCTGGCGGGGGGACTGGCGCCTGGAGGGGGCGACCGTGTATGTCACCAAGGAGCCGTGCCCGATGTGTTCGGGAGCGATGATCATGTCGCGAGTGAGCAGGGTGTGCTACGCGGTCCCCGACCCAAAGATGGGCTGCCTCGGCGGGGCCGCCAACTTGAACGAACTTCCCCGCGCGAACCACCATTGCGAAATCACCGCCGGCGGGGTGCTCGAGGCGGAGTGCCGGGAACTGCTTCAGGAATTCTTCAGGACAAAGCGGAACGCGGACGCCTGAATGGGGGACCAAGCCGCCATGAGCAGTTGACGCATGGCGACCCCGTGCATTTGTTGTCAGCCCACCCTTCGAAACCCAACCCAATCCGATCATGGCCTACGAACTTCCCAAATTGCCCTACGCCACCGATGCCCTCGTTCCGCACATCGATGCGAAGACGATGGAGATCCACCACGGCAAGCACCACCAGGCTTACATCACGAACGCGAACAACCTGCTTAAGGACCATCCCGCGCTGGCCGCGCTGGATGTGAATGCGCTCATCGCCGACCTGAGCATCGTTCCGGATGCGATCAGGACCGGACTGCGCAACAATGCGGGCGGGCACAGCAACCACTCGTTTTTCTGGACAATTCTCGGGCCCGGCAAGGGAGGGGCGCCCAAAGGAAAGCTCGCCGCGGCGATCACGGGCGCCTTCGGTTCCTACGACAAGTTCAAGGAGGAATTCGCCAAGGCGGGAGCGACCCGTTTCGGCTCCGGCTGGGCCTGGCTCGTCGTGACCGGAGACAAGAAGCTGGCGATCGGCTCGACCGCCAATCAGGACAGCCCGCTCATGGGCAAGGCCGTCGCGGGAATCGAGGGCAAGCCCGTCATCGGTCTCGATGTGTGGGAGCACGCCTACTACCTGAACTACCAGAACCGCCGCCCCGACTACATCGCCGCCTGGTGGAACGTGGTCAACTGGGACGCGGCCGAGGCGAACTACACCGCAGCCGGCGGAAGCTGACCGCTTACCGCGACCAGGCGCTGCCCTCGAGGACTTGGCCGAAGCTCGACGGGCTGATGGGCGTGCTCTTCCCCGTCTCCGTGTCCAGGATGCAGAGCCGGCTGGCGTACGCGGTGCTCGCCGTGTAGATCAGGTGGCGGCCATCAGGGAGCCAGGAGGGCCCCATCCCGTCGAAGGGAGCGTGGGAGACCTGCTGGCTCTGGCCCTTGGAGAAGTCGTACACGGCGATCTGGAAATTGTGGCCCGTCTGCATCGTGAAGGCGATCCGGCTCGGGTTGCCCCGGCTCCAATCGGGCTCCGAGCAATAGCTGCTGATCCCGTAGGTCAGCCGCTGCATGGGGCCGCCGGCCGCGGACATGATGTAGAGCTGCGGGGAGGGATTCCCCGAGGCGAACACGATGCGCCCGCCATCCGGCGACCAGCAGGGGGACGCCTTGACGGAGTCGTAGCGGGTCCTGCGGGACACCGCGTGGCCCTGCGCGTTGCTGACGTAGATCTCCGTGGTCCCCTCGCCGCTCAGCACCATGGCGACCTGCCGGCCGTCGGGGCTGAAGTGGGCTCCGCTGTTCGTGCCCCGGAAGCTGGCAAAGATGGTGCGCTCGTAGGTGCCGAGATCCATGACGAAGACGTCCGGAAACCCGGAGTGGTAGTAGCTCGTGTAGATGAGCCTCATGCCGTCGGGCGCCCATCGGGGGCTCATGGCGATCGCCCGGTCATTGGTGATCTGGCGCACCCCTCCGAAGAACAGGTCGCCGACGTAGACCTCCTTGTGGCCGGTGCGCTCGCCGATGAACGCGACCTTCGCGGCAAAATAGCCGCGGAGGCCGAGGCCATTGGTCCGCTCCACGGCGACATCCGCGGCGCGCAGGAGGGCATTCCGCCAGCCCGTGCCCTCGACGGTCTCCGATGCGACGGACCCGCCGCCGAGGCCCCGCGTCACGTCGACACGGACCTGCGTCGGGGAAACGAGCGAGAAACGGATGTCATACGCGTAACCGCTGGCCACGACGTGGTAGCGCCCGTGAGAGCCGAAGGCCTGCAGGGCCAGCGCATTCACCTCGGGCGTGTTTCCCGACACGCGGACCGGCAGGGTGCGGCTATCGACGACAACGCTGACGACACCGATGTCCCTCTGGGCAAAGGAAGGCGCGGCCAGGACGGCCGAGGCCAGAACGAGTGCGAGAAAGTGCTTCATGAAGGAAAAGAAAGTTTGGAACCGCTATTTCTATTTGCCCGCGCCGGGCGCATAACAACTCTTATTTGCGCCTAACTTCATGACATCCGACGAAATCAAAGAGCATCTGAAGCAGGTCAAGTATCCCGGCTTCAGCCGCGACATCGTTTCGTTCGGGCTCGTGCGCTCCGCCGCCCTCGCGGACGGGACGGCAAAGGTGTCGCTCGCCATCACGACGAACGATCCCAAGGTGCCGCGCCTCCTCCAGGCGGAGGTGGACAAGTGCCTCCGGGTGCTTCCCGGCGTCAAGAACACCGAAATCGACATCGCGGTCCAGGCGGTCCGGGCGCCCGCAGCGGCCGGGGGGAATATCGCCGGCGCCGGCGAAACGCCGAAGGCCATCCGGCGGGCGATCGCCATCGCCTCGGGCAAGGGCGGGGTTGGAAAGAGCACCTTTGCCGTCAACCTGGCCTGCGCCTTCGCCCAGGTGCTGGGGGCGCGCGGCCGCCCGGGCAGGGTCGGCCTCCTCGACTGCGACATCTTCGGCCCGAGCGTTCCCCTGATGATGGGCCTGCAGGGCCGCCCGGAGATCGAGGGTGACGGTCCCGACGCCATGCTGATCCCGATGGAAAGGCATGGGGTAAAGGTCATGAGCATGGGTTTCCTCGTGGACGACAACACGCCCGTCGTCTGGCGCGGCCCGATGATCATGAAGACGATCCAGCAGTTCGTGCAGAATGTGAAATGGGGTGGCCTCGACATGCTGGTCGTCGACCTGCCGCCCGGAACGGGCGACGCCCAGCTTTCCCTGGCCCAGACGCTCCCGCTCGACGGAGCGGTCCTGGTCACGACGCCCCAGCCGGCGGCCTCCAATGTCGCCCGCAAGGGCGGACTGATGTTTCAGAAGGTCAATGTCCCCCTCCTCGGCGTGGCCGAGAACATGAGCTACTTCATCGACCCGGCGGGGGTCAGGCACACGCTTTTCGGCGTGGGAGGCGGGCTCATCACGGCCGAAAAGCTGGGCACCGTGCTCCTGGGCCAGGTGCCGCTCCTCCCGGCGATCCGCGAGGGCGGCGACAGCGGCCTACCCGTCGTCGTCGGCTCGCCCGAGGGAGAGGCGGCCGCCGTCTTCAAGACGATGGCGGAAGGGCTGCTGGCGCAGCTCGAACGCGCGGCCGGCGCGCCCAAGTCGTAACAATCCGGTGAAATTGCCGGCATTGACAGCGCTCGCCGCGTCGTTCTCATCTGATCGCATCACAGCCAGCTGCATGCCTTCCATGTCCAGAGAGACCGATTCCTCGTCGCGCGAATTCGTAAAGCAGTCGAGCCTCTATCAGGAATTCCTCGCAGAGCGGGAGGAGATCCTGAAGCACAAGTGGCTGGAATCCGAGCGGCTGGGCTACGACATCGGCTTCGAGCGCGCCCTGCTCGACTGGATCCGCAAGCACCGCGAGGGCTGGCGGGCCGCCCGTCGGCAGCAGCTGGCAAAGTAAGGGGTCATGTCTCGGAAATTGATGTCGCCGGGACCGGCGACATCAATTTCCGAGACATGACCCCTTTCGCTTTACTTAATTTCCTTGTGCAGCGTGTGCCGCTTCAGGAAGGGGTTGTACTTCTTCTTCTCGATGCGCTCCGTCACGGTCTTCTTGTTCCTCCGCGTGAGATAGCGGGAGACGGGCTTGCCCTCTTTGCGGGCCTCGGTGCATTCGAGAGTGACGACTTCTTGCATAATCTCACACGGTGGAAGCCCCGCGGCTCCCCGGCAACCTTAATTTAGGTCCCGCCGCGCTTGTTCTCGGTCAGGGGCATCATGACGCCCCTTCGGAAGAGGGTCACCTGCCCCGTGCTCGAGGACACGACCAGGGCGATGCACTCGGCGGCGACCGAGATGGCCGCCGCCGCCGCATGGCGCGAACCGAGCCCGCTTGGAAGCGCGAATTTGTAGGTGGCGGCCTGGACCAGCGCCCCGGCCGATTCCACGACGCCGTCGCCGCGGATGATGAAGGCGCCATCGATGGACGAGAACTCCTTCACGGTCTCGTCCATGAACGGATTGAGGATGTTCCTGTCCTCCTCCTTGTAGCCGAAGAAAGGGTTGAGAACCAGGGGCTTGGTGAGCCCGAGGACCTTGTCCGTGTCGCCGACGACAAACAGGCTTCCGACAGGCCGGCCCTCGCGCCCCTCCACGGCGAGCTCCGTCGCGACCGCGATCACGCGCTCAAGGACCTCGGGCTTCACGTCGCTCGGAAGAAGGTCGGCCGCCGAGCCGGTCAGGAGCGTCTGGAATTCCCGCTCGATGTCGACGACGACCAGGGTGTCGAACTGGTTGCTGCCCATGATGCCGCCCACGCAGCAGACGCGGTCGGTGAAGGCGATGACCCCCCGGGTCAGGGCGACCAGGACGGCGCTCCGGAGCTGGGCCAGCCGCTGCTTCGAAAAGGAGCGCACCTGGATGGTCTCCGCGAATTCCGATCCGTCCTCGCCGGGCTCGATCGGATTCCGGGTGACGAGGATCGTCTTCAGCTTCGTGGGGAGGGTCCCGGGCTGGATCCCGCCGATGAAGGTGTCGCCGAAGACCATGATCGCGCTGCAGCCGGCGCCTCGCGCGACGCACTCGGCCTCCCGGAACATCAGGCGGTTGATGCGATTCTGCTGGGCCTGGACGGGACGTATGCCTCCGAAGCCGCCGACCAGCCGCTCAAAGAGCGTGTCGAGGTCGGGGGCGTGGACGAGACTGTCGACAAGCTCCTGCTCCCGGACCTGCCGGGCAATGGAGGCGAGGACCTGCAGGTAGTCGCGGGCCTTCTCCCCGGCCAGGAGCATGACGATCAGGTGCACGCGCTCGTCCCCGGCGCCGCCGTCGTGGCGGATCCCGGCGACGCTGCGGCCGATCGCCAGGACATAGCGCCGGCTCGTCTTGACCCGCACGTGGGGCAGCGCGACGCCCATGCCGAGGTAGGTCGTCATCGTGCTCTCGCGGGCCAGCAGGCCCTTGAGGAGCGACTCCCTTCTGAGATCGGGGAACTTCGCGATCGCGACGTCGAGAAGCTCGGCGAGGGCGCCCGCAAGCGTCAGGCTCCGCAAGTCGACGATGCGGCTGCGCGCGATGATCTTGTCGAGCCGCATGGCGGGTCAGGAGCCTATCTCTCCCACTCGAGGGCGCCCTTCCTGATCTCGTAGAGGAGGCCGAGGACAAGGACGCCGAGAAAGAAGAGCACGGGACCCAGTATCGCGATCCCGTGGGCCAGGAACTCCCGGTAGATGAAGGTCCACGGAATGAGGATCACGACCTCGAGGTCAAACAGCATGAAAAGGAGCGCGGTGAGGTAGAACTTCACCGAAAACCGGGTGTGGGCCAGGCCCCCCGCGGCGACGCCGCATTCGTAGGCCGAGTCCTTGATCGCGCCGTGGCGCGCGCGCTGCCCGAGCAGGTGACTGGCCGCGATAATGCCCGCCGTGATCCCGCCGGCCAGGAGGGCCTGGATGAGAAAGGGGAGATAGGCGTTTGTCATTCCGATTGAGGGAAACGGGGCCGGGGGCGCGCCTCAACCCCAAATACATGGCGCGAGCCCGCCCCTATTGGACCCGGATGATGCGGGCGCTCTGGGTGTGGGTCGAGCCGACCCCGAGAATCTCGGCGTCTTCGAGCGTGCGTATGTCGTCCGAAATCGGATCGAAGCCCTCCTTGCGCCGCCACGTGTCTATCCGGTCGCGCATGAGGGAATCCATGATGACCGGGTCGTTGCTCAGCCAGACCCGGGGCTCCGAAACGGTGTAGAGGGAATTGAAATACGGGCCGCCGATGAACTGGTACTCCTCGAGGCTCGCGATCGTGCACATCCAGGTCTGCCTGAGCTCGGGTATGGCGCTCATTTCCGCGACGGCGGCGGGCGCGTTGGCCGGCGAGCGGAAGAAGCGCGCCGTGTTCGACGCATTCCACAGGGTCGCGTTCACCAGGGCTCCGTTCACCCCGAGGACCGGATGATCGGTGTACACGGGAAGGTTGATCCAGAAATCCGCGTCGAGGAAGAGGATCGTGTCGAGAAAGCTCTTGCGATCCTCGTCCTTGGTCGAGGTGTTGTTGTAGTCGCGGGTCTGCTGCGCGGCGAATATCGGATCGAACCTCTCGGGAAGCGGGCTGTCGTAGAACCAGACGGGGTCGTAGAAGCGTCCGGACTCCAAGACGTAGATCGGGTTGCCGTCGAACGGGGTCTTGCCGGTGACGAGCGACGGCAGGTATCCGGTCATCCGCAGGCGAAGCGAGTTCAGCCCGACGAGAAAGATGTTCTTGTTCTCGAAGCCGCGGCGGCGGAGGGCGGCGATCACGGCCTTGACCATGGGGACCGGCGTGGCGAGGCCCGGACCGGAGTCCGTGTACACCTTCAGCCCGACCCGTTTCTTCGTCCCCGGGACAAGCGCCCGGCCGGACGCCCTTTCAAAGCTCGAGATCAGCGCCTCGACGGCCCGGTCGTAGTTCGCCTGGTTGAAGCTGGACAGGTCGGCCTCCCAGACCGGGTCGTGGCTGGCGGCAGGAGAAGCGGGCGGCGCGGCGGCCTGCGCCCGCGCGGCCGGGACCGCAAGCCCCGGGGCGAGGGCGCAGAAAACGAGAAGAATCCAGAGACGGGTCATAGGGAGAAGAGGGTCGCCGAATCCGCGCAAAATTTCGTTACCCAAGGCGGGAAACTTGACAGTATGTGGAACCGGTTGAAAGTGCAAAGACGCCGCCGGTGACCCGTAAGTTCCATGCCTGTTATCAAATCCACCTGCGTCCGCGACCTTAAGCTTCGCGTAAACATAGCAGACGTGGTTTCGCGGGTCGCGACCCTCAAGCGGGCCGGCTCCCGGATGAAGGGCCTCTGCCCGTTCCATTCCGAGAAGACGCCCTCCTTCCACGTCAATCCGGACAAGGGCCTCTACAAGTGCTTCGGATGCGGCAAGTCGGGGGATGTCATCGAATTCGTGCGAGAGACCGAGCAGCTTTCCTTCACGGAGGCTGTGGAGGCCCTCGGCCAGCGCTTCGGGATCGTCATCGAATACGAGGAGGGCTCCGGGCCGACGAACGAGCAGCGCTCGCTGCGCCAGGAAATCTTCGACCTGCACGAGCAGGCGGCGGACTTCTACCACGAGGCATTCAAGGCGAGCCAGCCGGCCGGGGACTTCATGCGCGCCTATTGGACCGGGGACCGGCGCTTTCCGGCCGAGCTTGCGGAGGAATTCAGGATCGGGGCCGCGGCGCCGGACGACGGCGGGCTGGCCGCCCGGCTGATCAAGCGCCGCTACTCCGAGGACGCGCTGCGCCAGTGCGGGCTCTTCTTCGTCCGCGAGGGCTCCCTGATCACCGCGGGCGCCCTGCGGCCGCGCTTCCGGGGCCGCCTGATGATCCCCATCCGCGACCACCAGGGACGCGTCGTGGCCTTCACCGCGCGCCAGACCGCGCTCACGCCCGCGGACGATCCGGCCCGCGAGGCGAAGTACGTCAACTCGCCCGAGACGCCGATCTTCGTCAAGGGGCACCTCCTTTTCAACCTCGACCGGGCCCGCACCGCCGTCGGCGAGGGGCGGCCCTTCGTGCTCGTCGAGGGCCAGCTCGACGCCCTGCGCTGCTGGCAGGTTGGCCTGAAGACCGCCGTCGCCCCCCAGGGCACCGCCCTGACCGAGAACCAGCTCGGCCTGATGCGCCGGTACCACTCCCAGCTCGAGTGCTTCTTCGACAGCGACGATGCCGGCCAAAAGGCCGCGCAACGCCTCCTGCCCCTCGCCCTGAAAGCGGGCATGGAGGTCCGCTTTCTCGGCGCCGGCGGCTCCGCCAAGGTGGATCCCGACCTCCTCTTCCTCGAGCGCGGCCTGGCGGCCTACGACGGCCTGCGCCGCGGCTCGCTCGGGGCGATGGCCTTCGCCTGCCGCGCGATCCTCCCGGACCCCGCGCTCGCCTCCCCCGAGCAGAAGAGCCGCGCCGCCCAGTCCGTCCTCGAGATCATCGCGGCGGCGGAAAGCGAGGTCACGCGCTCGGAATTCGTGGCCGAGGCGGCGGCGCACCTCCGGCTCCAGCCCGCCGCCCTGCAGCGCGACTTCGAGCGCGTGCGCGGACGGGCGGCCGATGCCGCCTCCCGATCCGCCATCCGGAAGCAAGCTGCCGGAGACGCGCCCAGGCAGCAGCCGGGCTCGTCGTCCACGGGGGGGTATGGCCCGCCCCCGGCGGGCGTCACCCCCGAGCACCACCTCCTCATGCTGTGCCTCCACTACGAGTCCCTGGGGAAGCCGCTCAGCGCGGCCCTTCCCCATGAGTGGATCGACACCCGGCACGCCGCAGGGGCCCTGCTGAACCGCTTCCTGGCGGCCTTCGAGCACGACGGCTGGCCCGGCCGCGAGCACCTCGACGACCTCCTCGAGACCCCCGAGGAGAAGGCCCTGGCCGCGTCCCTCCTTTTCGACGCCCCCGCGATCGACGATCCCGCCAAGGTCGCGCAGGAGGGTCTCCGCCAGCTGCGGGCCCGGGTGCTCGAGCCGCGGCTGCGTCAAATAGAACTTGCTTTAGCCAGGGGCCCATCGGACAGTAACGCTGACCCAATTTCACTCCTGAAGGAGCGCTCCGAACTGCAACGAATGCTGCGCCAGCCGCTGGCGCTGGCCGTTGCGGGTTGAGGCGCTTTTTCGTCCCATCGAACCCACATCATGCCGCGCAAAGCCAAGCGTGCCGACACAGCAAATTCCGAGGCCGTTGAAGCCGTCCTCGCCCGCGCTCCCGCGCCCGAGGCCGTCGCCGACGGCACGGAGCCCGTCGCGCCGGGCGGGATCAACGAGAAGATCCGCCAGCTGATCCGCCTGTCCAAGGAACAGGGATACCTGACCTTCGACGACATCAACGAGGCGCTCCCGGAATCGGTCGAGAACCAGGAGGAAATCGACAACGTCCTGTCCATCCTCCAGAATCTCGAGATCGAGATCCTCGAGCCGGACCAGGTCGAGGACTACAAGCAGCGGCAGGAGGAGGCGGAGGAGGAGGAATCGCGCACCTCCCAGAGCGACATCCTCGACGACCCGGTGCGGATGTACCTGAAGCAGATGGGGCAGGTCCCGCTGCTGACGCGCGAGCAGGAGGTCGAAATTTCGAAGCGGATCGAGACCGCCGAGCTGAAGGCCCAGGAGGTGCTCTTCCACGCCTCGGCCATCGGCGGCTACATCGCCCGCCTCGGCGCGAAGCTCCTGAACCGCGAGGAGCGCTTCGACAGGATCGTCATCGACAAGAAGATCGAGTCCCGCGACTCCTACTTCAAGTCGCTGCCCAAGCTCGTCGAGGCGGCCCAGAAATCGGTGGCCGGGGTCGCCGAGGCCTGGGACGAGGCCCTGAAGGCCCGCTCGGACGCGGAGCGCAAGAAGGTGATGTCGAAGTTCAAGAAGCGCGAGGCGGCGCTTCGCGCCCATTTTCCGAAGTTCTATTTCAAGCTCAAGGTGTACGAGGAGTACCTGGAGCAGCTGCGCCCGACGCTTGAGGCGATCAGCTCCCACCACGCCCAGCTCGAGCGCTCCAGGCACCCGAAGACGAAGAAGGACGCCGCCATCAACCCGCGGACGATCCACTCGCGCCTGAAGCAGATCGAGGCCGAGCAGCGGATATCGCCCGAGCAGCTGGTCGAGATCGTGAACCAGACGATGGTGCACGTCCGCGAGGCGCACCGGGCGAAGACCGAGATGGTGGAGGCCAACCTCCGCCTCGTGATCTCGATCGCCAAGAAATACACGAACCGCGGCCTTTCCTTCCTCGACCTGATCCAGGAGGGAAACATGGGCCTCATGAAGGCCGTCGAGAAGTTTGAGTACCGCCGCGGATACAAGTTCTCGACCTACGCGACGTGGTGGATCCGGCAGGCCATCACCCGCTCGATCGCCGACCAGGCCCGCACGATCCGTATCCCGGTCCACATGATCGAGACCCTGAACAAGGTCATGCAGGTGCAGAAGCAGCTCCTGCAGGAATACGGCCACGAGC
>CAZJNA010000056.1:0-20176 GCA_964547325.1 uncultured Opitutaceae bacterium | reverse complement strand
CAGCCGTCGCTGGCGCCCACAAAGCCGACCGAGCGCCGCTTAAAATCGGGGGCGCCGCCCAGCACCAAGCTCACGTTGTCATGGGAGGCATGAACGAGCTTGCGGTTGCCAAAGCTGCACCAGCGCGCGGAATTGTCTTTTCCGGCTCCACCCAGATGGGGCGCAAGCAGCACGTAGAGCCGCAGTTTGCCGGTGAGCTTCGCGTCCAGAATCTCGACGCGGGTTCGCACCAGCAGCACGGGCGTATGCGGGTCCGTGACGATTTCCTTTGTGATGCGATAACGGTCGGCCGGGTCGGAATTGGTGAGACGATAGAGCAATGCGTTTTGCTCTGGGCATTCGATCTGGTGGATCAGGTCGCGTTTCTCCTCGTGGCAAAACGTCTCCCCGTCGGTGATCAGAAACTGCAGGTCGCGCGTGTTGGGCGTGTCGACGAAGGGAAAATAGATTTCGTTGATGATCCCGTGGCTCAGCGTAAACCACACGCGCGAGCTGCTGTGGTACGCAGTCCCCACGCCGTCCTTGGCGCTGGAGGTCCACCGCGGCTCGATTCCCGGGGCGCCGAAGGCGATGGTGTCGTGGTGCATCACGCGGGGTTTGCCGTCAGGTCCGCCCGGGGAAACCCGGCTACAACGTTCTCCCCCCATCAATGAAGAGGGTGGTGCCCGTCACATACGAGGCTTCATCGCTCGCAAGGTACAGCACCGCGGCGGCCACTTCCTCGGGGCGGCCGATCCGGTGCAGAGGGATCCGCTTCAGCTCCTGCCGGCGCTTCGCTGCGTCGTGGAGCCATGAATTATTGATCGGCGTGGAAATCGCGCCCGGAGCGACGTTGTTGACCCGGACGCCGTTTCCGGCGAGTTCGAGCGCCATGGTTTTCATCAACATCTCCAGCCCGCCCTTCGACGCGCAATAATGGGCGTAGCCGGTCCACGGCAGGACCGCGTGCACGGAGGAGATGTTGATGATCACGCCCCGGTTCTTCTTCACCATGCTCCGCGCCGCCAGCTGGGAGCAGAGGAAGACCGAGCGCAGATTGACGCTCATCACCTGGTCCCAGTCCCGTACCGGCATCGTTAGAAAGGAATGCTTGTTTTCCATGCCGGCGCTGTTGATGAGAATGTCGGGCGCACCGACTTTTTTAAAAACCTGCGCGAAGAGCGATTTGATCTCGCCCTCCTTTGCCATGTCGGCGCGCAGGGCCATCGCTTCGCCTCCGAAGGCTTCGATGTTCGCGACCGTTTTTTTGGCGGCGGCCGCATGCGACCGGTAGACGATGATTACTGCCGCGCCCGCGCTGGCCAGACGATAGGCGATCGCCTCGCCGATGCCGGAACTGGCGCCGGTTATGAGCGCCCGACGGCCCTTGAGTGGGAGGAAAGGTGACGACTTTGCTTTCATGAATTTCGATGTTCGGGCCGCGTGACCATGCCTTTGTCCGGTCCACTGCCCGCTGTTTTCTGGCGAGAGCACTGCTCTAAGGCGTGTATCTAATAACACGCCGCTTCTGCCATGTCTGTGGGGCATTACCCTCCCCCGCAAAAACGCCTGCGTCTGTCGGTATCAGAGCGGCGGTCGAGCGCGCATCGGCGCGCGAATAATCCGGGCAAGTTCTTGGGCTATATCCTCGGGCGAGAGAACAAAATCAACGCATCCGCTCGCGATCGCGCTCTTGGGCATATCCGGCTGCGCCGCCGTTTCCAGCTTCTGTGCGATGGTGATGCCCCCCACTTCCTTGATGCCACACAGAGCGTCGGCTCCATCACCGTCATAGCCAGAGACAATGATCGCGACCAGCTGGCCATCCCAGTGTTTGGTCAGGGATTTCAGGAAAACCGTTATTACGTCGGGCCATCCCCGTGGCTTTGAGATTGGCTTAAGACGGAATTCGCCATTGAGCACATGCAGATCACGCTGTTCCGGGATGATGAATACATGGTTTGGCCGGATCAGCAGTCTTTCCGAAATCAGCCCGACCGGCATTGCGGTGAAGCGCGGGAGGATCTCATGGAGTCTGGTGGCGACGGTTCTCAGGTGATTGACGATGACGACGGCCACGCCCAGGTCGGCCGGCAGGTGCTGTAGCAAGCGGGTATACGCGTCAAGGCCACCGGCCGATCCGCCCACGCAAACAACAGGAAAATCTTTGGCCGCATCCTTGGTTTTCATTGGAGGAGCAGTCCCATCATGGGCCGGCCTATTTCGCCACTTTGCGCGGCCGCTACGGCTCGATTTGAGAGATCGCATTTTCCGAGCGCGCGAAGCTTTTCCGGTGGGGCCGATACGAGCGGACTAGTTCGCCCGCTCAGGGGGCATTTTTTCACGAGTGGAGCTTACACACGCCGTCACCTTGGAGCCATGGGGTCTTACCCTTAGAGCGGCGCCAAGTGACACCGGCACCATCCCGATTTGAATGGGGGTTTACGCCCCATTTTAATCAGCCGTTTAAGCGCGTATCGTCTTCGAGTTAACTACGGCTCGCGGTATGAGCCAGTTGGTTCATTCCGACATGGCATCCAAACAACGAAGAGGTATGATGAAACATCACAAGATCGTATCGCACGACAAGTGGCTCGCTGCACGCAAGGTTCTCCTCGTGAAGGAGAAAACGTTCACACGACTCCGCGATCGCATGACCAAGGTGCGCAGCGAACTCCCGTGGGAGGCAGTTGAAAGAGAATATATCTTTGATGGCCCTGACGGCCGCGAGACGATGGACGAGCTTTTTGACGGGCGGAGCCAGCTCATCATCTACCACGCCATGTTCGACCCCGCGACGGCATCGAAGTCGACTCCATGGACGCGTACCGCGGCATGCCCGGGATGCTCGTTCTGGGCGGACAACTTCAACGGCATCATCGTCCACCTGAAACACCGCGATACCACACTGGTCGCAGTCTCGCGTGCTCCCTACTCGAAGATTGCGGCCTATGCGAAACGCATGGGCTGGACGTTCCATTGGGTCTCGTCGGGTTCCACTGAATTCAACCTCGATTATAAAGTTTCATTCACGGCAAAAGAGGTCGCGGCAAAGAAAGCCGATTATAACTACAAGTTTCAGAACCCGATGTTGTCGGAGCGCGAGGGCCTGAGCGTGTTCGCCAAAGACGCCACGGGCAAAATCTTTCACACCTATTCGGCCTACGCCCGGGGGCTAGACCTGGTAAATACGGCGTACAACTATCTCGACCTCGTGCCAAAAGGCCGGGACGAGGGTGGTCGCGGCCTATTTTGGGTGCGGCGTCACGACGAATACAAAGGTTAAGCGGGAGGAGCTGGGCGAAGCGACTCGCGTCTACTGCAGACGCGTTTCGACCGCGGCGCCATTGTAGCGGATCGTGACGGCTGGCGTCGGCGTCGCGGAATAGCCTGTCGCACGGTCGGGCGAGACGAGCACGATGTTAAACGTGCGCTCGGTCACCATGCCGCGGTAGCCGCCTTCACGTTGGCCGATGGTGAGCGTGCGCGTGGCGTTCTTCCACGCGATCGGCGTGCGAGCGAACGCGCCCTTCTCGTAGCTGTAGGTGAGGCCGTCGTCCTCGTAGAGTTTGAACTGGCCGTCGGCGCCGGCGTAAACGCGCAGCGTGATCGGATCGCCGGGCCTTTCGCCGACGTATTGGATCGCGGGGCCGGTCGGGATGATCGCGCCGGCGCGAACGTAAACCGGAAGCGAGTCAAACGGCGCGGGCGCGTCGAGCGTCTGGCCGCCTTTCAACGGCGCGCCGGTCCAAAAATCATACCACGTGGCGCCGACCGGCAGGTAGACGGAACGGTTGCGAGCCTGGTAGCTCGTGACGGGCGCGACAAGAAACGCGGGACCGAACATGTATTCGTCGTCGAGCGTGCTCGCGGATTTGTCGGCGGGAAAATCCATGACGAGCGGGCGCATGATCGTCGCGTCATCCTGCGTGACGGCGCCGGCGAGCGAATAGATGTAGGGGATGAGCGCGTACCGCAGCTTGACGAATTTCAGCTCGGACCGGTAGATGGGGCTGTTTTCGTCGCCGAGGTTGTACATTTCGCGGAGCCGCTGCTGGCCATGGACGCGCAGGACGGGGCAGAACGTGCTGAATTGGAACCAACGGCTGTTCAGCTCGAGCCAGCTCGCCATGTCCTCGGGCTTTGGGTCGGTGGCATACTTCGCCTGCATGAGGTAGCCGCCGGTGTCGGTCGTCCAATACGGCAATCCCGCGATCGCGAAGCCCAGGCCGGCGGGGATTTGCTTCCGCAGCGCGGTCCACGTCGAGGTCACGTCGCCCGACCAACTGAGCGCGCCGTAGCGCTGCTCGCCCATGAAGCCGGAACGCGTGAGGATGAAGACGCGCTGGTCGGGAGCTGCGGCGCGCTGGCCTTCGTAGAGCGCCTTCGCGGTCATGAGCGCGTAGCCGTTTTGCATCCGCGCACCGGAGCCCATACCGGTCGGCGTCATGTGGGTGGCGTAGCTTTCCTGGCCCGGCGGCGACATAATTTCCGGCTCGGTCGCGTCCATCCACCAGGCGTCGATGCCCTTGCTAAAGAGCGCAGTGTTTACCTGATCCCAGAACATTTTCCGCCCGCCCGCCTGGAACGGATCGACGTAGGCGTAGAGCCGATTGTCGCGCAGGATGCCTTCCCTGAGCGTGGGCTGGAAGAGATAGCCGCCCCTGTTCAGGGCGTCGAAGTTGTCCGTGCCCTCGTAGAACTTGCCCCAGATCGAGATCATGATGTGCGCGTGCGCGTCGTGGACCGCCTTGATCATGCCGACCGGATCGGGGAATTTTTTCGGGTCGAAGCGGTGCGATCCCCAGTCGTTTACCGGCTCGGTCGTCCAATACTGCCAGTCCTGCACGATGTTGTCCAAAGGGATTTGGCGGCTGCGAAAACCCGCGAGCGCATCGAGCAACTGCCGCTGGTTGACGTAGTGGTCGCGCGACTGCCAGAGGCCGAACGCCCATTGCGGAAGCATCGCCGCCCGGCCGGTGAGCGTGCGGAAGCCGGCGACGACCGAGTCGAGTGCGGGTCCGGCGACGAAATAATAATCGATGCCGTCGCCGACGTTGGACCAGAGCGTTGTCGCGGTGTCGGGCTGCGGCCGCGGGAGTTTCCAGAAGAAACGCATCACGTTCGAGCGCTCGCCGTCGGTGTCGATGCGCAGCGAATAGTGTTTGCCGGCTTCGAGGCGGACGCGGAACTGGTCGTATTCGGGCAGCCAGTCCTGGCGCCAGCGATCGACCATGAGCTTGCCGTCGAGCCAGACCTTGATGCCGCCGTTGGAGTAGGCCTGAAACTTATACTCGCCGGTCACCGGCGCGGCGAGCTCGCCGACCGTGCGTGTCGGCAAATGCAGGCCGTAAGACTGCCGGCTGCCGCCGCCGCCGAGCGGCGACCCGAAGCCGATCGCCGCGGACGTGATCGTGGACTCAGGGGCGCCGGTCGTCGGGTTTACGTTGCCCGTGGTGAGGCCGCCGACTTCGCCGCCGGCGTTGTAAAGCGCAGTGTCCGGGATCGGCTCGAATGGGCGGAGGTCGCCGAAGCGGGTGAAGGAGGCGTTGTCCCAGAGCAGGCCATAGCCGCGGCTGGAGACGAGGCAGGGCACGGCGATGACCGTGTTGCGCTGCCAGAGATCGATGTCCCAGCCCTTGAGGTCGACGATGCCCATCTGCAACTGGCCGAGGCCGTGCAACGATTCGTCGTCGTGGCCGAGCCATTGCTGACGGACGTGGAAGGTCTTTTCGCCCATCACCTCGGCGGGCTCGAGGTCGCGGCCGCCGCTTTTTTCCGCGAGGATCGGCTGGCCGGCGGCATCGAGGAACGTGACCGCGCCGGTGGCGAGAGTGACGCGCGCCTGAACCTTGCCGGTGGCGAGCGTGGTCGTGCCTGCTGCCGAGGCGACAGTCCAGCCGACGGGCGCGGATTTCGGCGGCAGCACGGCGATGCCGGTGCGCGTGAAAAATGCGCGGTCCTTCGCATAGGCGACGCGGATGATGTTGTCGGCGCGGACCTCAAGCTTGAGGAAGTTGCCGGCGATCGGAAGCACGATGCCGTCGGGGAGCATCTCGACTGCATCGGCGGCTTGCGCCCGCGTGAACGAAACGGCGGAGCCGATGGCCAGGATGACGAGGAGAAGCAGACGCTCAACGAGTTTCATGGGGGCGGCAACGCGTCATGGAGGCGGGGGTATGGCCCTGATCCTTTTTTTCAAGATTTGGCAAAGGGGCCACCAGAGATCTGCTATAACGGGGGAAGATTGAAAATGAAATATCACACAATGCCATCGAGCCCAACCCTTGAGCGACAAGCGCAAAAGGGGCATCGCCATAGGTGGTTCGCCCGGTTACATCGCGTGGGTGTCCGGCGTCTTAGGTCCGACACCCCGCGTTCATGGCCCAATTCTCGAAGATCTCCATCCGCGGACGAGGCGTTTTGCCGCTCCTAATAGCCTCCTTGGCCGGGTGGCCGCAGCGCGCAACCAGGGCCGAGGACAGTCTCGTCTACAAATACGAGGACTACCGCGAGGCGGGCGGCCGGATTGCGGTGCGGGAGCAGGCGGGGTCGGCGACCCAGGACTTCACGCCGGAGATGAGCCTGAAACTTTCCGGCATCGTCGATGCGATAACGGGCGCCACGCCGACGGGCCAGCCGGCAGCCGCGGGTTCCAACCAGGTCCCGCTCACACAGCTCAACGAACGGCGGAAGGAATGGAGCGGCGATCTCTCGTTCCGCGTCTCAAACTTCTCCGTCGACGCGGGCTTCGCCGACAGCCGCGAAAGCGACTATGTTTCCGCGGGCTGGTCCATCAATACCACCACCGAATTCAACCAAAAGAACACAACCTTGCTGTTGGGCGCCGCCGGGACCTCGGATCGCGTGGAGGTTTTCTTCGAGCCGGCGTACCTTCCGAAGCACACGGCGGACGGCATCGCCGGCGTGACGCAGCTCCTCGACCCGCTCACTTCAGTTTCGCTCGCACTTTCATGGGGTCGCGCCACGGGGTATCTCGGCGAACAGCACAAGCTCGTCGAGAAGACCATTTCCTTTCTCCCCGGTGTCTCCCTTCCGGAGAGCTTCGGAGAAAATCGGCCGGATGCCAAGGATCATGGCAGCGCCGTCGTCTCCCTGAACCGGGCCTTCCCCTCCGTCTCGGGCGCTGTTGAGGGCAGCTATCGGCTTTATCGCGACACGTTTGGCGTGACCGGCAGCACGATCGAACTCGCCTGGTTCCAGCACATCGCGGCGAAGTTCATGCTTTCGCCCTCACTGCGCCTCTACGACCAGACCGCGGCCGCCTTCTACCACTACAATCTGGACCAGACCTCGATTGTCCCAACCCGGACGCCAACCGGAAACGGGCCCTACTATTCCTCGGATTATCGGATTTCGGCGTTGGGCAGCTTCTCGGTGGGCGCGAAGGCGGTTTGGAAGACCTCGGACCGGCTGCAATTCGACGCGGCCTTCGAGCGCTATCAGATGCGGGGTCGGGACGGGGTGACGCCCCAAAGCGCCTATCCCCTGGCCTCCATCATGACCGTGGGCGTGAAAATCTCCTGGTAAGCCATGGCCTGGCACGCGTCATCCCCGAAACCCGCCCAGCCCGACCGCGTGCAAGGCAGTCTTTCCGGGCTGTTGCGCCGTTTGGCGTTTCCGGCGCTCGGAACCCAGTGCGAAGTGCAGTACGTCGCTCCCGGCGGCGATGGGCAGGCCGGGGCTTTCGAGCGCGCAGCCGTCGGCTGGGTTCAGGCTTTCGAGGCAAAGTATTCCCGCTTTCGTCCCGAGAGCCTTCTCAGCCGGATCAACGCCGCGGCGGGGCGCGAGTGGGTCGGGGTCGATGCTGAGACGGAGGGAATGTTCAAGCTCTGCGACACGATCCAGTTTATGACGCAGGGGATCCTCGATCCAACCGCCCTGCCGCTGATTCGCCTCTGGGATTGGAAGGCCCAGCCCGCCTCGATTCCCAAGGGCGAGTCGATAGCGGCGGCGCAGCGACTCGTTGGCTGGGCCAAGGTGCAGCGCCAGCCGGGCCGGGTCTTTCTCCCCGAGGCTGGCATGGCGCTCGATTTCGGCGGATTCGGCAAGGAGTTCGCTGTCGACATCGTGGCCGACATTGCGGGCGATCATGGCATCGCGGATGCGCTGATCGATTTTGGGCGCGACATCCGGGCGGTCGGGGCGCCTCCCGGGCGCCCCGCCTGGCATATCGGCCTGGAAGACCCTCAGAGTCCCGGAGCGCCCTGGGCGAGCATCTCGTTCAGCGGGAGCCGTGGCATCGCCTCCTCCGGCGACACGGTTCGAAGCTTCGTAATCGATGGGCGCCGCTTCGGCCACATCATCGATCCCCGAACGGGCTGGCCCGTCGCCAACGGCTGCACGCAGGCCACTGTCATCGCCGGAACCTGTCTTCACGCAGGCGTGCTCTCCACAACCGCATTTGTTCTCGGAGTTCCCCGGGCCATTCCGTGGATCGAGTCATTCCCCGGCGCCGAGGGGTCGCTATTGACGGCACAATCCCGGGCCCAGACGCGGGGCTTCTACAACTATGTTGTCTCGAGTTAAATCGATTGCGGCCGCCGCCCTTTGCCTGCTTGCGACTTCCGCGGCCGCACAGGTGGGGCCGGGCGACGTCTTTCCCCGCTTCGAGGCCGCCGGATTCGAGGGAATCCTCCCGGCCATGGCCGGGAGGGTTGTTCTGGTCGATTTTTGGGCGTCGTGGTGTGCGCCCTGCCAGGCTTCATTTCCAGCCTACGCCCGGCTGAATGGGGACTATGGGCCCCGCGGACTCGTCGTCCTCGCGGTCAGCGTCGATCAAAGCTCGGACGCTTGCGCCGCGTTTGTCCGAAAGTTAAGTCCCCCGTTTCCGGTCGTGCGCGATCTCCGACAAAAGCTGGTGAGCGACGTCAACGTCCCGACGATGCCGTCGAGTTACCTCCTGGGCCGGGATGGCCGGGTGCGTTTTGTTCACGCTGGCTTCTATGGAGAGCGGACGGAGCGCGAATTGCGCCAGGAAATCGAACTGCTCCTTCGAGAAAGCGCGCCGGATAAATGAAGGCGACCAGGCCAAACCTCCTTGGAATTGCCCTCGGCCTTGCGGCCGCGGGCCTGCTGGGCGGCTGCGCCTCCACCGCCATGATCCGCGTGCATCCCTGGGAGCGCGCGGCACTGTCCGATGAGGCGATGAACCCCGATCGCGACCCGCTGGGATCATCCCTGGCGGACCACGTCCATGTCTCGCGGGAGGGTTCCTCGGGAGGCCGGTCGGTTGGCGGGGCCGGCTGCGGTTGCAATTAGCGGGCCCTGTGATTGACTATGGGTGAAACCCCCGGACGCCGGCTGGCGTCATAGTGACGACGACTCACCCGCGGTCCGTTCGCTCCAACCCCATGAAATTGCCCTACGCCTTCCATCGCTGCTGTTTGCGATTGAATGTGCCGGTGGCGGCGCTTCTGGCCTTGCTGCAGCGGAGTCCCGCAGCGCGCCTGATCGTGGCCGGGAGCGAGTACGCTGCCGCTTCTCCCGCCGGGGCCGTGCTCCGGTCCGCTGCCGCTGTTGCCGCGTCCCTCGGAGCGATCAACGCCATGAGCGGTGCGACCACGCTGATCGAGTCCAATAACCAGCCGAGCCTTAGCATTCCGGCCGGATCCGCCATGCAGCCCCTGGTCTTCGGGGTGAACAATACGATCAATATCGGCTCATGGCGGGTGACGGGATCGATGCCCCCCGGCCTGAGCCTGGTTGCCGCAGAGGGTGGAGCCAGTCTCGCGGGACCGGGGGTGCTGGATGCCACGAATCCCAAAAACGACATCTTCAACACGACCCCGATCCTGGAGGGAACGCCGACCTCGGCAGGCAGCTACACCTTCACGCTCCAAGCCTTCGAATTTGGCGGACTGCAGGGCCTCGCCTCCAATGTCTTCAGCTACACGGTCACGGTGACCGGGAGTACAAGCGGCGGGGGAAGTTCGGGAGGGGGAGGTTCCGGGGGCACAAGTTCGCCGCCTCCCACGATCAATTTTCAGCCCATACCCAGGGTTGCCGTGGATGGGCACAGCAACGGCGACACGATCACGCTCGCGGCGGGAACCAGCGGACTCTTCCAGGTCGCTGTCCGTTACAGCGCGACGGACGCTTCCAAGAATCTTTCCGGGATCCGCTACAACCTGTGGAATCCGCCGTCGGGAAGCCTCCTGGCGTTTGCCGGACTCTTCTCAAACGGCGGCGGCTTTTTCAACGAGTCGGGCGGATACGGCGAGGTCGACCAAGTCGTCACCCTCAGCCCCGGCGATTGGTACTTCTGGACTGACGTCCAGGATTCCAACGGCAACTATGCAACCACAGGGGCGTGGGCATCGGCATACGTCATTCACGTTGTTCAGGGCAAGGGCTCAACCACCTCAACGACGCCCGCGCCAACGACCCTGCCGGGCGATGCTCCGCCCAACGCGATGATCGCCGTCGACGGCCACAGCAACGGCGACACGATTGCCATTTCCAAGGGCGGCAGCGCGACGGTGACGATCCGGTATTCGGCGACCGACTCTTCGAACAACCTTTCGGGCATCCGTTACAACATCTGGAATCCCCCGTCCGGAAACCTGGCTCCTTTCGCAGGTTATTTTTCCAATGGGAACGGATTTGTCCCGCAGACCGGAGGGTCCGGGCAGGTCGGCCAGATCGTGAGCCTGACGGCCGGCGATTGGTATGTCTGGACCGACGCCCAGAATTCGAACGGGGACTACACCACGACTGGCGCGTGGTCGGCCGCATACGTCCTCCACGTGGTCGCGCAGTGACTGCGGAGTCCGGGCGGTCGGGCTAAGGCTTGGCAGCCGTCAAGCCTGCCTGGAAGTCTGCTGCGTCTGCCGCAGGGAAGGCAAGCCGCACAATGACGGCGCCGAGCACGACGGCGTAGACGATCGCGATCGCGGCCCCATGAAAGTAGTTCACGAGCCAGTTCGATGTTCCGGCAAAATGGCCCAGGATGTAGCCAAATAGCGCGATCAAGGCTGTCCGCCTGCACGCGAAGGAAACAATAGCGAACGCCGCCAGAATATAGACGGCATCGAAGGCGAACCAAACCAGCGGTCCCTGTGCCATGAAGTATCGAAACAGGTGGTTGGCCTCATCGGTGATTCCGGGATTGTGCCAGTAGGCCTCGGGCTGGCTTATCGCTCCCGTGAAGAAATTGAAGAGGATCACGCAAACCATGACCCAGCGGAGACGTTTGACGATGACGTCCGGGGTGAATCCTAGCGGTTCTGTGTTTGTTGTCATGAATGAACTATAGCAGATCATCCCCGCCGTTCGCATGTGCCGGTCGTCAGGTCCATGACCGTGACTTTTGGGTAACAGCCTGCTAGAGCGTTTTCAATCGGGCGATGGCCGCGCGAGCGGCGGAATTTGCTGGATCGAGTCCGAGCGCGGCATTCCAGGCGGCGCGGGCGGCGGAGCGATCGTCCTTGTTCTCGAATATCATGGCGAGGCGCAGGCAGGCGCTCAGGCCCTGGGCGGGATCGCGGCGGCCGATTTCTTCGGCTTGGGCCAGGGCTCGGGAATTGCTGCCGAGCGGCCAGGGAGCCTGGGCATAGAACCTCATCAGCGCATCACGGGCCTTCAGGCTGTCGGGATTCAATTCGAGCACCTTCTTCATCGCGTCCCGGCCGCGGATGGCTTGGAAAAAAGAATGGTCATGCTCTGCAATCAGAAGACAGACCCCGCCATATTCGCCGAGATATGCGGAATTGTTCGGGGCCAGGGCAACGGCCTTTGCAAACCAGGATGCGGCTTCTGTGAGGGCTTGGCTTCCGCTTCCATATCGAAAAGTCATGCCGAGGTAATAGCACGCAACGGCGTTCCTGGGATCGACCGCGACGATGTGATCGAGCGCGGCCTTGGCTTCGGGGAATTTCCCCTCGGCATAAAGCCTGATCGCGTCGTCTGTTGGTGTCTCAGCGCATGCGCATGAGATCGCGCAGGCGAATAGGGCGATCCTGAGCCGCTTCATCGAATCCTCAATCAGGCCGGCGGTGGCTCCCCGCCTTTTCGACGACGGCAGAAGATCGGCAGGACGACAAGGGCGCCTACGCATAGCCACGCGAAAAGATCGCCCACGCGCGAATAGACTGTGCGCACGCCGCGGATCGGAACGTACGCGACGATCGTTTGGGCGCCGCTGAAGTAATCCGCCTTCGCCAAGGTTCTTCCGAGGTAATCGACCGCGAGCGAGCGTCCGTTGCTGACGTCGCGGACAAGGTTGCTGCCGTTCTCCACGGCCCGAAACACGGCCATCTGCGTGTGCCAAGGGTCTATCGCCTGCCAATCGTTGGATGGCGCGATGATCAGGTCGACGCCGGCGCGGCCCGCCTGCTGAATGAGCGATGGGAATGCCAGGTCGAAGCAAATGAAGGATCCGATGCGGCCCAGCGGGGTATCCGCGTAGCGCATCGGATTTCCATTCGTCTGCATGCAATCCGCTTCGCCGCCGGGCACCGGGCGGGACTTCCAGTACTCATAGAGCACGCGGCCGTCCGGCCCGATAAGGAATATCTTGTTCTGGATGGGCTTTGATTGGCCTGGGTCGAGGGTATTCAATGCCATCCCGAGATAGATGTGATTCCTTGCGGAAAACTCCGAAGCTTTGCCGACGAGGGCCGGCTCATCCGCCCTGAGCACTGCGGCCGCTCCCTCGCGCCAAAATACGAGGCGCGCGCCGGCCGCGGCCTCCCGTTCGCTCATGGCAAAGAGCCTGTCCTGTCTGCGCGCCGTGTCGGCCCTCACGGAAGCCCACTCCTCGGCGCTCAGGGGTTGCCGGTTCCAAAAGCGGTTTTCCGCGCCCTGGCTGGGAAACGTCCGGTACCCGCCTGCTGCGATGCCCGCGACCCGCTGGTATCCGGCCGGCGGCTCGGACAACAGCAAGCGCGCGCTGCCAAAGACATAAACTCCGGCGAGCACGCCGGCAAACAGGATCACGCCCCGCCGAATGCGCCGCCATTCGAAATCCATTTCCCACGCCCAATTGGCGACGGGGCCGAGCCACGAAACGAGGAAGGAGATCCCATAGAGCCCCGTGACCGACGAAAGCTGCATGATCGGGAGGTTTCCGTATTGTGAGTAACCCGAGGCGCACCAGCTTCCGTAGGGACTGAAGGAGCTTAGGAAAAAGTCCAAACTCGCGATCGTGCACGGAAAGAGGAGCGTGGATGCGAAGCCTTGGACGCGCCGACTCGCCCATCGATCGATTCCGTAGGGGGCGAGGCCGAGAAGGGCGCTCCCCATGCCCATGCCAAGAGTTCCCTGGAGCGGCAGCGGCACCATGCCCCAAAGCTGGATCAGCCACGCCAGGAATAGAACCAACCAGGCCGGGATCCATGCAAACCGTCCCCGCGCTGTGCGGGTGTAGCGCAGCAGGAATACCGGAGCGAGCCAGGCGGCCAGCCAGACGTTGTAGTGGCCGTAGGCGAAGGCCAGCAGCAGGCCTCCTGCTGCGAGTGTCCAGACAGGAAGCGAGCGCGGGATCGATGGGGTGCCGGCATTTCTCATGGGAAGGTTTTAACGGCCGAACGATACCAAATCCTTCCCGCTGGCCGCATGTGCCGGTCGTCAGGCCCCCGACCGTGACTTTTGGCAGCCGGCCAGCCTGTGCCATAAACTATCCGGGCTAAAGAAGGCCCAATTCCCGGGCGCGCAGCGCCGCCTGGGTGCGGTCGAGCACCTGCAGTTTCCCAAGCACCTGGCTCATGTGGTTTTTCACGGTCCCCTCGGAGATGTTCAGCTTGCGGCCGATTTCCTTGTTGCTCATGCCGTCAGCGAGGCATCGCAGCACTTCCAGTTCCCGCGGGGAAAGGGGTTCGTTCAAGTTTCCGGCCTGCGGGGACGGAAACCGCTGCGCCTGCCGGCCAAACTCGGCGACAAGCTTGGTCGCGACCGAGGGCTGGAGCCAGGTCTCGCCGCGTGCGGCGAGCCGGATTGCCTCGCACAGCTTGTCGGACGGCGAATCCTTGAGAAGAAAACCCGTCGCGCCTGCGCGCAGCGCGGCAAAGACTTCGGCATCCTCCTCGAAGGTCGTCAGCACGATCACTTTCACGGAAGGCGCCTCCGCCCTGATCCGCCGGGTCGCCTCGACGCCCCCAAGATTCGGCATGCGGAGATCCATGAGGACGACGTCGGGGGAATTCTGCCGGATAGCCTCCAGCGCTTCGTTCCCATCGCCCGCCTCGCCCACGATCTCGAAATCCTTCTGCTGGCCCAGGATCAGGCGAAGCCCCTCCCGGAACATCGCCTGGTCATCCACGAGAAGGAGCCTGAGCCTCTTCAAACCGGTATCTCCACTTGAAGGCTGAAACCGCCGCCAGGCGAATCTTCCGCGATCACGCGGCCCCCCAAGGCGGTGATTCTCTCCCGGAGGCCCGCCAGTCCCTGGCCGGCGGGAGCGCCCGCCGCGCCGCGGCCGTCGTCCTTGACCCGCACGAATACCCGGCCGGGATCGCGGAAGTCGAGGATCACACGGACCGTCTCCGCGTGCGAGTGCTTCCGGACATTCGTAAGGGCCTCCTGCGCGGCCCGAAAAAGGGCGTGCTCAGCCTCCGGGGCGAGAGGCCTGGCCTCCCCTGCGATCTCAAGCGAGACGGCCGCTCCCCAGCCGTCCGTCGCGGATGCGAGGTCGCGCAGACGGGCGGCCAAGGGAACCGGGGCGCGGTCTGCCTGGAGGGCTCCCACCGACCGCCGGACTTCGACCAGTGCCTCGCGGGCGAGATCCTGCGCCTTGGCAACCGCCTCGAGCGACCGACCCGGATCGGCGGCGTGGATTGCCCGGGCCGCCTGAAGCTGCACGTGAATCGTCGTCAGGAAATGCCCCAGGCTGTCGTGAATTTCACGGGCCAGCCGATTTCGTTCCTGGATCACCGCCAACTTTTCAACCTCGGCCGCAAGGAGCTCGGCGCGGGCCCGCGCGGCCTTTTCCCTCAATGCAATCCACGTGAAGATGATGACGAACCCGAAGGACGGCAGCATCGATATCGACCAGCGGATCAGCGCGCCGACGCCCCAAAACCGACCCTCGACGGCAAGCATCATTCCGTACAGCAAGACGACGCCCACGCCCGCCGGCACGGGATCGAGAAGGGTCACGGTCGCCGCGACCAGGGGAAACACGCAGAGGACCATTTCGCCGTCGAGGCGGCTCGTGAATAGGATCCCAAAAAGAAAACCCCCTTGCAGGCAGAGAAATAGGGCCCTTTGCCATCCGCCCATATGCCGGCGAAAATGCATGTAATCTATCGTCCCCAGGAGGGAGTAGATGACCCCGAGTGCGAGGCACCATTCGCCGTTTCCGGTGTGAATTCGAATTGCCCCGTCCACGATTGAGGCGACATAGGCCAGGGCCACCGTGGCCGCAAAGGCGAGAGACGGGATGCAACGCCAGTCGAAGAGGCGTCTAATCGAGGAAATCATGGCTCATTCTACCATGGGGAAGGTCAAAATGGCATGTGCCGAACGTCATGGTTATCACAGGGATTCAGGAATATCGAGAGTTGTCGGTCGCGGGGGAATCCGGCAGCGAGCCCGGCAATGTGACAGGAAGGTTACATTGCGCGCCGACGGGAGCCTAGGGCCCCTTAGTCGCTTGCTCGACCGAGCCTGCGGCATTTCGTTCGTCATCGACATTTCCCATCCTCATGCCTCCCGATGATCCTGTCGACGACAGCCAACTCATAAGACGCGTCCACCGCGAGCTCATCGACGACTACGACGAGGAGCTCGAAATGGAGCGCGACGACTGGGAGAAGCTGTCCCCGGACGCCGCCCTGCGGCCGCTGGAGCACGACGCCGACCGCGAGACGCGGAACCTGTATTTCAAGGAGCTTTTCCGTCTCCAGGGGGAGCTGGTCAAGATGCACGATTGGATCGTCGAGTCGGGCCACCGCCTGGTGATCGTGTGCGAGGGCCGCGATGCCGCCGGGAAGGGCGGCGTCATCAAGCGCATCACCCAGCGTCTCAATCCACGCGTGGCCCGGGTGGCGGCGCTGCCCGCGCCCTCCAATCGTGAAAAGACCCAGTGGTATTTTCAGCGGTATGTCGCGCATCTCCCGGCCGCCGGCGAGATGGTGCTCTTCGACCGGAGCTGGTACAACCGCGCCGGCGTGGAACGTGTGATGGGCTTTTGCAGCGACGCGGAGTACGAGGAATTCTTCCGGTCGGTGCCCGAGTTCGAAAAGATGCTCGTTCGCTCGGGGATCCAGATGATCAAATACTGGTTCTCAATCCCGGACGAGGAGCAGGAATTCCGCTTTCGCTGCCGGATCAACGATCCCCTGAAACAGTGGAAGCTGAGCCCGATGGACCTCGAGTCTCGCAAGCGCTGGGAGCTTTACACGAAGGCCAAGGAAGTGATGTTCGAGCGAACGCACCTACCGGAGTCTCCATGGTGGGTCGTCCAGGGAGCCGACAAGAAGAAGGCGCGGCTCAACTGCATCCACCACCTCCTCTCCCAGGTGAAATATTCCGAGGTCAAGCACGAGCAGGTCACCCTGCCGCCGCGCGTTCACCACCCGGATTACCGGCGCGAGCCGATCCGGCCGGAGATGATAGTGCCGGAAATCTATTGAGCGTGGGTGCGGTATGCCGGCTTCGGCCGGCTTTGCTTCGCACCTGAAGGTGTTCTCGCCGAGCGGAATGGCTGCGGTTAGTAGGGTTTTACCCCATCGCCAATAGTCGGTTCCAGGCGCTTAATGGCTGCGAGCCGCACGCTCCGATTGATCGTGAAGCCGCAGCTCGCAATATCCCGGCAACGATGTTAGATTTTGGAATCCCCCGCAAGGTGACTGACGGAAACACACAACTTTTCAGGACCGCCCGCGCCGGGCTTTCCGCGCGCTATCTGACGGCGCTTCGCAGGCACCTCGGGGACAGGCGCGCGGGCAAAGGCAACCGTGCGCAATCCATGGGCCGCGCCGCGCTGGCCGGCGGCATGGCGACGCTGGACCTGGCGATCATGCACGAGGAGGCTGTGGTCGCGCTGGCTCCGTCGCACGATTTCACGGACGCGCGCAACGGCCCGCTCAAGCGGGCCGGCGTCTTTTTTACCAATGCGCTCATGCCCATCGAGGCGGCGCAGCGGGCCACGCGGGAGACCAACGGGCATCTGCGGCAACGCAACGAAATGCTCCGGGTGCACACGGCGGATCTGGCTACTGGAAACCGCCGCCTGGAGCGCGAGATCAAACGGCGCAAGGCCGGGGAAGAGGCCGTCATAAAGGTGAAGGAGCAGTATCGGCAGCTCCTTCTGCAGTCCCACGTGATGCAAAAGAAGCTACGCCGGATGACGCACCAGATCATTCTTGCGCAGGAGGAGGAGCGAAAGGAGATCAGCCGCGAATTGCACGACGAAGTCGTGCAGACGCTGGTTGGCATCAATGTGCAGCTTTCGGCCCTGGGAAAGGGAGCCTCGGTGGGCCTCCATGCGCTCAAGGAGAAAATTGCGCTCACCCAGCGATTGGTGGAGAATTCGGTGAACGCGGTGCATCGGTTTGCCCGGGAACTCAGGCCTGCGGTGCTCGACGATCTCGGGCTCATCCCGGCCCTTCACACCTATTGCAAGGGCCTTGCGGCGCGGAAGAACATAAAGATCGACCTGAAGGCCTTCAGCGGAGTCGAAGGCCTCGGCAGCGCCAAGCGAACGGTGCTGTACCGCGTGGCTCAGGAGGCGCTGACCAATGTCGTCCGGCATGCGCAGGCCACCCAGGCGAGCGTGGAAATCCGCGAGGTTCCTGGCCGGGTCCGGATGGAGATCAGCGACGACGGAAGGTCGTTTCCCGTCGAACAGACTCTGCAAGCAAGAAATCCCAATAGGCTGGGCCTCCTTGGCATGAGGGAGCGGGTCGAAATGGTCTTCGGAACGCTTGCCATCAAATCTGTGCCCGGGAAGGGTACAACGGTGTGCGCGGAAATCCCATCCAATCGCGAAAAAATCAAAAAATGATCCCTGCCAAACAAATCACCGTCCTTCTTGCCGAAGATCACGCCATCGTGCGCCAGGGCCTGTGCGCGCTCCTTAATGCTGACGGGCATTTTCAGATGGTCGGCGAGGCGCGGACGGGCCGCGAGGCGGTGGAAATGGCGCGCGCGCTTCGGCCCGACGTCATCCTGATGGACATTGCAATGCCGGTCCTGAACGGCCTTGAGGCGACGCGGCAGATCCTCTCCGCCGATCCGACCGCGAAGGTGCTCGTTCTATCGGCGCACAGCGACGACGAGTACATCGAGCGCATGAATGCCGCGGGCGCAGTCGGGTTTCTGGAAAAGCAGACTTCCGCCGAGATACTCACCCGGGCGATTCATGAAGTGGCCAAGGGGAAGCCGTTCTTCAGCCCGGCCATAGCCAAGCGAATGGCCGACGGCAGGGGAAGATCGCGAAACCGCGACGGCCTGCCAAAGGCCGGCGGCACGAAGCTGACTTCGCGCGAGTCAGAGGTCCTCCAACTCGTGGCGGAAGGGCAGGCGAACAAGCAGGTCGCCTCAGTCCTGAATATCAGCATCAAGACGGTCGAGAAGCACCGGCAGCACCTCATGGACAAGCTGAACATCCACGACACCGCCGGGCTCACGCGCTACGCGATCTCCGCGGGCGTGATAGAGAACAGCGTCCAGCTGACAATCAGCTGAGCGGGCGGCGCGGGGCGAGGCCCGATGGCGGGACTTCACGCGCTGGCGACCTGGAGTCCGCCGGCAGGGCGGATGGGGTCGAACCAGGCGGTTGGCTGCGCATCCAGGCCAAATTCGGGGCAGGCCTCGGCGAGGAGCGTGCGGAGCTTCCCGCGCGCCCGCGCTATCCGGCTTTTCACGGTGCCGACGCTGATCCCGAGTTCCCGGGCTATCTCGTCATAGGAGCGGTTCAGCTGGTTGCGGAGCGTGAGAATCTCGCGGGGCCGTTCGCCGAGGCGGGACATGCATGCCGCCACGAGGTCGGTAAATTCGCCGGAGACCGCCTCCCGGGCCGGGTTCGCCGCTTCGGACGCCACAAGATCCGCAAAGGTCGCCTCGTTGCCCTCGCCGAATGCGCAATCGAGGGAAAGGGTCAGGTGGCGGCGGCGGCGGAAGGAATACCAGTAGCGGTTGCGCGCGAGGTTGAGGGTGATGCGGTGCAGCCAGGTCGCGAGGGAGGCGTCGCCGCGGAATCTCGCGAGCCCGCGGTGCGCCCGGATGAAGGTGTCCTGCGTAATCTCCTCGGCGTCGCTGCGGTTCTTGAGCATGGAGAATGCGACGGCAAAGGTGCGCTCCCGGTGACGAGCCATGATTTCGACGAATGCCGTTTCGTCGCCGGCATTGAAGCCGCGCGCCAGCTCGGCGTCATACAGCGCATTCTGGCGCGATGAGGCTGCGCGATTGGCGGCATCGGTGGGGGCGGGAGCCGGCCCGGAGGATAGGTGGCGTTGAGCGGAGGAGGACATGCCCCAAGACTAGCAGGGCCGCCTTCCGCGGACTATGGGGTGTTGTCCTGATCCGGCTTCCGTCCGGTCGCTTTCTCGAGGGGCGCCGCCCGGCCTGGGAGGCGCGGGCGCGGCAGGGTAGGTCAGTGCCCCATATCGGCCGGACCGCACCTGGAGTACCCTCTCGCCCTAAACCCATGAAAATAAAAAACCTGCCAGCCCTGTTCGCCCTTATTGCCAGCCCCATCGCGCTGTTTGCCTCGTCCGGTACCGATAGCAAGATCGAGGATGCCGCCAAGGCCTCCTATAACTTCCGCACCGTCCTTCAGGACCATGTCAATGTGAAGGCGAACGACGGCGTCGTCACGCTTTCCGGCTCCGTGCAGGACAAAGGCGACAAGGACCTCGCCGAGGACACCGTTGAAAACCTTCCGGGAGTCATGGGCGTGAAGAACGAAATCGCGATCCTTCCGACCTATCCCGAGCATTCGGATTCATGGATCGCCTTCAAGATCCGGACCCAGCTCCTCGTCAAGGCCAATGTCAGCGCCACGTCCACCACGGTCGCCGTGCAGGACGGAGTCGTCACGCTCGGCGGCACTGCCGACAACATCGCCCAAAAGGAACTCACCGAGGTTTACGCCAAGGAAATCGACTGGGTGAAGTCCGTTAAGAACAACATCGTCGTCAAGGATGCCGTCGCCTCCGGCGAGACGGCGGGAGAAAAGATCGACGACGCTTCGATCACCACCCAGGTGAAATACGCGCTCCTCAGCCACAAA
>CAZJNA010000055.1:0-20384 GCA_964547325.1 uncultured Opitutaceae bacterium | reverse complement strand
CAGCAGCCGCGCGCCGGCCCGGCGACGGCGCTCGAAGTCGACCACCCAGGGCGCCACATTGAGCGCCAGCGCCCGCTCAAAATATCCGGCCGCCTCCGCCGGATGTCCCTGGTCCGCGAGCAGCGAGCCGAGATTCGTGTCGGCCATCCAGCAGCCGGAGTTCCCCTGCAGCGTCGCGCGAAACAACGTCTCCGAGTCCCGATAGAGCAGGCACTGGCGCCAGGTGAGGATGCCGAGAACGCAGACGACGAGGCAGGGGATCAGATCTCGGGTCAAATAAGGGGTCAGGCCTCGGAAATTGGTGTGCCGCCGCGGCGCATCAGTATCCGAGGCCTGACCCCATTGCCAGCGATCCGAGAAGCGTGTCCATCCCGCCGCGGCGAGGGCGATCACGCCGACCATGGCAAAATACTGGTAGTGGTCGGCCACGAGGGAGAACCGCATAAAGTACACGTCGGAAAAACCCATGACCGGGAGGAGCATCGCGCAAAAATACCCCCAGGCGGCCAGGACGGGGCGTCCCCGGGGGCCGGCCCTGAGGAGCGCCGCGGTCGCGCCGGCCCCCGCGGCAAGAGGAAGCCACCAGCCGAAGCTCGACGGCCGGATAACCCATTGCGGATAGACGAAGAGCAGGCCCACGGGAGCCACGGCCTTGCCGAGGTAAAACCACGGGACCGCGCCCGCGCCCAGCAGCCGCTCGGCGAGACTCGCGTGCCGGATCGCTTCCCCGGTCCCGTGCCGCTGGAACCAGACATCGACCGCGGCGAGGGCGGCTGCGACGACGGCGAACGGAACAAGCCGGAGCATATCCCCGGCCGTCGGCCTGTGATCCCAGGCCGAGAGCCCCAGGAGAACAAGGGGCAGGGGAGCCGCCGATCCCTTGCTCAGCATCGCCAGGATGAACGCGACAAGGCTCAGCGCGTAGAACAGTCCCGAGCGGCTTCGAAGGAAGCAATAGATCGACGCCAGAAAAAACAGCATCGCGAGGAGGTTCTTGAGCTGGGTTATCCAAGCGACCGACTCGACGTTGACCGGATGAACGGCAAAGATCAGGGCCGCGAGGAATGCGCCGGGCACCCCCATGCCCGTCAGGATCATCCAAAAAAGGACCGCGGCCATCGCATGCACGAGCACGCTCGCCACATGATAGCCCAGCGGGTTCGCGCCCCACAGGCGCCACTCGAGCCAGAGAGCGGTCGAGGTCACCGGCCAATAGTCGGGGGTCCGGGTGGTCAGCCAGATTTGCCTGAATCCGCCGTTGTCCTGGATGAACCGGTTTGCGGTGAGCGAGCTATCGTCGTCCCAGACAAAACCGTTTCGGAACACGGGCGCGTACGCCGCAAATACGACGGCAAGAATCACGGCCACGGCCCAGGCAGGCGCCCGCACGGAAAGAAGACCGCAGGCATGCGCGGACTCCCTGCTCATGGCAAAGCAGGTGCCATCGATGCTCCCGCCAGGCGGGCGCGCAGTTCGCGCGCGGGTCCAAATCCCGGGTTCAGCCGGAGCGCAGCCTCGCACTGGGCGACCGCCTCGGGGATCCTGCCGGCGGCCGCGAACGCCAGTGCGAGATTCACCCGGCTGTCCCCGTCGTCCGGCTTGAGCGCGACGGCCTCCTGGAACTGGATGATCGCGTCCCCGAGGCGGTTTGTCTGCGCGAGCGCAATGCCCAGGTCATAATGGGCCTCCGCGTCCTTCGGATTGGCCGCCAGGGCTCCTTGAAACTGCCCGATCGCCTCCTCGAGGCGGCCCGTCTGGATAAGCGCGCCCCCGAGGCTGTCGCGCGCGCGCGAATCGCCGGGCTCGATGGCGAGCGCCTGCTGGAGCTGTCCGATGGCCTCCTCGAGCCGACCCAGTCCGATAAGCGCGTTGCCCAGGTCGCGATGGGCGGCCGCATACGAGGGATCGAAGCGAAGGGCCGCCCGGTAGTGCTCAGCCGCCTCCGCCAGATGGCCGGAGCGGGCGAGCGCGTTTCCCATCGCATAGTGGGCCTTCACGTATTCGGGCTGCAGAAGCAGCGCCTGCCCGAAATGCTCGAGCGCCTCCTGTGTCCGGCCCATGCCATAGAGGGCGGTGCCGAGGTTGTATTCGGCGAGCGCGTTGTCGGGCTTGATGCGCAGCGAGGCCTGGTACTCGGCCGCGGCCTCGGGAAGGAGGCCGGCTTCGGCAAGCGTCGCGCCTAGGTTGTGATGGGCCATCCACGCGGCCGGATTCCGCTCGATGGTGGTTCGATAGAATACAACGACGTCCCTGTACATCCGGCTCTGCCGCCAGGTGAGAATCCCAAGAAGGCAAACGACGAAGTAAGGGGTCAGGTCTAGGAAATTGATGTGCCTCGGCACATCAATTTCCGAGACCTGACCCCTTTGCCGCCGCGGAGCATCAGTATCCGAGGCCTGACCCCTTTGCCAGCGATGGCAGGCGGCCGCGCCCAGGGCGATGACGCCCATGCAGGCAAGGTACTGGAAGTGATCGGCCACATAGGAGAAGATGAACGCGAAGACGTTGAGGAACCCCAACGTCGGGAACAAGGAGCCGGCAAAGAACAGCATCGCGGCGAGGGGCGCCCTTGCGCGGCCCCGAATCGCCCAAAGAGCGGCAAAGAGCCCGATCGCGGCAAGCGGGAACAAATACTGCCATGCGGCTCCGGTGTCGACCGTCCAGCGGGGGTAGACGAAGACGAGGTCGACGGGCCAGAGAAGCTTTGCCAGGTAGAACCAGAAAGCGCGCCCCGCGACAAGGCAGCGCCCGGCGATGTTCAGTGAAAAATCGCCTCCCTTCGCCCCTATGTAGGTGTGCTCCACCCAGGCGGTGAACAGCCCGTCCGCGGCGCCCAGCGCGAACCACGGGACGAGCGGCACGGCGTCGCGACGCCAGGACAGCCTGCCCCGCCGCCACCAGAAGACGACCAGGAGGGCAGCCGGCAGAGTCGCCGTGACGGACTTGCTCAGAAGAGCCAGGACAAAAAGGACGGTGGCCAGCAGATACAGAGGGGTCGGGTCTCGGAAGTTGATGCGTCGCGTCGCATCGATTTCCGGGACCTGACCCCTTCGCTCCTCTCTTCGTTTGTCGAACTCCAGGTACGCCAGGGCCGCAAGGAGATAGAACACGGCCGAGAGCGTGTTTTTTTGCTCGGATATCCAGGCCACGGATTCGACACATACCGGATGCAGCGCAAAGACCAGTCCGGCGAGCCCGGCTCCGGGAACGGCCAGGCGGCGCAGGACCGCGGCGAGGAGGCAGGCGGCGGTCGCGTGCAGGAGCACATTGGCGAGGTGATATCCCAGCGGCGCATCGCCCCACAGCCTGTGCTCGATCCAGAAGGCCGAATGCAGCGCCGGATAATATTGCTGGGTGGCCCCGACCTGCGCCCAGATTCGCCAGAGGCCGGCGATCGACCGGAGCTGGGGCTGGGTCACGTAGTCGCTGTCGTTCCAGATGAAGCCGCCCCGGATCGCGGGCAGGTAGGCGGCGAGCGAAGCGCAGAAGACGAGGGCGATCCACGGAAGCCCGGCCGGCAACCCGGGCGTCCGCCCGTCGTCGGGGGGCGTCGGAGTGGGTTCCAGGCGCGCTGACGGCATCGACATCGGCGCCCATCGTTGGGCACCCTGCGCCGGGGGCTCAACCCCCAATCGTGTCCCGTGCGGGACATTCCCGGAAAAATGATACACTACCGCATTCCCGCATTCCTTTACTTTTTACCCGGCTTCAAATAGGTGATAGCAATGGACGAAGGGCCCAGTGCTTTGGCGGACCCGGAGACGGGCGTGATCCGCGGCGTATCCCACCGCACCATCTCGGTGCCGGTGGGCGCGGGCTTCTGGCGCAAGCTCCTCGCGTTCTCCGGGCCGGGCTACCTGGTGGCCGTCGGCTACATGGATCCCGGCAACTGGGCGACGGATCTCGCCGCTGGATCGGCCTTCGGGTACACGCTTCTCAGCGTCATCCTGCTTTCGAACCTGATGGCGATCCTCCTGCAGGCGCTGAGCGCGCGCCTCGGGATCGCGACCGGACGCGACCTCGCCCAGGCATGCCGGGAGCATTACTCCAGGCCGGTGTCCTTCGCCCTTTGGGTCCTGTGCGAGGTCGCGATCGCGGCCTGCGACCTGGCGGAGGTGATCGGCTCGGCGATCGCGCTCAACCTCCTTTTCCATATCCCGCTCGTGGCGGGCGTCTGCGTGACGGCCCTGGACGTCCTGATCGTCCTCTGGCTCTCGCATCACGGATTCCGATGGCTCGAGGCCCTCGTCGTCTCGCTCGTCCTTCTGATCGGCGTCTGTTTCGGCCTCGAAATCCTGTTCTCCCACCCGTCTCCCGGCGGTATCCTCGCCGGCTTCTGGCCGCATGCGGAGATCGCCCGCAACCCGGCCATGCTTTATATTGCGATCGGGATCATCGGCGCGACGGTGATGCCCCACAACCTCTACCTGCATTCGTCCATCGTGCAGACGCGCAAGTACGAGCAGAACGCCGCGGGCCGGCGCGAGGCCATCCGCTTCGCCTCGCTGGACTCCTTTCTCGCGCTCATGTTCGCGTTCCTGATCAATGTCGCGATCCTCGTCGTCGCGGCCGCCACGTTCCACACGCGCGGGCGGACCGACGTCGCGGAAATCCAGGATGCCTACAAGCTCCTCTCGCCGATGCTCGGCGTCGGGGTTGCGAGCGTGATATTTGCGGTGGCGCTGCTCGCCTCCGGGCAGAATTCGACCCTCACCGGGACGCTTGCCGGGCAGATCGTCATGGAGGGATTCCTGAACCTGCGCCTTCGCCCGTGGCTGCGCCGCCTGGTCACCCGATTGCTCGCCGTGGTTCCCGCGGCGGTCACCGCCTCCCTCTACGGCGCGCACGGGGTGGCCATGCTCATGGTCCTCAGCCAGGTCATCCTCTGCCTGCAGCTGCCGTTTGCCGTCATCCCCCTCGTCCTTTTCACGAGCGACCGGAGGAAGATGGGCGAATTTGCGAGCCCGGGATGGCTGAAGCTCCTCGCCTGGGGCACGGCGGCCCTCATCGTCATCCTGAACGTGAAGCTCCTCCTGGATTTTGCGGGTATGACGCGCCCCGGCTCATGATGACGGCCTCGACCCATCCACGCCATGTACCGACGCATCCTGGTCGCCCTCGAAAATAGCCGCGCGGACGACACCCTCGTCCCGCACATCGCCTCGCTCGCGAGCCAGATCGGCGCGGCGCTCGTGCTCGTCCATGTCGCCGACGGATGGGCGGCCCGCCACTTCGACGACCTCAAGCTCGCGGAGTCCTCCGAAATGAAGGCCGACCGCGCCTACCTCGAGGGCGTGGCCGGGAAGTTTCGGGCGGCCGGACTCGCCGTGTCGACGGAATTGGCGAGGGGCGAGCCGCCGGCGGAGATCATCCGCGCCGCCTCGGCGCACGGCTGCGACCTGATCGCGATGACCTCGCACGGCCACAAGCTGATCGGGGACCTCTTCCTGGGCAGCACGATCGACAAGGTGCGGCACGGGACATCGATCCCGCTCCTCGTCGTCCGCCAGGGGGCGTAGGCCCGGCTACGACGCAGCCGGAGGGGCGGTGACCACCGAGACCCGGCGGTGGGGCTTGTCGTAGAGAACGGTGCCGTCCTTCAGGGCGAACAGCGTCCAGTCGCGGCCGATGCCGACATTCTTGCCCGCGTGCAGCTTCGTGCCGCGCTGGCGGGCGATGATGTTGCCCGCGACGACCGACTCGCCGCCATAGGCCTTGATTCCGAGACGCTTTGAGTGGCTGTCCCGGCCGTTGGTTGACGTTCCCTGACCTTTCTTGTGCGCCATGGCGGTGGTTCCTCAGACTTTGATTGATTCGATCTTGATGACGGAGAGTTCCTGGCGGTGGCCCTGCTTGCGCTCGTAGCCCTTCCGTTTTTTCTTCTTGAAGACGATGATCTTGTCGCCGCGGCGATTCTCCAGGATCTTGGCGGACACGGACGCGCCCGCAAGGACGGGCTTGCCAACCTGAAAATCCGCGCCCTCGCCAGCGGCGAGCACATCGGTGATCTCGACCGTCGAGCCCGCTTCCGTGTTGGGATACCGGTTCACGACCAGGATGTCCCCCTCGGTCACGTTGAATTGCTGGCCCTGCGTTTTGATCGTCGCTTTCATGAATAAAAGGAAGAATGAATCATCCCGAAGGCCCGGCTGGCAAGAATGAAGTTTGGGCCGCGTGCGCGGCGGCGCGGGGAAGGGCGGATTCGACCGCTTCAGCGAGGGGGATCCCCCGGTTCCAATGCGCCTCGATGATGCAGGCGAGGAGAACGTCGCCCGCGCCCGTGGCGGAGACTTCCCGCGCCCGTGGCGGCATGAATTCGGCCGCCCGGCCCGCCTCGTCCGCGATGTGGACGGGACCCGGCCCGTCGGTGACGACCCAGGCCCGCGGAGGCAGGGATCGCCGCAGGGTGTCCAGCCGGCCGGCCACGGGGCCGCTTCTCTCCGGGCCGGGAAAGAGCCCGTCGAATTCCGTCCGGTTGATCTTCACGAGGGCGAGGGGCCGCTGCGCGAGCCAGGACAGGGGAGGGCCGTACGTGTCCGCCACAAGCGTTCCCCTCCCGAGCCACCGGTCCAGGGCCTCCCGAAGGCGATCGAACCCGGAGTCCTCCCAGCCCGGCAGGCTGCCGCAGATGGCAAGGAGACCGCCCGGCTGCGCGTCGAGGAAGGCCGCGCACGCGTCCGCGCACGCGGCGCCCGGCGAGGTGTCGGGGCCGAGAAAGGTCGTCTCGGAAAATTCTCCCCCGCGCACCACCGTGCCGCAGCGGGTCGCGCTCGCCGACGGAAAGGCGCGAAAGTCGAGGCCCTCGGCCCTCAGGCGTTCGACGCATTCCGCGCCGCTCGCCCCGCCCGCGAAGCAGAGGATCGTGCTCGGCAGGCCGAGGCCGCGCAACATCCGGGAGACATTTATCCCCTTGCCGCCCACCTGAAGGCTCTCGCTCCGGGCGCGCTGCGTGCGGCCCGGGGCCCAATCGCGAAACGTCAGCGTGCGCTCGGCGAGCAGGTTGCCCGTGAGCGTATAGAAGTGCGTCGGGGTTGTTTTCACGGGGCGGATCCCTTGCACAAGCGCATCAAACGCGGATGCGGCGCATAATCAAAGCGAAAGCCCCGGCGGTTTGCCAGCAGCCTGCTAGGGCGCGGGGGGCGTGTACTGGACGAGCGTCGCCATCCCCGAGCCAAACTTGAAGAAGACCTGAAAGCGGACGGGAAGCCTCCGTCCATCCTGGGATATCCAGACCCGGACCCTTGAACCCCGCTTGAACATCCCCTTGGGGGGAGTCCTTTCCATCCGCGGCTCGAGCATCAGGGTCTTGAGGGATCCAAACGGCGTGTCCAGCTGCTCGAAGCCGTTCGCATGCACCGTCAGCTCGTAGAAATCGTCGTCGAAAAGAACGAGCGCGTCGTGCTTCTGCCCCGGCTTGAGATCCCACGTGCGCGCAAGGAGGAGGCAGGTTATGAGATCCGTCGGATCGCCCGCGGGCATCGCCAGCGGAACCGTCACCCGCGGATCCCGGGCGTTGATGTAGTTTGCCGTCCGGCGCGGGTAGTCGAAAATGACGGTGTGGGAGTCCCGGCGCGACCGGGTTTCGCTCGACTCGCCCAGCCAAAGCAGGTGGCCGGAGTCTATTCCGAAAAGGGACTCGGCCCGCGCGCGAAACGGAAGGAGGAGGTAGGCCAGGCCCCGGGTGGAGGTGGTGCTGACGATTCGGATTTGCCGGCCCCCGAGGGGATCGACCGCCGACTGCGCCGCGACGCGTATCTCACCCGCTCCGGGGACGACTACCCAGGACACGCTGTAGACGAGCGATTCGCCGTCGCCGAGGGCGAGCGTGGGCGCCGCGCGGGCGGGTCCGCAGGCGATCAGCGGGGCAAGGAGCACGATCCATTTCATGTGTCGATTTTTGAAAATGATGCCCATTGGGCTCGCTCGTTCCGCCCCCGTCAAGAACCCTCGCCGGACCCGGATGTTCCTGAGGTTCCACCGTTATCTGTTTGATTCCGGCGATTTCTGGATAAATTGCGCGTTCCGCACATGTCCGTCCCGCCCCCCATACACGTCAAAGGTGCCCGCGAGCACAATCTGAAGAACCTCGACGTGCGCATTCCGCGCGGGAAGCTGGTCGTCATCACGGGCCCGAGCGGATCGGGCAAGTCCTCTCTCGCCTTCGACACGATCTACGCGGAGGGCTACCGCAAGTACGTCGAGAGCCTTTCTACCCAGGCCCGGCAACTCCTCGAGCAGCTCAAGCGCCCCGACGTCGACTTCATCCACGGCCTCTCGCCCGTCCTCGCGATCGAGCAGCGGGTCGGAGGAACCTCGCCCCGGAGCACCATAGCGACGGCCACCGAGATCGCCGATTACGCCCGGCTGCTCTGGGCGCTGGCCGGCGAGCAGCGGTGCCCGAGGGACGGGGGCCGCGTCGTCCAGCGCTCGCTGGACGACAATATCGCCCGGGTCCTCTCCGAGTGTTCGGGTGAACGAATCGTCCTCCTTGCCCCGCTTCTCCGGGCAAAGCCAAGCGTGCTCAGGGAGGAGCTTCCGCGGCTGCGCCAGAGGGGATTCGAGCGGGTGCGCGTCGGCGGGGAGATCCGAGGCCTCGACGAGGCCGGCCTGATTCCCCCGGGCGCGCAGGAGGTGGCGGTCGATCTTGTGGTCGACCGGCTCGTCGCGGGCCCCGAGCACCGCTCGCGGCTCGCCGATTCGCTGGAACTCTGCCTGCGCGAGGGGCGCGACCGGGCGATCGTGCTCGCCCAGAGCGCCCCGGACGGGCCCTGGCGGGAGATTCAGCTCAGCCAGTCCCTGGCCTGCGAGAACTGCGGCGATGTGTTCGAAAAACTGACGCCGCGGCATTTTTCGTTCAATCACAGCGAGGGGGCGTGCCCGGCCTGCGGCGGTCTCGGCCGCAAGCTGCGCTTCGTGCCGGAGCTGGTGATCGCGGACCCGGAAAAATCGGTGAGGGAAGGGGCGATCAAACCCTGGCGGATCGGTGGAAAGAACCTCATCATCAAGCACAACGCGCTTCTCAAGCAGCTCGCCGAGCAGCTTCCGTTCGACGCCGACCGGCCGTGGCGCGCCCTGCCCGAAAAGGTGCGCGACACCCTCCTGAACGGTGCCGGCGAGCGCCTCTTCGCCTTCAAGCTGAGGCGGATGAGGGAAGCCCGCCCGATGCCGTTTCCGGGAATCATCGCCGACCTCGAGGAGAGCTTTCGCGCGACGGAAAGCGACGGCTTCCGGGCCCGCCTGACCACATTCATGGTGAGCGGCGGGTGCCCCGAATGCCGCGGGACCCGGCTCAATTCGCGCAGCGCGGCGGTCAGGCTCGCGAGCGCCTCGGGCGCCGGCACAACCTTTCCGGATTTCATGGGGCTCGATGTCGGATCGGCGCACGCCCTATCGAAGAAACTCGTGGCGGCGCACCCCGGCGGCCATTCGCTCGAGGACGTCTGCTCGGGGATCGAGCGCCGGCTCGGATTTCTCCTCGATACGGGGCTGGGCTATCTCACGCTGGACCGCGATTACGGGACCCTTTCGGGAGGAGAGGGCCAGCGGGTCAGGCTGGCGACCCAGCTCGGCATGGGCCTGATGGGCGTCATCTACGTCCTGGACGAGCCGAGCATCGGCCTGCACCCCCACGACAACGGGCGCCTGCTCGACCAGCTCCGCGCCCTGCGCGACCGGGGAAACACGGTCATCGTCGTCGAGCACGACGAGGACACCCTGCGCGCGGCCGACGAGATCATCGAGCTCGGGCCGGAAGCGGGAACGGACGGGGGACGGCTGCTCTTTCAGGGTACGCCCGAGGCGTGCGCGGCGCAGCCTGCCCGGCTCTCGCGAACCGGGCCCTATCTCGCCGGAACAAGCCGCGTCGAAAACGACGCCGGAACCAAGGAGCCGGACGGGGCCTGGCTGACCATCCGGGAGGCGAGGGAGCACAACCTGCGCGGAATCGATGTCCGTTTTCCCGTCGGACTGCTCACCTGCGTCACCGGTGTTTCAGGCTCCGGCAAGAGCACCCTCGTCAACGACGTGCTCGCGGCCGCTGCAGGCCGCAAGCTGAATGGCGCCAAGACAGTGCCCGGGCGCCACCGGGCCGTCGAGAACCTCGATTTTTTCAACAAGCTCGTCCAGGTGGACCAGGAACCGATCGGCCGGAGCCCGCGATCCAATCCGGCGACATTCGTCGGGCTGCTCGACCTCCTTCGCGACCTTTTCGCGCAGGTGCCTCTGGCGAAGGTCCGGGGTTACAAGGCCAGCCGCTTTTCATTCAACGTCCGCGGCGGGCGGTGCGAACGGTGCCAGGGAGACGGCGTCATCAAGCTCGACATGCAGTTCATGGCCGACGCCTACGCGCCCTGTCCGAGCTGTGGCGGGCGCCGGTTCAACCGGGAGACCCTGGAAATCCTCTTTCATGGAAAATCGATCGCCGACGTCCTGGCGATGACCGTCCGGGAAGCGATCGGGCTCTTCCGCAATATTCCGCGAGTGATCGACAAGCTGGGAACTCTCGAGGCGGTCGGCCTCGGATATCTCGCCCTCGGACAATCGGCCACGACGCTTTCGGGCGGCGAGGCCCAACGCCTCAAACTTTCCCTGGAGCTCAGCAAGCGCCAGCAGGGAGACACCCTGTACATCCTCGACGAGCCCACGACGGGGCTGCACTGGGTGGACATCCAGCGGCTGATGGACCTGCTCTTCCGGCTGCGCGACGCGGGAAACACGATCATCGTGATCGAGCACAACCTCGATGTCATCAACCTCGCCGACTGGGTGATCGATCTCGGCCCGGGGGGCGGCGCGGCCGGCGGCGAAGTCATTTACGCCGGCCCGCGCAAAGGGCTCGAGCTGGAAGCCAGGTCGCTGACAGGCAATGCGTTATTGAGATGGTCCAAAAAGCCCGTGAAATCGTAACCCCCCGGTAACGCGCGGGGCGGAGCTCTCGCTTGCGAATTGGCCCCGCAATTGCTTTCATGGGCCCGTTGGGGAAATTCACCATCATCCTATTATCATGAAAAGCACATCGAAGACAAAAAAGTCGCCCGCCCCTGCGACATCAGCATCCCTTGCGCCCGCCCCGGCGCCAAAAATAACACGCGTGCCGCTCGCAAAGAAGAACGGCTCGTCGTCCGCCGCTCCCGCTGCGCTGACGGTCATCACGGCCAAGATCGACGTCGGATTCGGCAACACCCTCTACATCCGGGGCGCCGGCCCGGGCCTCACCTGGAACAAGGGCGTGCCGCTCGTATGCGCCGCGGATGACGCCTGGACGATCTCGCTTCCTGGAGCGACCAGTCCCGTGGTCTTCAAGTTCCTGGTGAACGACTCTACCTGGAGCCGTGGCGAGGACTACTCCTCCGCGCCCGGGAGCACGGCCGAGCTCGCTCCGACCTTCTAGCAGGCGGTTAGTCGGGATTCAGTTCGAGCAATCGCGCGGCGACCGCCCGGGCGGTCCCTTCCCGGTCGTCCTCCGGGCCCGCCGGCGCGAGCACGCAGCGGACGCGCACCCGGGAAAACGGCTTGGGCAGGTAGAACCGGTCCCAGCTTCCCAGGCGCCAGGCCGAATAGTACTCGGCTCCAACGAGCAGGATCGGAGTCTGCGTCTCCCGGGTCACGACAAGTGCGCCCGGCTTGAAGTCGTAGCAGGGGCCCCGCGGGCCGTCCGGCGTTATTCCAACGTCGTGCCCGGCCCTCAGGACGCCCACGAGGGCCCCGACCGCCTCGCGCCCTCCCTTGCTGCTCGAGCCCCGGACGGCGCGCATGCCCACGTGCGAGAAGAACGCCTCGAGCCAGGCCCCGTCGCGGCTGGAGCTGACGAGGCCGTAGACCGGACGGCCGCCGCGATAGCGCCTGTAAAACTCGGCGACCAGGAACAGCCGGTTGTGCCAGAGGACGAACGCAACCGGTCGATCCCGCCGCTCGAACAGCCTTTTTTCCTCCGGATCGATGTCGAGGCGCAGGGTGCTCCCCCATATCTGGACGAATGCCCCGAGAGGCCAGAGCACGAGCCGCCGCCATCCCTGAATCCTGTGGGGCTGCGAGGCGGAGGTCATGCGAAGGGCCGGACGATAGGAGAGGGAGGCGGGTGGAGGAAAGCGGAGAATCGGTTCGTCTTGTGCTTCGCTCCGGCGGCGCAAATGTCCTCAGTTCGCCACGCCGATGCCAGCACTTCCGCCTTGCCCCTTTCTGCCCCCGCCGCGCCACGGCCTGGATTGGCGGCTCCTTGCCGCGCATCGCGACGCCCACCGGGGAGGGGAGTTTTACCTCGATTGCCTCGAGTACGCCCATTCGCTCTGGATCCGGGCCCTCGCGGCCCGCGCGCTCCTCTGCCTCGACCGGGCATTCGGGGCGGAGCTGAGCGGCTTCGAGCCGGTGCTCGGCGAGTGGCCCATGCCTTACGCGGCGACGGCCTGGATGCTTCGGAATGCCCCGCCTTCGGTTTTCCTCGGCAATCCCCGCGTTCATTTCCAGCACTACGCAGGCAGGATGAACGAGCCGCGCCGCGAGCAGCGCCGGTGGCGCGCCTGGGCCTGCTGGGCCCTTGCCCGGGCCGTCCTTCCCGATCTCCCGGGCGACCCCAGGCATTCCGTCGAGGAGCCTTCCCTGGACTCGATCGCAGCCCGGCTCGGCCTCCATGGATTCGCGGGCGAGGCCGAGTCCTGGCGGCGGGTGCTCGCGGGCGCCGCCCCCTGACGTCTCGCGTTTAGGGTTGAAACCTCCCCGTTCTGGGGGAAAGACATTCCAACCCCAATGTCCCACCCCATACATCTTGGCGGAATAGACTACGCCATCCTTCTCCTCTATTTTCTCTTCGTGCTCGGCATCGGCTGGGCCCTGAAGCGCCACATGAAGAGCAGCGCCGACTTTTTCCTGTCGGGCCGCTCGATCCCCGCATGGATCACCGGGCTCGCCTTCCTGTCGGCCAACCTCGGCGCCCAGGAAGTGATCGGCATGGGCGCCTCCGGCGCGCAATACGGCATCATCACCAGCCATTTCTACTGGATAGGCGCGGTTCCCGCCATGGTCTTCCTCGGCATCTTCATGATGCCCTTCTATTACGGCTCAAAGGCGCGGTCGGTGCCCGAATACCTCAAGCTGCGCTTCGACGAGAAGACCCGGGGATTGAATGCCCTCTCCTTCGCCGTGATGACGATCTTTTCGTCGGGCATATCGCTCTACGCCCTGGCCTTGCTGCTGCAAACCCTGCTCGGCTGGAACTTCACCTTCAGCATCTGGACTTCGGCGACGATCGTGCTGGCCTACATCTGCCTCGGCGGCCTCACCTCGGCGATCTACAACGAGGTGCTGCAGTTCTTCATGATCGTGTTCGGCTTCGCGCCGCTCGCCTGGCTCGGCCTGCGGGATGCGGGCGGATGGGAGGGCCTGAAGGTCCGCCTTGCCGGCGTGGCCGCGCAGCAGCATTTTGCGCCCGGCACCTGGACCGAATCCTGGAGGCACATGGGCAGCCCAAGCGCCAACCCGCTGGGCGTGGAATGGTTCGGCCTGGTGATGGGCCTGGGGTTTGTCCTCTCGTTCGGCTACTGGTGCACCGACTTCCTGGTGGTGCAGCGGGCCATGGCCGCGGATTCCATGTCGGCCGCGCGCCGCACGCCGATCATAGCCGCCTTTCCCAAGATGCTTTTCCCCTTCATCGTGATCCTGCCCGGCATGGTCGCGGTGGGCCTGATGCAGGACCAGCATGGCGGCTTCACGCTGCCGACGATGGGCGATGGTTCGCCCAACTACAATTTGGCCATGCCCATGATGCTGGGGCACTACCTTCCCTCCGGGCTGCTCGGCCTCGGGTTCACCGCCCTCATGGCCTCGTTCATGTCCGGCATGGCCGGCAACGTCACGGCTTTCAACACCGTCTGGACCTACGACATCTACCAGAACTATGTCGCCCCGACGAAGTCGGATGCGCATTATCTCATGGTCGGCCGCCTCGCCACGGTCTTCGGGGTGGTGCTGAGCGTCGGGGTGGCCTACCTCGCCACGCAGTTCGGAAACATCATGAACCTGCTGCAGCTGGTGTTTGCCTTCGTCAACGCGCCGCTGTTTGCCACCTTCCTTCTCGGCATGTTCTGGCGCCGTGCAAACGGCCACGGGGCCTTCTTCGGCCTGCTCTTCGGCACGATCGCAGCCGCGGCGCATCACGGCCTGACGCTGCCGGCCGGCGCCTCGGTCGGCATCATGAAGGGCGGCTGGCTGGGCGCCGTGCTCCATACCTACCCCAGCGCCATGGCCCAGAATTTCTGGACAGCCCTCTTCGCCTGGAGCACATGCATGGCCGTGACGATCGCGGTCTCGCTGGCGACCGCGCAAAACAAGTCCGACGAGCAGCTCCGGGGCCTGGTCTATTCGCTCACGCCCAAGCCTCCTGCCGAGGACGAGCCCTGGTACCGGAAGCCCGTCACCCTGGGCGCCGTGGTCCTGGCCGCCACCCTCGCGCTGAACCTCGTCTTCGCCTGATCCCATGAACTTCGACCTCCGCCTGCCGCTCGGCCTCCTCTTTTCGCTCTTCGGCGCCCTGCTCGTGATTTACGGAATCGTGAGCGATCCCGCCATTTACGCCCGGTCCCTCGGCTTCAATGTCAACCTGGACTGGGGCCTGGTTCTCCTCCTCTTCGGCCTGATCATGCTCTCTCTCGCGCTCAGGGCCCGTCAGAACCGAAAATAGGCCCATCCCCCCAACGGCGCCCGCACCGTCCCTTTTCGGCCCGGGATCCGAGGCCCGGAAAATCGCTTGCTCAGGCGTGGCGTTAGGCGGACACTCCCCACGACCGCACCCAAGCAAACCTCGCGGGCCCCGCGCCCGCTTTCAGGGACTAGGACACCATGGACGACGCTGCCGATAAGGAAAATCCGCCCGCGGATTTGAATGCCGCCGCACGGCCTCCTGGCGAGGACCCGGCTGCCGCAGGCGGGGGCGACGTTCAGAGTCCGTTCAACAAGATCGACCTGAGCCAGCTCCAGGGCTTCAGCTTTGGAACCCAATGGACCCAGGACAAGTCCGGCTCCGCGGGCAGGTCCGATTCGGCTGAGCGGCCGCGCCGCGAGGCATTTCGCGGCGACGCTCCCAACCGGAAGGACCGCCGGTCCTTCCAGCGGCCCAATGGAGGCCCGGGAATGGGCGGCGACTTCAACCGGCCTGAAGGGCAGGGCGGCAGGGGGCGCGACGGAGCCGATGGCCCGGGTGCCGGCGCCCGATCGGGCGATGCGCGGCGCCCCGGAGGCGATCCCGCAGGCGATTCCTATGGCAGGCGGCGCCAGCAGGAGAGCGCGCCGTACATCAGCCCGCATTTCGCGGCCACCTTCTACCCCGAGGACACGAGCTTCGGCGCGCTCGTCAAGACGATCCGCGCCTCCTCCCGAACGATCGAACTCTTCGAGATTGCGCGGACGGTCCTTGCGAAGCCCGACCGCTTCACCGTCCTCGTGGCACGGAAGTCTCCGGACGATTCCGCTCCGGCCCAGCAGCCCGCGCCGGCCCCAGCCGCCGCGAAGCCGACGCTGTACATCGCCGTCCCCGACGGCCTCCCGTTCGAAAGCGAGGAGGCCGCGATCGCCCACGTCATGCAATGCCATCTCGGCCTCTTTTTCGATAAGGCCGATGTCGAGGTCGATCCTCCGAAGGGCAATTTCCAGGTCGTGAACCGCTGCAGCATCACGGGCGAATTGCTCGGCCCGCCCAATTATCACCGTTACAACCAGACCCTGGAGCAGCATCACGCGGAGAAGATCCAGCGGATGTCCCTCCAGGCCTACCGCAGCCGCATCGAGTCGGTGCGCGAGCCCGAGGTGATCCAGCAGTGGCTCGAGAAGATGAAGAAGGTCACGCGCTACAGCTGGAAGCCCGCGACGCCTGTCCCGGCCGCCAAGGCCGCCGAGCCGGCACCGCCGGACTCCGAAGCGCCGCCCGCGGAACCCGCTCAGCCGGCCTCCGAGACCCCGCCCGTCGCCCCGGTCGTGGAGGCGCCGCCGCCGTCATTTGACTCGATCGAGGAGGCGCGGAGCCACCTCGTTTCCGCCGCCCGCGACCGGGTCGTCCGCCCCGCCGCAACGGCTCGTTTCCACGGCCGCGCGCTGGAATCCCTGCCTTCCGACGAGATCCGCCATGCCGTCGCCGGCGAACTCGATCGCCAGCGGCGCTTTCCCCTCGACACGGCCAACGCACTGCGCGGGCGGCTGCGCCGGGAGCACTTCACCATCTTCAAGAAGGGATCGAAGGGCATATCGTACGTCTGCGCCGTCAAGCGGAAGTTCCGCGTGCCTGGCCAGGTATTCGCGGAGAGCATCGGGAGCCTCATCTCGTTCATCGAGGCGCATTCGCTCATCCGGGCGAGCGAGCTCACCGAAAAATTTCTCGGGCTGGCGATTCCCGCCCCCGCGCGGGAGGGAGAGGCTCCCGCCGAGCCGGTCCTGACTGCCGAGCAGCGCGACAAGATCGGCCGCCTCCAGGGCGACCTGCGCTGGCTTGTGCGCGAGGGCTATGTGACGGAGTTCATCGACGGCACGCTCTACGCCCCGCCACCCGTCGTCGAGTCCCGCAAGAAGGAGATCGAGGCCGAGGAGCAGGACCCCGAGAACTTTCCCGAGGCCCCGCCCGTGACCGGGGATCAGCAAGGCCTCGCGCAAAGCCCAGAAGCCGCAAAGATCGATCCCGCAAATCCGGAAAGCATCGGAAGCTGAATGTGCGCGATGCCGGAATGACGCGCCCGGCCGGTCCTCAGCGCAACTGCACCGTGTGCCGCCGGTCCGGCGCGATTCCGAGATCGATGTGCCACGCTCCGGCGGGAAGCCAGCCGGCGACCTTTTCCGGCCATTCGACGGCGAGGCAATAGGGCGTGCCGAGAAAGTCCTCGATGAGGAGAGCCTCGACCTGGGCGGGATCGTCGAGGCGGTAGGCGTCGAGATGGCCGAGGTTCCGGGCGGCCTCCCCGCGCCCGCGGTAGAACCGGCAGAGGTTGAATGTGGGGCTCGTCACCGGCTCGGCGATCGAAAAGCCGCGGGCGAGTCCCTGGACGAAGGTCGTCTTTCCGACTCCCAGGTCGCCGTGGAGGGCGAGCGTGACGTCCGGCGGCAGCGCTGCAGCGAACTCCGCGGCGAGCTCGCGGGTCTCCTCCGCCGAGGACGTGGCCGAACCCGCGCGCAGGCGATCGATGATAGTCATCGGGTCCTGCCGCGTCCGCGGAGGTGTTCGTAGCCCCGGTGCGCGGCGAGACGGATGGCCGTCGCGGGCCGCCCTCCGGCCGCGACGAACCGGCCGATGCAGGTCAGGCGCACTCTCGGGAAGGCCCTCCGCCAGGCTCGCTCGAAGGCGGCGCGGTCCGTCCGCCCGGCGAGCGCAAAGACGAGTTCATAGTCCTCCCCATCGGCGAGGGCCGCCGCACTCGAGACACCGCGCCGGAGCGGCAGGGCGCCCGCGGAGATCGCGGGTTCGGCGCCGCGCGGCGTCAACGCGAGGAGGTCCTTCGCCAGGCCGTCGCTCACGTCCATCATGGCCCTGACGGCCGGACGGCGCGCAAGCCACGCGCCCTCGCCGAGCCGCGGCGAGAATGTGAAATGATGGCCGCTTCGAAGGCTCCCGCCGAGGACTCCGGTGACATAGATCCAGTCGCCGCGGCGGGCGCCCGACCGCGTCAGCACGCGGCCGCCCGAAGCCTCGCCGAGAAGCGCCAGACTGGCGGCGAGCGCCCCGTCGGCCTGGGCCACATCACCGCCGACGATGCTGACCCCATGGCGCCTGGCGCTTGCGGCGATTCCGCGATAAAAGGCGCGGAGCCAGGCGACGCTCACATCCGGGTCCAGGCTGAGCGCTATAACGGCCGCCACGGGCCTCCCCCCCATGGCCGCGATGTCGCTCAGGTTTCGGTTGAGAAGCTTCCGGCCGACCGCGCCGGGCGGCGTCGCGGCGTCGAAATGGCGTCCGTAGATGACCGGATCGATTGCGAGCAGCCGACGGCCACGCCGCGCGGGCAGCACGGCGCAGTCGTCGCCGATTCCAAATGGAGGCCGCGGGGACGCCGATCCGAGCCACCGCCGTATGCCCGCGATCAGCCTCGCTTCGCCGAGTGCGGCAACCGAGCGGGAGCGGATCTTTGTGAATGGATGCACGGCCTGTGCGGAGATCAGGTGTTAACGCCGAGCAGGACGAGGACGACCGTGTTCAGATTGAAGAGCGCATGGGCGACCATCGTGGTTCCGATCCGGCCCGTCCGCTCGTAGGCAAGCGAGAATACGACGCCGAGGACGACGAGCGGGGCGAACGAACTCAGGCTCTGGAGGGGCGCCTGGAGCAGGTGCAGGGCGCCGAAGAGGAGGGCTGGCAGCCAGATCGCGATCCAGCGCGGCGCGCGTCCCCTGAAATAACGGAACAAGCCCGCCCGGAAAAGAAGCTCCTCGGTCACCGGAGCAATCCCGACGGCGACGATCACGTAGACGACGCGGAGCGCCGGCGAATGGGTGTTCAGCAAATTCTGGACGTTGTCGGGGGTCTCGACCGGAAACCCGCGCCAGGCAAGCAGCCCCTGCCAGGCAAGGGCTGCGCCAAAGACCAGGGGCAGGGCGATGAGGACCGTCGCCACGCCGCTCTTGAGCACGCCGGGCGCCGGGCCGGACGCCGGACGCCCGGCCCGGGCAAATCCAAGATGGAACACCCCGATTCCGCCGAGCAGGCCGAGCTGGAAGGTCGCCGCTCCCAGGACCAGGCGCGTTTCATAGTTCTGCGCCGTACGGCTCAGGAGGAGATTCGCGGCGGCCGGCAGGAGAAGGCCCCCGCACGTCGCACAGAGGAAGAGCAGCACGAGGTCGCTGCCCGGTCCCGGCCATGGGGCGAGGAGGTCATTGTCCCGGCGGGCCCGCGCCGCCGGGCGCAGTTCGAGAAGGCCGAGCAGTGCGAGCCCCGTCAGGCCCAGGACGATCTCAAGACCCAGGCCAAACGCGGTCGAATGCTCGGAGGGTACGCTCAAGCCGTCTTTCCATCGGCGAAGACCACCCGTCCATCGACCACGGTCGCCTTGACGCGGCCGGTCAGGGTCTGGCCATTCCAGGGAGAATTGGCCGATTTGCTGTGGCCCGACCCGGACTCGTAGAGCCAGGACTCTCCCGGGTCGAAGAGGCAGATGTCCGCGGCGGCTCCGGGCGCCAGGGTCCCCGCAGGGAGCCCGAGCACTCGCGCCGGCTGGCGGGTCATGAGGTCGATCACCCGCTCAAGCTTGAATTTCGAGCGCCGCACAAGGATCTCAAGCGAGACCGCAAGCGCGGTCTCGAGGCCGATGATGCCGTTCGGCGCGAAGTCGAATTCGCAATCCTTCTCGTGATTGGTGTGCGGCGCGTGATCCGTCGCGATGCAGTCGAGGGTGCCGTCCCGCAGCCCGGCGACGAGCGCCCTGCGGTCCGCCTCGGTTCTGAGCGGCGGGTTCATCTTGAAATTCGTGTCGTAGCCCGAGAGGGCGCTGTCCGTCAGGGCAAAATGGTGCGGCGTGGCCTCCGCGGTCACGCGGACGCCGCGGGCCTTGGCCCTCCGGATGAGGCCGACCGACTGCGCGGAGGAGATGTGCTGGAGGTGGATGTGCGCCCCCGTATAGCCAGACAGGATGATGTCGCGGGCCACGATGAGATCCTCCGCCGCGTTCGGCCAGCCCCGGAGGCCGAGGCGGGTCGAGACCACGCCCTCGTTCATCACCGCGTCCTGGGTCATCGACCGGTCCTGGCAGTGGTCCATGACGGGGAGGTCGAACATGCGGGCGTACTCCAGGGCGCGGCGCATGAGCTCGTTGGACTGCACGCAGTCGCCGTCGTCCGTAATGGCCACGACGCCGGCGCGCTTGAGCGAGCCGATCGGCGCGAGCGCCTGGCCCTTCAGCCCGACGGTGATGCCGCCGGTCGGATAAACCTTGACCAGGGAGTCCCGCTCGACCGCGTCCTGGATGAACTGGATCGTGCCCGCATTGTCCGCCGGAGGCACGGTGTTCGGCATGCAGACCACCGTCGTGAATCCTCCCGCGGCTGCGGCCCGCGAGCCCGTGCCGATTGTTTCCTTGTGGGTCTGGCCGGGCTCCCGGAAGTGAACGTGGATGTCCACAAGCCCCGGACAGGCGACAAGGCCGCGCCCGTCGATCTTCCTCGCCCGCTTCCTGTCGGCGGCCGACAGCGAGGCGACGATGAGCCCGTCGCGGACAAAGAGATCCCCGGGCGCGCTCCGCCGCGAGGCGGGATCTATCACGCGGGCATTTCGTATCCAGAGATTCGGCATGGGGCTCGGTTTATTCGTTGGCCGCGATGACCGCCTCGGGCTGGCCGCCCGCGCAGAGGTAGAGGACGGCCATCCGGATCGCGATCCCGTTTGTCACCTGCTCGAGGATCACGCTTCGCTCGCCGTCGGCGAGTTC
>CAZJNA010000054.1:0-20428 GCA_964547325.1 uncultured Opitutaceae bacterium | reverse complement strand
TTCTTCGAGATGCTGGGCAACTGGTCCTTCGGCGACTACTTCAAGAAGGAGTCGCTCGAATGGGGGTGGGAACTGATCACGAAGGTCTGGGGCATCCCGGCGAAGCGTCTCTTCGCCACGGTCTACCAGCCGGGGACGGGCGAGCCGTCCTCCTTCGACCAGGAGGCCCATGACATCTGGGCGGAGATCTTCCGGAAGGCGGGGCTCGATCCCAAGGTCCACATCGTCAGCGGCCACAAGAAGGACAATTTCTGGATGATGGGCGACACCGGTCCCTGCGGCCCGTGCTCGGAGATCCATTTCAATCTCCTGCCGGAGGACGACGAGGCGGCCGGACGAAGGCTCGTGAACACAGGATCCCCCCGCTGCATCGAGATCTGGAATCACGTCTTCATCCAGTTCAACGCGAACGCCGACGGGACCTTCTCCCCCCTGGCGGCAAAGCACGTGGACACCGGCATGGGCTTCGAGCGCGTGGCCGGGATTTACGCGACGACGAAGGGCTTCAAGGATTTCAGCAAGGACCCGTCCAACTACGCGGCGGACGTTTTCACGGCCCTTTTCAGGAAGATCGCCGAGCTCTCGAAGAAGCACTACCACGGCACGGTTCCGACGAGGCGCGAGGGGCTGAGCGAAGAGGAGTCGACCGACATCGCGTTCCGCGTCCTCGCCGACCACGCCCGGTGCGTCTCATGCGCCATCGCGGACGGTATCCTTCCAGGAAACGAGGGGCGCAACTACGTCATCCGGCGGATCCTGAGGCGGGGCATCCTCTATGGCCGGAAGCTCGGGCTTCAGATCGGATTCTTCGAACAGCTGGTCGGGCCGGTGGTCGAGTCCCTCGGCTCCACATTCCCGGAATTGAAGCACCAGGAGGGCGTCATAGCCCGGGTCGTCGCCTCGGAGGAGGAATCGTTCGGCCGGACCCTCGACCGCGGGCTCCAGTTCTTCCGGCAGCATGCCGTCCAGGCCGCGCTCGAGATCAACATGCCGGGGGAGGAAAGCGGCGTCATACCCGGCGCAGCCGCCTTCGAACTCTACGACACCTACGGCTTCCCGCTCGACATGACGCAGCTCCTCGCCTCGGAGCGGAAGTTCACGGTCGATGTCGTCGGCTTCAACGAGCACATGGACCGGCAGCGGGAGCGCAGCCGGGCGGCCCAGAAAAAGGAGATCGTGGTCGCGGCAACGGAGGGCAAGTCAGCGGACACGCAGCCCACGGAGTTTCTCGGGTACGGCCGGACCGACGCCGCGGCGACCCTGATCGACATCGTCAGGGGCGCGAAGGATGTCTTCCTCGTCTTCGACAAGACGCCCTTCTACGCCGAAATGGGCGGCCAGGCGGGCGACAGCGGGACGGCGCTCGTCGGGGGCCAGCTGATTTCGATCGTCGACACGGTCAAGGACAAGTCCGGCAGGCACCTGCACAAGGTCGCCGAGGGGGCGCCTGCGGTCGCCGCCGGCGCGAAGGCCGAGCTGTCGGTCGATGTCGGGCGCCGCAGGGCCATCAGCCGGCATCATTCCGCGACGCATCTGCTCCACTGGGCCCTGCGCAAGGTGCTGGGCACCCATGTGCGGCAGGCGGGCACGCACAAGACGCCCGACCGGCTGCGGTTCGATTTCTCGCATTTCGAGGCGGTGACGACGGCGCAGCTCCACGAGATCGAGCGCCTTGTGAACGAAAAGGTCATAGACAACGCGAAGGTCGAGACCTACGAGACGGAATTCGACAAGAAGCCCGAGGGCGTCCTCGCCTTCTTCGGGGACAAGTACGGACGGATCGTCCGGGTCGTTGACATCGGGGGCTACAGCAAGGAGCTCTGCGGCGGAACCCACGTCGCGACGACGGGCGAAATCGGCGTCATCAAGATCGCGGCCGAGAGCGCCATCGCGGCGGGCACGCGGCGGATCGAGGCCGTGGCGGGCCAGGCGGCCTACGATTTCATTGCCACGCGGGAGGCCGCCCTGGCCGCCGTAAGCGCGCACCTGTCGGCGGGCCCTTCGGACGTGACCCGCAAGCTGGAGTCCCTTCTCGCCCTCAAGTCCGAGCTCGAGAAGAAGCTCAAAGTCTTCGAGCAAAAGGCCTCCGCAGGGCTGGCCGACAGCCTCGTCGCAGGGGCGGCGACAACCGGCGCCCTCAAGTTCGTCTCGGCGGTCGTGCCCGCGGAATCCCCGGAGGCGCTGCGCAACCTGGGTTCCCAGGTCCTGGGAAAACTGGGCGAGGGCGTGGTCAGGCTCGGCACGGAATTCGGGGACAAGGCGACCATCGTCGTCTTCTGCTCGCCGGAGGCGATCAAGGCGGGGCACCAGGCCGGCAAGCTGGTCCACGAATTGAGCGCCAGGCTCGGCGGCAAGGGCGGCGGGAAGCCGGACTTCGCGATGGGCGGCGGCCGGGACGTCGGCAAACTGGCCGAGGTCCTCGGTGCGCACTAATGCAAGCGGGGCTCACGCAAAGCCTTCAAGTCAACCGGATTGGCGGGTTCAGCGGGAAGGATCAAGACCCCGAAAATGGTTTCATTTTACAGGATGGATGCTAGGATTACGGGGTGGATGAGGAGCTAAGAAGGATTGCCCGAACGCTCGTCTGGTGGAAGCAGCCGGAAGCCGTGGAAACCGGCTATCTGATCCGAAGGGTCATGGAGATGGGTACGCCGGAAATGATTTCCTCGGTCCGGATGCAATTCGGGGAAAAAGCAATGAGGGAAGCCCTTGCGGCGGCCGAACCCGGAAACTTCTCGGAACGATCCTGGAACTACTGGCATATTGTCTTTGGACTTCGTCCCACTCCCCCTCTGCCGCGACGAATCGTCCCCGACTCCCCGTATGTTTCAGCCGAAATTAGACGTGCTTCCGCCCGCCCAGCGGGCGATCTGGCCAAAGCTGGCTGAATTGCCGGAGCACTTTGTCCTGTACGGCGGCACCGCAGTGGCACTGCGATGCGGGCACAGGATTTCCGAAGACTTCGATTTTTTTAGCGCGCAGGCATTCAGTCCGGAGAACCTCTCCAAAGAAGTCTCCTGGTTGCGTGAGCCGACTCCAAAGATCCTTCAACGGCAGGATCAGACACTGACCGCCGAAATCAAAAGCACACAGGGACCTGTAAAAGTCTCTCTTTTCGGCACGATCGGATCTGGACAGATACGGCCACCGGACCGGGCCACCGACAACAGCCACAAGATTGCGTCAGCCGAGGATCTTTTGGCGCTCAAACTCGCCGTGATTCATGAACGCCTGGAGGCAAAGGACTACCTCGATATTCACGCCCTCCTCAAGGCCGGCCTGAGCCTATCCATGGGCCTGAGTCATCTGGACGCGCTGCACCCGCTCATGACGAATTGGGCGATCACGCTGAAGACCTTGATCTACTTCAAGGGCGGCGATCTCCCGACACTGCCCGCCGAGGTCCAGCGGGACCTGGAGGAGGCTGTGCGACAGGTGCGGGATGTCCCGCGGTATTCCGGGGCAAAAACCCCGATCGGCCGCGGCGCGTCCGCCTGCTAGAGCGAGGCGCTGATCAGGGGGACGAACCAGACGGAGCAGAGGTCGCGGCGGACCCATTCGCCGGAGCGCTTGGTCTCGACGAGGACGAGTGTCTGCTCGCCCGCGGGCTCGCCCAGGGGGGCGATCATCCGGCCGCCCGGCTTCAATTGCGCGATCAGTGCGGGCGAAAGGACGCGGCCGGCCGCGGTCACGATGATCGCATCGTAGGGAGCGGACTCCACCCACCCCATCGCACCATCCCCGAGGCGGTAGGCGACGTTGCGGTAGCGGAGGGCCCTCAGCCGCTTCTCGGCGGAAGCGGCGAGCTCGGCCCGGCATTCGATCGTGTAAACCTGGTTCGCAAGCTCGGCCAAGATCGCCGTGTGGTAGCCCGATCCCGTTCCCACCTCGAGGACGCGGCTCTTCGGCGTCAGCTGCAGCTGGTCGGTCATGTAGGCGATGAGCGAGGGCTGGGAGGTCGTCTGGTCCGACCCGATCGGCAGCGGCCGGTCCTCGCCGGCGCGGTCCTTCCACTGTGAAGCCACGAATTCCGCGCGGGGCACTTTCTGAAGCGCTTTTTCTACCTGGGGGGAAATTCCTTCGCGTGTCATGGTGACGTCGAAGGATTTCGGAACATTTTCCTTTGGGTGCAGCACAGGAAGCTACTTATGGTTCGTACGTATTTTTCCGATTCACGCCTGCCGAAACGGTTGATCTTAGGCCTTGGCGGAGGTTCATTCCGGAGCGAATCCGCGGAACCAGACCTCCCGTGACAGTTGATAACCACCCTGCCACCAAGCTCCTACATAATCCACCCGCGATGGCATTGGCAAGCCTTTCCCGATAAATTCCGGTTAAAGTGCGGTTCGGTCACGACTCGCCATTCCCGCAGCGCCCTGCTGTTATTTTTCATTCGTGATAATGGAACGGGAAAGTGAAATCGCGCTGCTGGCCTTCAGCGCCGGCAACCAGCTCGCGGTCCGCAGCCGGAAATCGCGCGCGGAGCTCGTCTTCACGGGCGCAAGCCAGGCGTCAGCGGGCGCGGCGCTGGACGCGGCGTTTCCAGGGCACACCGCGCCCGTTGAATATTTCGCGGCGGAGGCCGGAGGCCGCCGCATCCGCGTCTTCTTCACGCAGGTGACCGGCCCGTCGGCCGATCCCGAGATCGAATTCCGTCCGATCGAGACGCTGCAGGCCGGCACGGCGGCGCTTTCCCCCGAGCTCGTGGCGGTGGTCGCCGGCCTGGAGCCGCACCTGATGGCGATCCCCTACCTGCATCTGGGCGAGAACGATTTCATCTACAAGTTCCGGCCGGAGAAGGAGCGCAACACCTCGATCTACGCCCAGGACGCCGCCGCGAACGCGCTTTACCAGTCGCAGCTCTGCTCGGCGATCAAGACCCTGGCGCGCAGGAACGAACGGACGGCCGCAGCGCCTGTGACGCTCGACTTCGGCGCGGTGCGCTACGTCATACCCAGCCATTTCGGCTTCTGCCTGGGCGTCAAGAACGCGATCGAGCGCGCCTACGAGACCCTCGCCGAGAATCCCGGCCGCCGCGTCTTCATGCTCTCGGAGTTGATCCACAATCCGTTCGTGAACGAGGACCTTCTCCGTCGCGGCCTGCGCTATCTCCAGACCGACAAGGGCGTGCCGTACGCGGCTGAAGACCTGACCCCTTCTCCCCTGCTCTGGGACACGCTCACCCCGGAGGACATCGTCATCATCCCGGCCTTCGGGGCAACCGACGACGACAAGCGGCGGCTCGTCAGGAAGGGCATCGCGGTCTACGCGTACGATGCGACCTGCATGCTCGTGGAGAAGGTCTGGAAGGCCGCCCGCACCTACGGGCGGGAGGGCTACACGGTCGTCATCCACGGCAAGCACGAGCACGAGGAGACGAAGGCGACCTTCTCGAACACGCGCAGGCACGCCCCCGCGGTCATCGTGCGCAACATCGAGGAGACGAGGCAGCTGGGAGAAATCATCGCGTCTCCGGGCCCCTAGGCTCGGGAGCGCTTCCACCGTCTGTTTGCGGGCAAGCACACGCCGGGCTTCGACGTCGGAAGGGATCTCGAGCGGGTCGCGGTCGTCAACCAGACGACCCTTCTCATGAACGAGACGCGGGAGATCATCGCCCACCTGCGCGACGTCTACGCCTCGAAATACGGCCCCGACGGCCCGGGCACGGCGCCGCGCGTCGGCGGCAGCGGCCGCAATGACACCCTCTGCTACGCGACGCAGGTGAACCAGGACGCCCTGGCGCGGGCCCTGACGGAGCCGCTCGACGCGGCCTTTGTGATCGGCGGAAAGAATTCGTCAAACACGTATCAGCTGTACCGCCTCTGCGCGCAGCAGCTCGGCGAGCGGGCGTTTTTCATCCAGAGCGAGGCGAGCATCCGTTCGTCCGAGGAGGTGGAGCACTACGTCTTTCCCGCGGCCGGCCACGGCGCGCGCGGCGGCCACATCGAGGCGCGGCGGCTGTGGAGCGGCGAGCCGGGGGCGAGGCAGGTCCTCATCACCGGGGGCGCCTCGTGCCCGGACGGCATCATCCAGCAGGTGATCACGCGGATAAACGCGTTCTTCCCTCCGGAGCGTCTGCGCAGGCCGGAGGACGTGCTCCGGGAGCTACAGGGGTCGGCCTGACGCTTTTCGGTAGGCCAGGGCGGCCCAGCAGAGGGCGCAGAAGGCGAGGGCCGGAGGGAGCGTGCAGAGTACGGCCTCGCGAAGGCTCCCGAGCCGGTCCGAGAGGGCGCCGACTACCTTGGGGGACCAGAGGTCGCCGCAGGCATGGATCGCAAAGATCGAGGCCGCCATCGCGCTCGCCCGCATGGAGACGGGCACGCTCTCCAGGATCAGGGTGTTGACCGGGCCGGTCGGCAGGAAGATGAGGAACATCGCGGCGACAAGGGCGATCTCCGCGGGGCCCCGGGACGTGAATTCGAAGGCCGCGAAGGCTGCGAGGACCGTCGGGATGGCGCTCAGGGCGAGGAGCTGCGCATAGCCGGCGGAACTCCGCCTGCCGAGCGCCGTGGCCGCCCAGCCGCCGAGAAGCGTCGCCGAGAGGCCGGTCAGGACAAGCCAGGCGCCGAAAAACCGGTCGGCGCGCTCCAAGGGCAGCCCGTGGACGCGAGTGAGGAAGGTCGGCCCCCAGAACGCGAATCCCCCCATGGCGAACTGCTGCGCGGAGTAGCCGGCGATCAGGAGCAGGTAGTCGGGGTAGTTGCGGAGGCTCGAGTACGAGCAAAGGAAAGGGGTCAGGTTGAAAAAGCTGATGTGCTTCGGCACATCAACTTTTTCAACCTGACCCCTTTCCTTTGCTCTTTCCTTTGCTCGTACCTTCGGCTCGCTCGCGCCCCGGGCGGGCTCCGGCAGGAAGAGAAGCGTACCGGCGAGGAGCAGGCCCGGCGCACCGGCGCAGAGGAACGCGGAGCGCCAGCCGAAATGGGCCGCCATGACGCCGCCCAGGATGTAGCCGAGGGCCGATCCGACAGGGATCGCGACATAGAAGATCGACAGGGCGTTGTTGCGGCGGGCGGGCGCGTACAGATCCGCGATCCAAGCCGGGCTGATCGTGCCGTAGCTCGCCTCGCCGAGGCCGACCAGAACGCGGAATAGAAGAAGGGACGCGAGATTCGGGGCGCAGCCCGAGAGCGCCGTGCCCGCGCTCCAGACGAGGACGCCCGCGGCGATCAGGCCCTTCCGGGAAACCCGGTCGCCCAGGTAGCCGAAAAAGGGCGCGGTCAGGAAGTAGCCCAGCATGAAGGCGACCTGCAGCGTGCCGAGACCGCTGTCGCTCAGGTGCAGCTCCTCCTTGATCGGAGTGAGCACCGCCGGGAGCACCTGCCGGTCGAGGTAGTTGAAGAGGTTGATGCCCGTGAGGGCGGCAAGCGCCCAAGCCGGCCGGATCGCTCTTGCCTGCTTCATGGCAAGAGATCGGCGCAAAGGAAAGGGGTCAGGTTGAAAAATTTAATGTGCTTACGCACATCAACTTTTTCAACCTGACCCCTTTCCTTTGCGGCCAGTTGTAAAATCATCGCAATGATTTTTACAACTGGCGGCCTGACCCCTTACCGCAAGTTAGAACTTGAAGGACAAGCCGCCCCGAAAGCCGTTCTGGTTGCTGAAATCCACCCGGGTCGAATAGGTCCCGGCGTTCGTGCTGCTGGCGGTCTGCATGTAGCTGCCGCCGTTCTGGTAGACGCCGCCAAAATAGAATCCCGTCGTCTCGTTGAGGTCGTACTGGACGGTCGCATCGGCGTAGTACGCAGGAACGAGTTTCGCCGTCGTGTTGGAAAGCGTGTCGATGATCGGGTCGCCGCTGGCCGGGGTGAACACCTCCGTGACGTTGTACATTGAGCCTGCGTAAATGAGCGCCGGGCCCACGCTCAGGCTCGCCTTGAGGTGGTCGTTGAAGGCGTAGACGAGGCTGGGGCCCGTCCGGAAGGTGAGGTAGGAGCCGTGCAGCTTCCAGTGATCCACGACGGAAACCACGTCGGTCACGGTGCTCGTGGTCCGCGCGAGGGGCTGGTTCCCGATGAGGACGGAGGTGTCTATGGCCTGGGTGACGTTGGCGCCGGTGGAGTCGAGGATCTGGTTCCCGTTCGCGTCCGTGACGTTGATGGTCGTGGCGGAGGGCGACGAGGTGCCGGCCGTCTGCGGCGTCTGGCCGAAGAGATCGTAGACGTCAGTCACGGTGGTCACGTTCGCCCGCACGTTCCCGAAGGTCGCGGCCTGGATATCGTTGATGCTCACGCCGCCGAAGATGCTCCAGGAAAGGTGCTTGCCGATATTGCCCATGTCGCGGGAGACGGAGAGCTCGACTCCGTTGTTGCGCTTCGCGGCCTTGTTCACCGGATCCATGTTCGGCATCGCGGCCGAGTAGACATTGAAGGTCATCAGGTCGTCGGGCGTGACCTGGTTCGCATTGGCGTATCCCCAGGTGTTGGTCTTGCCGTCGGGCGCCGCAAGGATGGCGGTCCTCGTCCCGTCGCCGTTGTCAATCGTGAGGGAGCGTCCATCCGGGCCGACGGAGCCGTCATGGTAGAGCCGGGCGACATTCGCGAGCGTGGGGTCGAGCAGGGCCTCCCCCGGCAGGGCGGGAATGAGACCCTTTCCGGTGAAAGTGGCCTTGATGCCGGCCATGTTGCGCATGCCCAGGTTCAGGGTCGTCTTGGGCTGGTAGATGTACTCGTTCAGGTTGCTGAAGTCCGGGATCTCCTCCTGCGGCTTGGACTGCTCCTGCTGGTCCTCGTCTGCCTGGGACCCGAAGGCCGCATGCGCGCGGGGCGCAGCCAGGGCGATCATGCCAGCAAAGAGGAGGTACTTCATCCGGGAATAATACATGGATAGTGCGCGAAGGGTTCCAGCAAATGTCCGACCGGGGTTAAGTCAAAGGGATAAGGGGGGATGGCACGTTTTGGCGCGGGCTAGACCCTGCGGGGCTACGCTTCGCAATGCCCGGACGGTCGCCGCAGCCGGCCTTCCCCTCTGACGGGGGTCGGCCAAGAGGCGACCGACGGAGCGCGAACGGGCGGAGATGGCGAAACCGTAGGTTGAGTCCCAAAGGGATGGCCTCGGCGGGTGCCCTTTTGGGCAGCCGAGGACACACGCTGCTCCGCTCATGCCCCTTCCGGGCCTATCCCGCGCCAAAACGTGCCATCGGCGGACAAGGGGGCGGGATGAAATGTATCAAGCAGTCCACTTGAGGATCAGGGTCGTGAAGGGGGGGAGCGTGAGCCAGAGGGACTGGTCGAAGCCGTCGCAGGGCACGTCCTCGGTCGCGCTTCCGCCGTTGTTGCCCTGGCCCGATCCGCCGTAGTAGGCGCTGTTGGTGTTGATGGCCTCCGTCCAGGCCCCGCGGCGGGGGACGCCGACCCGGTAGGGTCGCGAGGCGCCGCCAAAGTGGCCGACCACGATGAAGAAGGTCTGCTCGAAGGGGTCCTTGCGGAGGAAGGCGATGACATTGGCGGCGGCGTCATGGCAGGAGATCCAGCGGAACCCCTGGGGGTTGAAGTCGTTCGCGCTCAGGACGGGCTCCGATGCGTAGAGCCGGTTGAGGTCGCGGACGAGGAGGCGCACGCCCTCGTGGTCGATGTACTGGCAGAGATGCCAGTCGAGGCTGGCGTCGTGGCGCCATTCCTGGGACTGGCCGAATTCGCCGCCCATGAAGAGGAGCTTCTTCCCCGGATAGCCCCACATGTGGCCGTAGAGGGAGCGCAGGTGCGCGGATTTCTCGGCGATCGTCCCCGCTCCCATCTTGAAGAGGAGCGAGGCCTTTCCGTGGACCACCTCGTCGTGGGAGAAGACGCTTATGAAGTTTTCAGCGTACTGGTAGAGCATGCCGAACGTGAGGTCGTCCTGGTGCCAGCGGCGGTGGATTGGGTCCTTGCTGAAGTAGCGGAGCGTGTCGTGCATCCAGCCCATGTTCCACTTGTAGTCGAAGCCCAGGCCGCCGCCCGACGTCGGGCGGGTCACCTGCGCGAACGAGGTGCTCTCCTCGGCGATCATGGCGACGCCCGGGTAGTAGCCGTGAACCGTGTCGTTCACCCGGCGGATGAAATCGATCGCCTCAAGGTTTTCCCTGCCGCCGTACCGGTTCGGTATCCACTGGCCCTCCTCCCGGGAGTAGTCGAGGTAGAGCATGGAGGCGACGGCGTCCACGCGCAGGCCGTCGATGTGGTAGCGATCGAGCCAGGCCAGGGCGTTGGCGATCAGGAAGCAGCGGACTTCGTTGCGGCCATAATTGAAGATGAGGGTGCCCCAGTCCATGTGCGCGCCCTGCCTGGGATCGGCGTGCTCGTAGAGGTGCGTGCCGTCGAACTCGGCGAGCGCAAAGCTGTCGCGCGGAAAATGGGCCGGCACCCAGTCGAGAATCACGCCGATCCCGCGCTGGTGGAGGTGGTCGACGAACCAGGCGAAATCCTCGGGCGGCCCGTAGCGGCTGGTCGGGGCGAAGAAGCCGGTCACCTGGTAGCCCCAGGAGCCGTCGAAGGGATGCTCGGCCACGGGAAGGACCTCGATGTGCGTGAAGCCCATCTCCACCACGTAGTCCGCGAGCTGGGGGGCCATCTCCCGATAGGTGAGCGGGCGGTTGCCTTCCTCAGGCTTGCGGCGCCAGGAGCCGAGATGGACCTCGTACACCGACATCGGCCGGTCGAGCCGGCCGCCCTCGTCGCGGCGGCGGCCGAGCCAGGCCGCATCCCCCCATGGGTATTTTCCAGGGTCGCAGACGATGGCCGCATTGCCGGGAGGCGACTCGAAATAGGTGCCGTACGGATCCGTCTTTACGAGGATGGCGCCCTGCTGGTCCCTGAGCTCGAACTTGTAGAGCTCCCCCTCCCCCAGCCCGGGCACAAAGAGTTCCCAGACGCCGGAGGAGCCGAGGGAGCGCATCGGATGATAGCGGCCGTCCCACTGGTTAAAATTTCCGACGACGGACACGCGCGCGGCCGAAGGCGCCCAGACGGCGAAGGACACGCCCCGGACGCCGCCCAAGTCGCGCAGATGCGCCCCGAGCTTCTCGTAGATCCGGTGCTCGTTCCCCTCGTTGAAGAGGTAGAGGTCCTGCGCCCCGAGGGTCGGCAGGAAGCAATACGGGTCGAAGAACTGGCGGACTTCCGAGTTCGGATAGGAGGCCCTCAGCTGGTACTTGAAGAGGTTGGGCCGCTTTGGGATGAAGATCTCAAAGCAGCCCTCCGGGGCCAGCCGCTTCATCGGGTGCGATACCGGCGGGACGGCATCCACGTCCACGACCTCGCAGGCATCCACCCCCCGCAGAAGCGCGCGGACGACGACGCCCGGCACCCGGCCCCGGCGGTGGGGATGCATGCCCAGCACCGAATGGGGCGCGGAATGGGTTGCCGTCAGAAGCGCCTGGAGATCGGTGCGGGAGAGAATCACGAATAAAAAGCGGAAAGCGGAGAAGGCGAATTCGGAAAGCGGAGCAGGCGAAATCGGAAAGCGGAAAGCGAAAATCGGAAAGGAAACTCAAACGCGAGAACGCTGAAATCTCAATCCCCGTATTCAGGGTTCTGTTTTCCGATTTCCGCTTTTCGATTTCCGCTTTGCCTTATCCCGTGTTCTTGAGGCCGCCGCTGATGCCGTTGATCGTGAGCTCGATCACGCTGTGGATCGCAGCGATCTCCTCCGCGGGAAGGTCCGGGCGCTCCCTGATGCGCCGCATCATCTCCACCTGGAGGTAGTTCAGGGGATCGACATACGGATTGCGCAGCTCGATCGACTTGCGGAGGACCGGCTCGCGGCCGAGAATCCGCCTCTGTCCGGTGACGGCGAGGACCGCCGCCTCCGTGCGGTCGAATTCGGCGCGGAGGATGCCGAAGATGCGCCGGCGAAGCCGGGAGTCGGCGACAAGCCCTGCGTAGAGGCCCGCTATGTCCATGTCCGCCTTGCGCATCGTCAGCTGGGCATTGTCGATCAGGGTATGGAAGAACGGCCACTGCTCGTGCATGGAGCGCAGCAGCCGGCGGCCGGCGGCGCCGCGGCGAAGGACCGCGTCGAGCGCGGTCCCGAGGCCGAACCAACCCGGGAAATTGAAGCGGCTCTGCATCCAGGAAAATACCCAGGGTATGGCGCGCAGGTCCGCGACGCCCTGGGCGATTCCCCGGAAGGTCGGCCGGGAGCCGAGCTTGAGCTGGCCGATCTCGTCGATCGGCGTCGCCTCCCGCCAGAACTGGATGAAGCCGGGATCGTCGTGGACGAGGTCGCGGTAGGCGGCGAAGCCGGCTGTGCTCATGGCCTCCATGGCATCGCGCCACTCCACAGGAACGACGGCCGGGGTGTCCGCCGCCGATGTCCCGAGCATGACGCCGAAGGCCATCTGCTCGAGGATCCGGTGGGCGAGGTCGGGATCGTGGTAGCGGGTCGAGAGCACCTCGCCCTGCTCGGTGATCCGGATTCCCCCGTCGCGGAGCCCGGCCGGCTGCGCCAGGATCGCCTTTGCCGCCGGACCGCCGCCCCGGGCGATGCTTCCGCCCCTTCCGTGGAACAGCGTGAGCCGGACTCCCTGCTCGCGGCACAGAAGCGCGATCGCATCCTGCGCCTGGTAGAGCGCCCAGTTGGCGGTCAGGTACCCGCAGTCCTTGTTGCTGTCGGAGTATCCCAGCATCACGTGCTGGTGCGCGGGCCTGTGGCCGGGCAGCGCAAAGAGGGTGGCGAGGACGCCCGGCGCGTTCTCGAGGTCGGAGCGGGTCTCGAAGAGCGGGGCTATCGGGAGCGCCGAGCCTCCGAGCTTCTGCAGGAGCTCGACTTCGAGGATGTCGGAGACGCCGGCCGTCATGCTGATCACATAGATGCCGAAGGCCCCCGGCCCGAATGACTCCGACGAGCGGCCCGCCAGGGCGATCGGATCGAGGACCGCGCGCGTGGCGGCGGACATCCGCTCGCAATCGGCCCCGGAAAGGAGTCCGGCCCCGGCGATCGCATCGAGAAGGACGGCGCACTTGGCCTCCTCGGGAAGGCCGGGATAGTCGGGCCGGCCGAGCAACTCCGAAACCGCGGCGCAGTGGAGCGCGGAATGCTGGCGGAGATCGAGGCACGCCATGGTGAGGCCGAACACCTCGGCCTGGACCTCGAGGTCCGCGAATTCCCCGCCGGCGAGGAGGGCCCCGCGACCGGCCGAAAGGCTGGCCCGGATCGTCCTCAGGGTTCCCCGGATCTCGGCGGGATCGAGCCTCGGCTCGCGGGCAAGGCGGTCGCGCAGGACGCCCAGCAGGAGCCGGTAGGGCTCGTGGGGGTAGCGCTGGGCGAGTTCGCGGGCTCGCGCCGGGCCCTCGAAGTTCTCATGGAGCTCCCGGCGAAGTTCGGGCGAAACGGAGTCGCGGCGGTCGCTGACCGTCAGGAGCGTGGACACCTCGTCGACGGCGGCCCTGAGTTTTTCAACGGCCAGACCCCGGTGGAGCTGGAGCACGTGGGCGGTGACGGCGGCGGTCACGTTGGGATTGCCGTCGCGATCGCCGCCGATCCACGATCCGAAGGCGAGCCAGCGCCGCGGGGGCCGCACCTCCGGATAGTGGCGGGACAGCGCGCGGGCCATATCGGCGTAGAGCCGGGGGACCGTCTCGAAAAGCGTCGTGTCGAAATACCAGAGGCCGGTGCGCGCCTCGTCGGCCACCTCGGGCCGCGCCGTCCTGCTGCGGTCGGTCAGCCAAAGCGAGGCGATCTCCCGCTCCACCTCCTCGGCTCCGGCCTGGGCGAAATCGCCGGATCCGGGCCGATCCCGCGCCCGGAGTATCCGGCCCAGCCGCCGGAGCTTGGCGAGGAGCGTCCGGCGCTTGGACTCGGTGGGATGGGCGGTGAACACGAGCTCGATCGCCAGCCGGTCCACGATTCCCTGGACGGCGGCTGAATCGAGGCCCCTGCGCTTGAGCTCGAGCACGGCCGCCTCGATCGACTCGCGCCGCGGCGGTGCGCCGGGCCGGGCCGCGTTGCGACGCAGGAGCGTGACCCGGAAGTTTTCCTCCGCCAGATTGACGAGCTCGAAGTAGAGCGTGAAGGCCATGGCCTGGTTGAAGGCGGCCGCGGGCTCCAGCTCCGCCAGCATCCGGGCGAGCGCCCGGCCGGCCTCGGAATCGCCCGCCCGCCGCGCCTTGGCGAGACGGCGGAGCGCCTCGACCGTCTCGAAGGTCTCGCGCCCCTCGAGGCGGCCAATGACCCGGCCCAAGGCCGTTCCGAGCTCGCGGACGGCCGCGGCCAGCGGCGCCATTTCCCGTGGCGCGGAGGAGGATCGGCGGGCAGGCATCGGGGAGAGCGAAAAGCTGAAAGCGTGCCCCGGAAAGATAATTGTTTTCTCTTTCAGCTTTCCCCTTTCCGCCTTTCATCGTTCCCGTGCCCATCAGGCTTCCCTTTTCCGACTTTCGCATTCCGCTTTGCCCGCCCGCTTCGCCTTTCCTCCGATCTCCGCTTTCCGTTTTCCGCTTTCCGATTTGCCTTCCCGCATTGCCTTCCCCCCTTTCCGCTTTCCGCTTTCCGCTTTTGATAGCCGCCTGCCTGGCTGCGCTGGCGCCCGCCCGCGCGGCGCCGCGAAGGCCGGTCCGACCGATCGCGCCGGCCGCTCCGGTCCCGCCCGCACCGCCGGAGCAGGTGATCCTCACCGCCGACCAGCCCGTCACGGTGAACTTCGAGACGAAGGAGATGGTCGGCCGGGGATCGGCCACGCTGCGTTACGGGGAAGTCCTTCTGACCGCGGACGAGATCCGCTTCAACCAGACCGCCGAGGCGATCACGGCGACGGGGCACGTGGCCCTGACGACCGGCCCGGAGCGGCTGCTCGCGAGAGTGCTTTTCTACAACCTGAAGACGCAGACGATGCACGCAGAGGACGTGCGCGTCGGGCGGCACCCCTTCTACGTATCCGGACTCTCGGCCGACGGCCCCGTGACGCGGATTGTCATCCGCCACGCCGAGGTGACCTACAACGAGCCGGGGCGCTGGCGCCCGACAATCCGGGCGGACACGATCATCTATTCGCCCGGGCACTACCTGAGGCTCGGTAATTCCCGGGTCGGCGTCGCCGGGATCGCAATGATCCCACTCTGGCACGTGGGCGAAAAGGTGGACGCCTCCATTCTCCTGAGCAATGTCTCGTTCACCGGAGGTTACCGTTCGTCCCTGGGAGCCATCGGAACGGCCTCGCTCCGGATCCCGGTCACCACCGAGCTCAAGGCCGGCGGGGACCTGAGCGTCTTCACGAGCCGGGGCGTCATGGCCGGCCCGGGCGCGACCTACCGCTCCGACGACGGCAGCGACGACCTCCTGGGTTCGGCGCGCTCCGGCTTCATTTCCGACTACGGCAAGCGGCTGACCGACATCCTCGGCAATCCCGTGCCGCGCGACCGGGGCTTCGTGGCGTGGACACACCAGCAGCAGCTGACGGACAACCTGACGCTCAATGGGGATGTCAACTGGTGGAAGGATTCGGACATCCTGCGCGACTTCAACAGCCGGGCCTTCTACGCCGTGCAGGAGCCCGACAATTTCGTCGAATCGGTCTACACCGGCGGCAACTACCTCGCGTCGGCGTTCACGCGTTTCCAGCCCGATTCCTTCGAGCCGGTCCAGGAACGGCTGCCCGAGCTGAGCTTCGACGTACTCCCCGTGGCCCTGGGCGGCGGATTCTACGGCAGGTCCGAGTCGAGCGCCGTCTCGCTCCTGGAAAATCCGCCGGGCGGCGGCCCGAAGCTGGCGAGCACCCGCCTGGACATGTTCTACGGCCTCTCGCGCCCCTTCAGCCAGGGCGACTGGGCCAGCTTCACCCCGGTCGTCGGCGGGCGCGTCACGCGCTACACGGACACGATCGGCGCCGCCGCGCCAGGTGGGTACACGCGAACGGTTGGCGAGGTCGGCTTCGATGCCCTCCTGCGCTCGAGCGGCACGTTCGGCTACGAGAACAAGCTGTGGGACATAGACGGCCTTCGCCACCTGCTGACGCCCCATGTGTCCTACCGCTACATCCCCAACGCGGACGCCGGGCAGCGCTACATACCGGACATCGACCGGATCAGCTTCACCCCAGACCTCGAGCCCCTCGAACTCGGGGATCTCCGCTCCATAGACAGCCTGCATCCGGTCAACACGCTCCGGCTCGGGGTGGACAACACGATCCAGACGCGCGATCCGGAATACGGATCGCGCGATCTCCTCACCTTCGACGCGGACGAGGACCTTCTCTTCCACCGCCAGCCGGGCGACAGGGACTTCTCGCAGGTGCACACGGACTTCAACCTGAAGCCGGAAAAGTGGCTCGATGTGGGCGTGGCGACGATCTTCACCCCGCAGACGCTCGCCGTCCGGGAGCTCGAGACGGGCCTGACGCTCCGCGACGGGGACAAGTGGTCGCTCCACCTCGGAAGCGACTTCCTGCGGCACGAGAACGACACCTACGTCGGGGAACTTCGCGTGCGGCTGAACGAGATGTACAGCCTTCACTTCCTTTCCCTCTACGACGAGCGCCACCACAATTTCCCGCAGCAGTCGATCGCCCTCGAGGAGAACCTGGTCAACACCTGGGCGATCCGCTACACGGCAAGCTTCAGCTCGGGCCCGAATCGCTCGGGACACTTCGGGATCAACGCCCAGGTGGACCTGATCCGCTTCTAAGTAGGTCCCTAGCGGAATGACCGGCGAATTCCGTTTCTACCCGGGCCAGCCGCGCCTGCTGCGCGAGCTTCTCGTGCGGCTCGAGCCCCACTGGCGGCGGGACGCGGCGCTGCCCGCCCGCTTCGAGGCGCTCCTGCGGCGCGACCGGCGCTGCGGGTCCCGCGACCGCCGTCTCTATCGGGAACTCGCCTACACGGCCATCCGCTACCTTCCGTGGATCGAGCCGATGCTCGCCGAACCGCCGGGGCGCCTCGAGCAGACGCTGGCGTGGCTTGCGGCGGACACGCCGGACACCCGCGGATTCCGAACGTGGCTTGTCGGCGACTGGCCCGCGTGCCCCGACGGCGTGGCCGGCAAGGCGGCCCGGCTGGGCGCCGATCCCGACGCCGTCCTTCCCGGCTGGCTGAGGAAGGAATGCCCGGAGGCCTTCTCCCCGGCGCAGCGGGACGTGCTTCTCGCCCGGGCGCCCCTGTGGATCCGGATCGCCGGGAGCGACCCGCGGCCGGTCCTGGCGGAGTTTGCCGGGCGAGGCTGGGCTGCGCGCAGGAGCGAAATCCTGCGCGGGGCGTTTGCGCTTCCCCCGGACGCCGACGTCGCCGCGAGCGATGCCTTCCGCGACGGCCTTCTGGAGATCCAGGACCTGGGTTCGCAGCTCGTCCTCGAGGCCGTCGGGCCGGAAACCGGGGCCCGCTGGCTCGACGCCTGTGCGGGCGCTGGAGGGAAGTCGCTGCAGCTGGCCTCCCTCCTCGGACCCCGGGGCCGGATCGACGCCCACGACGTGCGGCCGGCGGCGCTGCAGGAGCTGGCGCGGCGGGCCGCGCGGGCGGGCCTTTCGGAGCGGATCGCGCGAACGGACGCGCCCGCCGGGCCCTACGACGGGGTGCTCGTCGACGCGCCCTGTTCCGGCTCCGGCACGTGGCGGCGCTCGCCCCATCTCAAGTGGACGACGGGGCCGGCGGACATCGAGGCCTGCGCAAGGAAGCAGCGCTCGCTTCTGCGGAAGTTCGCCGCGCTCGTCCGGCCGGGCGGCCGCCTCGTCTACGCGACCTGTTCCCTCTGCAGCTCGGAAAACGAGGAGGTCGTCCGGCTCTTCCTCGAGGAGCACCCGGGCTTCGAAACCGCGCCCTTCAAGCGGACTCCCGGAGCCCGGCGCGGGTACGGCATGATTCTCTGGCCCGCCACGCACGACGGAGACGGTTTTTTTGTGGCGTCGCTCCGCCGATCCGCCGATAAATAGCCCCGCGCCGTGGTTCCCGATTCCGAATACCGCATAAAGCTCCAGGTCTTCGAAGGCCCGCTCGACCTGCTGCTCTTCCTGATCCGCAAGGACGAGATAGACATCTACGACATCCCGATCGAGGCGGTGACCAAGCAGTACGTCGCGGCCCTTCGGACGATGCAGACGATGGACCTCGAGGTGGCCGGAGAATTTTTCGTGATGGCGGCGACCCTGATGGAGATCAAGAGCCGGATGCTTCTGCCCAAGGGGCAGCACGCGGTGGATCCCGACGCCGAGGGCGACGAAGGGCTGGACCCCCGCTGGGAGCTCGTGCACCAGCTGATCCAGTACCGGAAATTCAAGGAGGCCGCGGCGGAGATCGGCGGCATGGCCCTGCGGCAGCGCGACCTCCTCGATCGCTTCGCGTCCTCGCGGCCCGCGGATTCCCTCGAGCGGCCGCTGCGCGGCGTGGACCGGATCGAGCTGTGGAACGCGTTCAACCTCGTCCTCAGGCGCCTCGCGGAGAAGCTCATTATCGGCGAGATCCACGACGAGGTCGTGACGGTCTCCGACCAGATGGAATGGCTCCTGGCGCGGCTCGGCGCGGAGAAAACCTTCGTCTTCTCCAACCTCTTTCCGGGAGGCGTGTCCCTCCGGCGGCTCGTGGCGACCTTCCTCGCGGTCCTCGAGCTCACCCGCCTGGGCCGCCTTCAGATCCGCCAGGACGAGACCTTCTCGGACATCGTCTGCAGCGCCCGGGATGAAAACCCGCTTGAAACCCCGGCCGGCGAGGCCACCGTGCCGGCGTGAAGAAGAAGCCAAAGAAGGCCCGGCCCGCCGCCCTCCTGGGTCTCGGCCTCGACAACGACGACGGGCACAAGCGCATCACGACGGCGGAGGAGTTCGCCATTCTGGGCGGCTCGGCGGAGACCCATGAGAAGCTGACGGAGACCGCGCTCAAGACCTTCGAGGAATTGAAGCTGCGCGGGAAGAAGCTTGGCGAGGTGGAGCCGGACGAGCTGGCGGAGATCCTGCACAAGTCCGCGCCGCGGTGAGCCTCCGGCCAGCTGCGGATTGCTTTTGGCGGCATTCTCATTTTACTTCGTGACCATGTCCGAGCGCATTTCCAACCTGACCAACGACACCTTCAAGGCGGCTGTCGCATCCTCATCCACACCTCTTCTCGTCGACTTCTGGGCGCCGTGGTGCGGCCCCTGCAAGGCGATCGCGCCCATGCTCGAGGAGCTGGCCGTGGAGCTCGACGGGAAGATCCAGATCGCGAAGGTCAACATCGACGACAACAACGAGGTCGCCGCCGAGTTCGGTATTCGGGCGATCCCGACCATGCTCCTCTTCAAGGGCGGCAAGCTCGCCGACACGCTCGTCGGGATGATGCCGAAGGCAGCCCTGAAGGCCAAGCTGTCCGCGCAGATCTGAGAGATCAGAGGACGACGCCGAGGGCGAAGAGCGCGGCGTAGAGGGCCAGGAATTTCACGGTGTCGCCGAGGAGGGCGATCAATTCGGCCGGAGTGCGCCCGGGGCGCAGCCGCCGGCAGTGGAGCCAGGCGAGCGGGGCGAGGGCGAGCGGAAGGAGGCACCAGGCCGGATACCCGGCGCAGAGATAGACGAGCGGAGCCGCCATCGCGACGATCAGGGAGACGGCGTACTGCGCCCGGGCAAAGGGGCGGCCAAAGCGAACGACGAGCGTCCGCTTTCCGGCCGCCGCATCGGTATTGACGTCCCGATAGTTGTTCACGACGAGGACGTTTGCGGCAAGGCAGCCGACGGCCGCGGCGGCCGGAAGGGTTGCCAGCGAGAGCCGGCCGGCCTCGACGGCGAAGGTTGTGGTCACCGCGACGAGCCCGAAGAAGAGAAAGACAAAGAGGTCGCCGAGCCCGAGGTAGCCGAGCGGGAAGGGGCCGGCGGTGTAGCCGATCCCGCAGAGGATGCTCGCGATCCCCACCGCGATAAGCCAGGCCCCGCCATGGGCGAGGAGCCCGAGGCCGACCGTCGCGGCCAGGACGAAGACGATCACCGTCGCGGTCCGCATCGCGCGGGGCGAGATCAGTCCGGCGGCGACCGCACGCAAGGGGCCGACACGGGCGGGGGTGTCCGCTCCCCGGACAAAATCGTAGACATCGTTTGCGAGATTCGTGCCGATCTGGATCAGGAGCGCAAAGGCGAGGCAGAGGGCGGCCGCCGGTCCGTTGAACCCGCCGGCATGCCAGGCCAGGGCGGAGCCAACGAGGACGGGCGCCGCGGAGGTCGGCAGCGTGCGGGGCCGGATGGCACCGAGCCAGACGCGCCAGGCGGGGGGTCTCATTGGATAGAAAAGCCGGAGAACTGCGGCTGCCTCGGGTGCTCGGAGCGCTCCACCTTGCGGATGTGTCCGTGCATGCGCTCCTCAACGGCCGCGATGTACGCCGCCACCTCGCCGGGGGCTCCCTCGACCTCGAGCTGCACGCGGCCGTCGGCAAGGTTCCTCACCCAGCCGGCGACCTCGAATTCCCGGGCCACCTGGAGCGCCGCATAGCGGAAGCCGACGCCCTGCACGCGGCCGGAGAAAAATGCGACTGCGTGATGAACGTCTGCCATGGGAGAACACCAAATCGGAAA
>CAZJNA010000053.1:0-20751 GCA_964547325.1 uncultured Opitutaceae bacterium | reverse complement strand
GCTCGACCCGGCCTACCTGGCCAAGTGCAACGCGGAGATCGTCGCCGCCGGCGACAACGCGCTCCTCTGGTCGAACCAGAACGCCTACGCGACGAGCTTCCCTTCGCAGACGAAGCAAGTCCACTCGGCCGGATGGTATTTTTCCCTGGACGCAGCCTCCGACATGGCCGTCGCCTACCAGGTCAGCTCCAACCCGGCCTATATCGACGCGCTCGTCGGCAACATGAACTACGAGGGCGGCACGAATCCGGTCAATGTCACCTATGTGACGGGACTTGGAGACAAGCGCCAGCACGCGGTCGTCAACCAATACGCGCTCAACAGCCGGCGGGTGCTCGCGCCCGACGGCGTTCCGATCGGCAACATCCAGGCCAGCTTCGACTACCTGTCCCTATACGGCAGCGAACTGAGCAACCTGAGCTTCCCGTCGGACTCGGCCGCGTCCTCGCCCTATCCCTTCTACGATCGCTGGGCCGACGCTTGGAACGTCACGACGGAGTTCATAACGGTGAACCAGGCCCGGAGCGTTCTGGCCCTGAGCGTTCTCGTGGCTCAAACCTCCGCCAAGTCCGCTCCGTGGACCTCCGGCACAGCCGCGATCACCGTTCCGTCCGCGGTCATCCCGATCGGCGTCCCGACGACCCTCAGCGTCCAGACCCCGGGCCTCGACATGAGCAACGCCAGGATCGTATGGGAGGCCCGCGACCAGCAGCCGGCCTTCGGCCCCACCTACACCATCTCGCCCGTCAATAACGGCGCCCAGTGGGTCGAGGCCGAAGTCGAGTGGCCGGACGGCCGCAGGGTCTTCGCAACCAACTCCTTCACCGCCAACAGCCCGGTCATCAACTGGATCGATGGCGCGGTGCCCGCGGGAGCTGCGACCAGCGCCGATGGAGGCGACGCATGGACCTGGGTGACCAGCAACCCCGCGCCCTACCTCGCCGCGGCCGTTCACCAGTCCAACGTGGCCGCAGGCGAGCACACCCACGCGTTCGCCAACGCCCCCGCGGCGCTGAATGTCGCCGTCGGAGACACCCTGTTCGCGTATGTCTACCTCGATCCGGCCAATCCCCCGACCGAGATCATGCTGACCTGGAACGACGGCTCTGCAGAGCACCGCGCGTATTGGGGGGCCAACTCCATAGCCTGGGGCAACAACAACACCGCGGGCCGCTATAATGCGGGAGCGCTGCCGGTCGTCGGCCAGTGGGTCCGCCTCTCCGTGCCGGCCAGCGCCGTCGGCCTCGAGGGCAGCGCGGTCACGGGCATGGGCTTCTCGCTCTTCGGCGGCCGCGCCTCCTGGGATGTCGCTGGGAAGTCCTCCGTCGCAAACTAAGCCGCCCCTGCCATGAAGAGAATGCATCGTCTTGTGCCGCCCGCGCGCATTCCCGGGCGCCGGCCGGGAGGCTGGTTCTGCCTCCTCGCCGCCCTGGGCGCCGCCGTGTTCGGCGGAACGCCGGGCGCGCGGGCCCAATCGACCCCTGCGCTTGACGTTGCCGCCGACCGCGTTGCCTCGGCGCTTGCCGAAGGCGTGGAGATCGCGCTCCGCGAAGCGCCGCAGGATGAACGCGGGCTGGTGATGATCGTCACCGGAATCGACGACGACCTGATCAAGGCAATCCAGCAGTCACCCGCGGCTTCGCCCGATTTCGTCGACAAGGTCGCGCGGCGCTACCGCCTCAGCACGGGAACCAGACGGTACATTGCCGGAGCGCTCATCGGCCTCAGCCAGATCTGCGAGGATTTCCCGCCACCTTCGCGCAGCGCGATCGATCCCAACCTGTTGAAGCTGATCGTGGCCTTCCGCCGTGGCGTGAATGCCGGCGTGGAACGCCACCACTCCTCCGGGACGGGGCAAGCCGGATGACGGAAGCCCGTCCGGGTTCCCTATTTCGCGCTCTGCAGGCACGCTTCGGGCGCCGCATCGCGGCCGGCTTTCGGCCAATAATAGGTCTGGCCCCGTTTTAGGAATCGGAATGCGCGGGCGCAGGCGATCAAGGTGACCGCGAGGCCCACCAGGGCTGCCGGGAGATGGGTCAGTTTTCTCATCCCCTTCAGCTTGAGAAGGCGCCGGAACCGAAAGGTCAGGATGCCGGGGAAGAGCCGCCAGAAGAAGCGCACGCGCGCCAGGTGCTGGTCCAGGAGCGTCCGCAGCCATTCCGGGTCGGTCCGTTCGCGCCGCATCAGAAATGCCGCCAGGTTGGTGCGTTCCTCCGGCGGCAGCGTCTTCAGATGCTCCACGAGCACATGCACCGAGGCCTGCCCGATCATCTGCCGCTTTTGGTTGTTCAACACCTCCGACACGGTGAGGTAGGCGTCGTAGACGTGGGCCGCGCCGCGAACGCTGGCCACCCGTGCGACATCGAGCCTTTCGCTGAAGAAATTGGTGCAAATCACGGCCTTGAAAAATCCGTCGTCGTTGGCGCTGAGATCCCTGGGCAGATAGAGATTCCGGGCGATGGAGGCGCGCATGCAATAGAGCTGGCCGCTGAAGCGTCCCTCGATCGTCCGGGTCATGTCGGATGTCGCGAGTGAGATCCGGTCCCGCAGCGACTTTTGTTCCTTGAACTCGATGCTCTTGTGCTGCCGGCCCGACGATACGCCTGCCCGCGGGTTCCGTTCCAGGGCCGTCATCAGGTTGTAAAGCGTGTCCCGGTCGCGAAACACAATGTCCGCGTCCATGAGGTAAATGAACCGCGCTTCCGGCGCGGAGAATTCATGCACAAAGCGATTCCACGCATTGTTGCGGCCCGGCTCCGGAATGTCCACGACCCGGGCGGCGATCGCCTGGGCGTGCCGATGGCCTTCATTGAGCCGCTTGAGGAGATCTCCGGCGACGGCCACCGTCCGGTCCGTGCATCCGTTCGCGATGCAGAAGATCTCACAGCGCTCCCCGCGAAGAGCCAGATTTTGAAAAACCGATTGCTGAAAAAGCGACGCCAGGGTTCTACCGATCGACGCCTCCTCGTTCCAGGCCATGATGCCCAGGGAAAAGCAGACGGGGATCGCCGTCTCCCGTGTGTCCGGCGTCTCATTCACAGCGCAAGCGAGGTTCATCGGGGGCAACACTAGCGCGCCTTGCGTCGTTTGTTGAGTGGGTGAACACCCACCAAAGCGACGGGCCGTCACCCCATCCCGTTCGCCGGGAGGCGGCCTTCGGCGATTCGCGGCGGGTATTCACCCACTCGCTGGATCCGGCCGTTCCGTCTAAGGTGACGCCCGGCACACTGCTGTTCCCATGAATCATCCCCGCTGCATCAGACTTCTTTTTCCGGCCATCGCCATTGCGCTCGCCTCAGTCCTCTCCCCAATCGCGCGTGCGCAGGCAACGGTCACCCTGACCGCGACCGATGGCACGGCGGCGATCGGCCCGTCGGACACGGGCCTTCTCACATTCACCCGCAGCGGCAGCACCGCCTCCGCGTTGACCGTGAACTACGCGCTCGGCGGATCGGCCGTGAAATGGACCGACTATCGCCGCGCGGAAGGCGACATGCCGGTTTCCGTGACGATCCCGGCAGGGTCCGCTTCTACGACGATGACCATCGTCGCGGTGGCGAATATCACCGATGCGGATCCGGAGACCGCCAGCTTCACCTTGTCCGAGGATGCCGCCTACACGATTGGCGCCGCCAATAACGCGACCATTGCGATTGCTGCTGCGGGCCCGGCGCCGCCGCCGACCGCGCCCGCTCCGGTCGCAACGCCCCCCGCAACTGCGCCGTCCGTCCCGGCTGCCCCTGTTCTGACCTCCGGGCCCAACGAGATGGACTATACCGGGCTGATTCAGCCCGAGGTGGGAGAAAATGCCCTGCGCGTGATCTCGCCTGTCATCCTGGAACTGCGGCAGCTCAACACGAAGGCGCCTGATCCGGCGCAAGTTGCCAGCTGGAACCTCGTGAACGCGAGCGGCCAGTTCATGGCCCCGGCGCCGCTTAAGTTCGCGGTGGCGGTCGACGGCAGGGCCGTTCCGATCGTCTCCGTTGGCTTCAAGCGCCGCGTCTTCTCGGTATCCGTGACGGAGTATGACCTCCGCATCGACAACTCGCTCTACCTGCAGCTCGCCACGCCGGTTGCCGACGGACAGACGGTCGTGGTCACAAACCCTGACGGCGCGCTCTGGCCCGCCGCCGTGAGCTACGCTCTCACCACCAATCCCCTGCGGTACAGCCCCGCGATCCACGTCAACCAGGAGGGCTACGTTCCGAATCTGCCGAAAAAGGCGATGATCGGCTACTACCTCGGCAATCTCGGCGAACTGCCGGCAGCCGGGCTGTCCGCGTTCAGCATCGTCGCGATCTCAACCGGAAAGACCGTCTTCTCCGGCGCGCTCAGTCCAAGGGCCGATGTCGGCTACACCACGACGCCGCTGCCCTATCAGAATGTCCTGCAGGCCGACTTCAGCGGGCTGACGACGCCTGGCGAATACTACCTCGTCGTGCCCGGGCTGGGCGCCTCTCTTCCTTTCATCATCGATGACGGCATCGCGATGGCATGGATGCGCACCTACGCGGCGGGCATGTATCAGCAGCGCAGCGGCATGGCCGTCGCGATGCCTTTCACCCGCTTCGTCCACGACGCCGACCACACGGCCCCCGCGCAGGTTCCGGCCATCGACTCGGATCCGCAGTTCGCCTTCACCTGGAAGACGATCGCCGGATACGCGAGTGGCGTGAACGCCGACAATCCGCCGCAGACAGCCCCTTTCCTAACGAGCGCGGCCAATGCCCTCTATCCCTACGTCAACACCGGTGCGGTCGACGTCTCCGGCGGGCACCACGACGCCGGCGACTACAGCAAGTACACGATCAACTGCGCCGCCCTGGTGCACACGCTCATGTTCACGGTCGACGCGATCCCGGGCGCCGCCTCGCTCGACAACCTCGGGATCCCAGAAAGCGGCGATGGGATTAGCGACCTCCTGCAGGAGGCCAAGTGGGAGGCCGACTATATCGCCAAGCTCCAGGATGCCGACGGCGGCTTCTATTTTCTCGTCTACCCGAAGAACCGGGAATACGAGAGCGACGTCTCGCTGACAAACGGCGATGACGGGGACAGCCAGGTCGTCTGGCCGAAGAACACCTCGGCGACCGCCGCGGCCGTCGCCGCCCTCGCGCAGTGCGCCTCATCGCCTGCGTTCAAACGGGCCTACCCAGCGGCCGCTGCGCTCTACCTGCGGAAGGCGACGCTCGGATGGCAGTTCCTGATGAGCGCAATCGCGAAGCACGGGAAGGCGGGAGCCTACCAGAAGATCACCTTCTACGGCGACGACTTCACGGACAACGACGAGGAGTCCTGGGCGGCCTGCGAGATGTACCTCGCCACCGGCAACCCCGTCTACCAGCAGCAGCTCTTCGCCTGGTTCCCCAATCCGAGCGACCCCGCCACGTTCCGCTGGAGCTGGATCCACATGTCCGAATCCTATGGGTGCGCCATCCGCAGCTATGCCTTCGCAGCGCGCACGGGCAGGCTCCAGCCGAACCAGCTCGACCCGGCCTACCTGGCCAAGTGCAACGCGGAGATCGTCGCCGCCGGCGACGACGCTCTGCTCTGGTCGAACGAGAACGCCTATGCGACGAGTTTTCCCGAGGAAACGAAGCGCTTCCACGCCGCCGGCTGGTATTTTTCACTCGATCAGGCCTCCGACATGGCTGTTGCCTACCAGGTCAATCCCAAGCCCGCCTATGTCGACGCGCTCGTCGGCAACATGAACTACGAGGGCGGCACGAATCCCGTCAATGTCGCGTATGTCACCGGCCTCGGCGACAAACGCCAGCATGCGGTCGTCGATCAATACGCACGCAACAGCCGGCGGGTGCTTGCGCCGGACGGAATTCCTATCGGCAACATCCAGGCAAGCTTCGACTACCTGCCTCTCTATGGCAGCGAGCTGGGAAACCTGACATTCCCGTTGGACGGGGCGGCGGTCGCGTCGTATCCCTTCTACGACCGCTGGGGAGACACGTGGAACGTCACGACGGAGTTCATAACGGTCAACCAGGCCCGGAGCGTGCTGGCCCTCAGCGTCCTCGTGGCCCAAACCGCCGCCAAGTCCGCTCCGTGGACCTCGGGGGTTGCGCAGATCGCCGTGCCGTCGGGCGCCGCGCCACTCGGTGCGCCCGTGACTTTGAGCGTCCAGGCCCCCGGGCTCGACATGGCCAACGTCCGCGTCGTCTGGGAGGCCCGCGACCAGCAGCCCGCGTTCGGTCCGACCTACACCATCTCGCCCGTGAACAGCGGCGCCCAGTGGGTGGAGGCCGAAGTCGAATGGCCGGACGGCCGCCGCGTCTTCGCCTCAAGCTCCTTCACGGCGCACTAACAACTGCTAGGCCGTCGGGGCGCTGGACACGAGCCGGGGGGTGCTCTCGATCATTCCCTGGGCGATGGCGTAGCGCGTCAGTCCCGCCACATCGTGAATGTTGAGCTTGTCCATCGCCTGCTGCCGGTGCTTCTCCACGGTCTTTATGCTGATGCACAGATCGGAGGCCATCTGCTTGTTGCCTTTCCCCTCGGCCACCAGCTGGAGCACCTCCCGCTCGCGGGAGGTGAGACGCACGGCCGCCTTGCGATTCAGCGGCTTTCCTCCCTTGAGGAAGGACTCCCGATAGCGGTCCAGCAGACGCTTGGCGATGGCGGGGCTGAAATAGGCGTTTCCCTTCTGGGCCTCCCGAATGGCCTTGATGAGATCATTGGCCGCGGTCTGCTTGACGAGATACCCGACGGCGCCCGCTTCGGTCAATTGGTGCACATACTCGTCGTCGCCATACGAGGAAAGGATAAGTACCTTGGTGAGCGGCGCCTCCTTTGCGATCTGGTGGCTCGCCTCGAGGCCGTTGAGCTGGGGCATGGCGATGTCCATGACGACGACGTCGGGAGCCAGCTTGGCGGCCATCTGCACCGCCTGGCGCCCGTTCTCAGCCTCGCCCACGATCTCCATGTCGGGTTCGGTTTGCAGGAGCGCGCGCAGGCCCTGGCGCAGCACGGTGTGATCATCCACCAAAAGCACGGTTATTTTCTTCATAGAATTTCCTTGGACGGGACGACTGAATCGTGCGCCCGGGCCTTGGATTCGCTTCCGTCCGCGGCCGCGCCGACTCCCGGCACGAGCGGAAACTGCACGCGAACCTTCGTGCCTTGGCCCGGCTCCGAGACGATGGAGAAATCGCCGCGTGCGAGCTGGACCCGCTCCTGCATGCCCATGAGTCCGAGCCGCTTCTGGCCCTTCTCGGCAAGCTTGTCTCCCACGGAAAACGAACGGCCGTTATCCTGGATTTCCATGCAGATTTCCTGCGGGAGCCGGCGGAAACGGATGTCGATCCGCGTCGCGTGCGCGTGCTTGGAGATATTCGTGATGCTCTCCTGCGCGACGCGGAAGAGGGTTATCTCCTGCTCGCTGTCGAGCCCGGCGAGATCCACCTTGGATCGGATGATGGCGGTGATGCCCGTGCGTTCCGCAAAGGCCTTCACATAGGAGCGGATCGCCTCATACGGGCCGAAGAGATCGACCATCTCAGGCCGCAATTCCCGGGCGAACCGGTGGACCGACTCCATGCTCTGCTCGAGCAGGGCCTGCGTGGCGCCGACCCGCTCTTGAAACAACCGGTCGTGGCCGGCCTGCTTCTTCAGCATGACCAGCCCAACATTGACTGCCGCCAGCACCTGGCCGATCTCGTCGTGCAACTCGCGACTGAGGCGCTTGCGTTCCTCCTCCTGGGCCAGGATCATCTTCGCGGCATGCTGCCGGATGTCGGCCTTCATCGTCCGCGCCTGCTTGAACAGCTTGAAATACCGCTCCTTGCTCGCCCGCAGCGCCTCCTCTATCGGATGCTGGCGCGCGGCGATCGCCGCCAGTTCCTTGTTTCTCTTCTCAAGTGTCTCGTTGAGCTCGCCCAGGCGGACGTAGGCCTCCGGGATTCCGCGGCGGGCGGCCTCAAAGGGCGACAGGGCATCGAGCAGGAACGTTTCCGCCGACCGGGTCTGCTGCGCCGCATCGGCAAAGCTCGTGTTGGTGGGCATCGCGGTCGCCAGGGTCTCCTCGTGAAGTCGGGCCATGTCGAACACGCCCATCCCGCTGCGCATTGCGATGCAGCCCAGATCGTACGCCAGCTGCAGCCGCTCATTGTCCCTGTGCCTGAGATAATCCAGAAGGGCCGATCGATAACGATTGGTCAGCCTGGCGCGGGCTCCATGCAGCCTTCGATACGGACCGACGCCCACAGCGATGCTCTGGTTTTCGGTTTGATTGTTGGTTTTCATTTTATGCGGTGGCGCCCATAAGGGCATGAGTCGGTCCCTCCGATTTCGGCCGGCGAGGCTCCCCAAGGCCTCCTTTATACAGCTTAGGGGCAGTACCCGCGAGTAGGTGTTCACCTGCCTCGGGAAACCGTCCCCCGAGGGCGAATGGCCGCCTCCGGCCGCCAATCCGCGTCTGCGCCGTTGGCGCGGGAAAGCGCCGGCACCCTTGGGCAAGGACCCACCTTTTCGGCGCATTCCGCCCGGCCCGCCCCGGAATTTGGGTGCGATTCTGCGGCTGTTTTGGGTCGACACCCACTCACGCGCCCGGGCGGGGGATGTTATCTTCTGGTCACAAAAGAGACATGAGCAGGAATCCATCACACACCCGGGGGAAGCGGCCATGAAGGTTCTGTACGTGCATGAGCGGCTTGGCGCCCTGGGAGGCGCCGAGACGAGCATCCTCGCGACGGCCGGAGAACTTGCCGCCTGCGGCCACGAGGTGGCCCTCCTCCACGGAGCGGGCACCGGCAAGCAGGAGGGCGCTTGGCGGATAGCGTTCGGAACCTGCGTCCCGTATCTCGGGGCGGAAGGCGCGGACGGGCTCGGGGCCGCCCTGCGGGAATTCAACCCGGACGTAATATTTTTGCACAAGATGGCGGATCTTTCGATGGTCGCCGCGCTGGGCGACTGCGGGGTTCCCGTGGTTCGGATGGTCCACGACCACGACCTCACGTGCATGCGCAGCTACAAGTACAATCCCCTCACGCGGCGCATCAGCACGCGCGCGGTGTCGGCCTGGTGCGTCTTTCCCTGCGGGTCCTGCGTCGCCCGCAATTCAGGACCCGGGCTCCCGGTGAAGTGGGTCAGCTACGCCGCGAAGCGCCGCGAAATCGCCCTCAACCGGAGATTCGAATGCCTGGTGGTGGCCACCCGCTACATGAAGGACGATCTGCTGCGCAACGGCTTTCCGGATGGACGGATCGCGATTCAGGCGCCCGTGCCGCGCCCGGCGGATGCTTCGTTTCAAAGCTCCTTCAGCGGCAGGAACCTCATCGTTTACGCGGGCCAGGTCGTCCGCGGCAAGGGCGTCGACGTCCTCCTCGAGTCCCTGGCGCTCGTCACGACGCCCTTCGAGGCGGTGATCGTCGGGGACGGAGGCCACCGCGCGCATTGCGAGCGCCTGAGCCGAAGCCTCGGATTGGAAGGACGGGTGCGCTTCACGGGGTTCGTTCCCCAGCAGGAGATAGCGCAGTACTATCGCGAGTGTTCCGTGGCGGTCATGAGCTCGGTCTGGCCGGAGCCCTTCGGAGCGGTGGGCCTGGAGGCGATGCGGTGCGGATTGCCTGTCGTCGCGTTCGATGCCGGCGGCATCAGGGAATGGCTTGTCGACGGGGTGAACGGATATCTCGTTCCGTGGATGGACCGCGCTCGCTACGCGGGGCGCCTCGAAGAGCTCCTCCGCGACAAGGCGCTGGCGCGCGCCCTGGGAGAACGCGGCCGCAGGCTGGCCGGAGAGCGCTTCGGATTTTCGGACTACATTCTCGGCTTGGAAAGCCTGTTTGCCGGCGTCGTCGCCGCTCGGCTGAAGCCCGCTCCCCTATGAACAAAACGCCCCAAAATCATATGATCGCCATCGTGGGCGGCAGCGGCGCCGGCAAGGGCTGGCTGGTCGAGCGCCTGCGCCGCCTTCTCGGCGAGCGGGCCTGCCATCTGCCGATCGACAATTTCTATCGCGATCGGACGAACGTTGTCCCTGGCCGGCGCGGGAGCCTGAACTTCGACACGCCGTCCGCAATCGACTGGGCTCGAGCCGAGCAGGCCATGCGGAACTGCCGGGACGGCAGGATTGCGCGGGTGCCCAGGTACGACTTTCTCGCCCACCGTCGGCTCGCCCGGGCGACCACGCTGGAGCCCACGCCGCTCGTGATCGTGGATGGGCTCTCCCTCCTCGTTCACCCGCCCGTCCGGCATCTTTTCGATCTCAAGATCTATCTCGATTGCCCGCCCGGACTTCGCCTGCGCCGTCGGCTCGCCCGCGACGTCGCGGAGCGGGGACGCAGCGCTGCAACGGTGAAGCGCCAGTTCAGGAGCACGGTCGCCCCGATGCATGCGCGCTTCGTCGAGCCCCAGCGGCAATGGGCCGACGTCATCCTCGCACAGCCCTTCAGGAAGCCGGACCTCATCCTCCTCGCCGACCGGCTCTGGGCGCTGCTATCCGCGGCCTCACCGCTCAAGGAATGGATGCGCGTTCCGTTTCGCAGCGAACTTCTGAACCTTCTCGAATACCATGAAAATCCGACCTGATCCGACCCATCAACAGCGCCTGCTCCGGCACATTGCCCAGTTCGAAACCGCGTGGGGCCGCTGGCGGCAGCGGGCCTGCCTGCGCTGGCAGCGCCATGCGTGGCGGCGCTCCGTCCGGGGAATCGCCCTGGCCAAGCGCGCGCTCGACGTGCTGGGCAGCCTCGGCGCACTGCTCGTCCTGAGCCCGCTTTTCCTCGTGATCACGCTCGCAATCTGGTGCGAGGATGGCCGCCCGGCGATATTTGCCCAGACGCGGGTCGGCCGGTTCGGCCGCCTGTTCAGGATATACAAGTTCCGCTCGATGCACATCGACGCCGAAAGCCGCCTGCAGGAGCTCCTCGCCGCAAATCACCACAAGCAAGGCGTCACCTTCAAAATAAAGGATGATCCGCGGATCACCCGCGTGGGCAAATGGCTTCGGAAGTTCTCCTTTGACGAGCTCCCGCAGTTTTTCAACGTCCTGACTGGCGAAATGTCCCTCGTGGGGCCCCGTCCCCCGCTTCCGCGGGAAGTCGCGCTTTACTCGCTGGCGGACCGCCGCCGGCTGGCGGTCGCCCCGGGCATCACCTGCATCTGGCAGATCAGCGGCCGGGCCGGGATAGATTTTCCCGGACAGGTAAAGCTGGACGTGCGCTACATCGAGACCCAGAGCCTCTGGCAGGACATCAAGATCCTCGCCAGGACAATTCCGGCCGTCGCGTCCGGGAGCGGAGCCTACTGATGAACGCCATACTCATATGTCCCGGCAGCCGTCCCGCGGTTGCGCTCCTGGCCGAATCGTGCCCCCTGGCGGTCGCGCCGGTGCTCGGCAAATGCCTCCTCGAATACTGGATTGAGCACCTTGTGGCGCTCGGCATCCGCGACATCCTGATCGCGGCATCCGACCGGGCGGCCTGCGTCGAAGACCATGTCGGCGACGGCGCGCGCTGGGGCCTGCCGATCGCGGTCATGGCGGAGGACGCCGAGCTTTCCGAAACGCAGGCCTCCGAGAAGTATTTTCCGCACCCGGCGCCCCCGCCCCAGGTGGTCGTGCTCATGGACCATCTGCCAGGCGGTTCCGGGACGAATCTCCTCGAGAGCTACTCCGCCTGGTTCGCCGGCCTCCAGAACTGGATCCCGCTGGCACAGGAGCTCGACCGGATCGGGCAATGCGAGGTGCAGCCGGGGGTATGGGTCGGGCTCCGCGCCCGCATAGACCCAAGCGCCCAGCTGCTTGCCCCATGCTGGGTCGGGGACTACGTCCGGATCGACGGGGACACCGTGATCGGGCCCGCCACGATCCTCGAGGACGGCGTCTTCGTGGCCGCTGGGGCGCATGTGGCCCGCAGCGTGATCGGCCCCGCCACGTTCGTTGGCGCCAGGCTCCGCGTGGAAAGTTCGATCGCGCACCGCCATACGCTGATCGACTGGGCCACCAGCTCGTGCCTGCGCGTGCCCGACGCGTTCTGGCTCAGCTCGCTGGACGAACCGCAGCCGGCGGCGCGGCCCGATGCCGCGCCCGGTCCGATGAGAATCGAGAGCGAAGGCCGCCGCCTGCGCGTCTCCCAAGTCGCCGAACTCAGCGACGCCAACGCCGCCCGGTTTCGCGACGAGCTTTTTCCAGCCGTCTCGCCGCAATTTTCGGCCATCGAAGTGGACCTTTCGGACACGCGATATCTCGACAGTTGCGGACTCGCAGCCCTGGCCGGCCTCCATCGCAGGGCGGGCGCCCTCGGGATCGGCCTGCGTCTCCTGAACCCCGATTCGTCGGTCCGGCAGCTTCTCGAGATGACGCAGATGCGCCAGCTTTTTGAAATCGGCCATGGCGAGGCGGTTGAGCAGAGGGCGGCGCCCAGGCGGTTCGCTCCTGCACGAGACCTCGTCCCTGCAAGCTAGAAAACACGCCCATGAAACCTGTGCTCCCCTTGTTCGTGTTCGTCGACGCCTGCGGCTGGGAAATCATCAAGGATGACCCCTTCGCAAAAGCCCTGGCGCCCCACCGCCGCAAGCTTGAGTCGGTGTTCGGCTTCAGCTCGGCCTGCATCCCCTCGATCCTCTCCGGCCGCTGGCCGGTCGAGCACCGCAATTGGTGCTATTTCGTCTACGATCCCGAGCGCTCGCCCTTCAGGGGCCTGCGCGCGCTGCGCTGGCTGCCCAGGGCGATTACGAGCCGGCGCCGCTTCCGCAGATGGCTTTCGATCCTGGTGAAGGCGAAGCTGAAGTTCAGGGGATATTTCGATCTCTACAACATTCCGTTCCGCGATATCGCCCTTTTTGATTTCACCGAGAAGAAGAATCCCCTGCAGGCCGGAGGGCTGAACCGCGGGCCCAACATATTCGATCACCTTGAATCCCGGGGGATTTCCTACCACGTCAGCGACCCCGCCAGGAGCGAGGAGGCAAACCTCGATGCGCTGGAGAAGGACATAACCGCCGAAAGCATCGATTTTGCTTTCCTCTACTGGCCGGACTTGGACGGGCTCCTGCATAGGGTCGGGAACGACTCCCCCGAAATTCCGAAGAAGCTGCGGGCTTACGACCTTCGCCTGAGCCATCTTATGGCGACCGCATCCCGGCATTATTTGGAGACAAAACTCTACCTATTCAGCGATCACGGAATGGCGAACTGCGACGTGCTCGTGGATCTCCAGGCCTGGGTCGGGGAGCTCGAGCTCAAGGTCGGCGTCGACTATGTCGTCGTCTATGATTCGACGATGGCGCGCTTCTGGTTCTTCAACGAGAAGGCGCGCGACGACGTCACCGCGTGTCTCGGGCAGGTCCCGCAGGGGCGGATCCTGCCCGACGCCGAATTGAAGAGGCTCGGAGCGCTGTTTCCCGACCGCTATTTTGGAGAGCTTATCTTTCTTATGGATGAGGGAGTATTGATCGTGCCAAGCCACATGGGGGAACGCCCCATTCGCGCCATGCACGGCTACCATCCCGGGGCGCCGCACAGCTATGCGGCCCTGCTGAGCAACCAGCCGGACATCCCCGGGAACATAACGGCCATTCCCGACATCTATAAGCTCATGGTCCGCGATGCCGATGAAGCCCAGACGCGAAACCTGATAAGCCCCCTGTTCGCGGAGAAGGAAGCATGCGCCGTAGGGACTCCATGAATTCCGGGCGGCGAGCGGCTGAATCATCGGCACTCAATAGCTAAAGACATGTGCGGCATCGTAGGCTACGTCGGAAGGCAGAAGGCGGCCTCCATCATCCTGGAGGCCCTAAAACGGCTCGAATACCGCGGTTATGACTCCGCCGGCCTCGCCGTGCTCCAGGGAGGCCGCATGGAGGTGGCAAAAAAGGCCGGCCGGGTGGAGGCGATCGTGAAGGAGTCCGCCCGCCATCATTTTACGGGCACAACGGGCATCGGCCACACCCGGTGGGCCACGCATGGCGGAGTGACCGACGCCAACGCCCATCCGCATGTCAGCAGCGACGGCAAGTTCGCCCTTATTCACAACGGGGTGATCGAGAACTACTCGCAGATAAAGAAGTTCCTGATCTCCAAGGGCTATGCCTTCGCGTCGGAAACCGACACCGAGGTGCTCTGCAACCTCATAGCCTACCATTATGCCAAGCTGGCTCCCGACCCCCGGGACAGGAGCCGGCTCCGGGAATGCGTCCGCAAGGCGCTGCGCCATGTCGAGGGCACCTATGGAATCGTGGTCCTGTGCGTCGACTTTCCCGACGAGCTGGTGGCCGCGCGCAAGGCCTCCCCCCTCATCCTCGGCGTGGGCGACGACGAATACATCATCGCAAGCGACGCGTCGGCTCTGGTCAGCCGGACGCGCAATGTCGTCTACCTGAAGGACGGCGAACTGGTCCATCTGACCCCGGAGAATTTTTCCATCACGACGCTTGACGAGGCCGATGTCTCGCCGGTCGTCGACCGGATCGACTGGACGGTCGCCGAGGCGGAGCTGAACGGCTACGAGCACTTCATGGAGAAGGAGATATTCGAGCAGCCGCTCTCCCTTGAAAACGCCATGAGGGGCAGGTTCTCCGAAGACGGCAGCACCGCGCAGTTCGGCGGCCTCAATTTCACATCGGCCGAATTCAGGCAGGTGGACCGCATCCTCTTCTGCGCCTGCGGCACGGCCTGGCACGCCTGCCTCGTCGCCGAGCATCTGATCGAGCGCTATGCGCGCCTGCCCGCGGAGGTGGACTACGCCTCGGAATTCCGGTACCGCAACCCTCCGCTCGACCGCAACACGCTGTTTTTTGTCCTGAGCCAGTCGGGCGAGACCATCGACACCCTCGGAGCCCTGCGGGAGGCCAAGCGGAAGGGTTTCCGGGTGCTTGCGATAAACAATGTGGTCGGCTCGAGCATCGCGCGCGAGGCCGACGGCGGCGTCTACCAGCACGCGGGGCCCGAGATCGGAGTGGCGTCCACAAAGGCGTTCACGTCCCAGCTCATGATCTCCGCCATGCTGGCCCTCTATATCGCGCGCCTGCGCGACATGAGCTTCAACGACGGCGTCAAATATGTGGCCGCCCTCAAGTCCGCGCCCGATCTCGTCCGCAAGGTGCTCGAGCAGGCTTCGCAGATAAAGGCCATCGCCCTGCGATACGCGTCGTCCAGCGACTTTCTCTTTCTCGGGCGTCTCTCCCTCTTTCCGATCGCCCTCGAGGGGGCGCTCAAGTTGAAGGAAATCTCCTATATTCACGCCGAGGGCTACCCCGCCGCGGAGATGAAGCATGGGCCGATAGCGCTGATCAGCGAGGCCTGCCCGAGCGTGTTCCTGGTTCCGAAGGGCGAGATCTTCAACAAGATCGTCTCGAGCATGCAGGAGATCAAGGCCCGGAAGGGGCCGATTATCGCGATTATCACCGAGGGCTGCGAATTGCCGCCCGGCCTTGCCGACGAGATCATCACCATTCCCGACTGCCACGAGGCGATCCTGCCGATCATCGCATCGGTTCCCGTCCAACTGCTCAGTTACTATATCGCTGTCGAAAGAAAGTGCGACGTGGACAAACCCCGCAACCTTGCAAAGTCGGTGACGGTGGAATGACGGGGCGCGGCCCGCCGGGCCGCGTTGCTCACCGGAGCCGCGAGACGAACGGCGGACGGCAGCCGGTCGGCCGATGGGGTGGCGGCCCACGGGCTATTTGGCACTACACCCCATGGCCCCAAGTGCGTTTTTCGCGTATCCTCAGGTTCACGATAAGTCGCATTTGAACAGCCCAGACAGCGTTCGCAGCTCCCCCACTCCAATGAATACGATCGAACCACAGGTGATCTTCCCAAGCCAGGTCGAAGGCTGGTTTTCGGGCGTCTTCCGGATCGAGATCGCGGCCGATGAAACGGTAAGCGTCTTTTACGAGGACAGGTCGCAGATTTCCGCGAGGCTCGCGTTTCTGCCGCACGCCGTTCAGTCGAACTTCTTCGCCCTTGTCCGCCGGGTCCAGGACGAATCGCGGCCGGCCGGGCCGAGGTCCGGATCGACCCGGCTCGCCTGAATCCGCATCCCGGCTGCCGCGCCCGTTGTGAGCGATTAATCCATCTAAGGATTGGTGGAGCGCGTTGTCCTCAACGCGCTCCCTCGGCCCGGCAGTTCGCCCCTGCGCGTTGGGGACAACGCGCTCCACCTCAATCGCCGGGATCGATAGGTCACGAACTTGTCGCTCACCACACTAGACCCCTCGGCGCGGCAGCCGGTCCGGCGGGCCGGGGAAAAGCGAGATCGGTTTCCGGGGGGTCTTTAGTCGCAGGCGGTCTTCGCCTATGCGTCCCAGCTGGGTTGCGATCTCCGCGGGCGGCAACAGCCGGTCGACGCATCCTGTCTTGACGGCGCTCTTGGGCATGTCCGGCTGCCGGGCCGTCTGGAAGTCCTGGGCGAACACGAGGCCTCCCGCGTCCTTGATCGATTCGAGCGCCGCCGCGCCGTCGGAGTCGAACCCTGACAGGATGACCGCGATCGCCCGTTTTTGCCGATCCTCCGCGAGCGATTTCAGAAAGATGGATATGTTCTTCGGCCAGCCTGGCGTCCTGACCAGCGGGGAAAGGCGGAACGCCTCCCCGTCCATCGTCACCTGCATCCCGGGCGGAACGACGTACACGCTGTCGGCCTTCACGGTTTCGCCGTCGGCCACGAGCTTGACGGGCATTGCCGTCACGCGGGGGAGAATGTCGATGAGGTAGGGTTTTCCGCTTGGCGGCTGGTGGTCGACGACAATGTAAGCCATCCCCGTGTCCGGCGGGAGGAGGGACAGGATCGTGCAATAGGCCTCGAAGCCTCCCGCCGATGCCCCCAGGCAGACGATGGACAGGTTATCATCCGGCACGCCCTCGGCACCGACGGTGTGTTGTTCAATTTGCATTTTTGGGACGCGGGGGGATGAATTTGGAGAGAGACCCGAGAGGAGAATGGGCATGACCGGTGGTGTTCCCACAAGCTTACCATGGGGAAAAATTGCGGCAAGTAGGCGAACACCCCAGGCGCAGGCGCTTAAAAGTAGGGAAACACCCCATGACCGGCGGCGTGAATCCTCTTTATGCTAGTCCTCGAAATCCGGAGAAATCGCACCTCCGCGACGGCGCGTGCGGCAAAAAACATATCAGGAAGTATCCCATGCTCATAAATATCAACGATCTCTACGGCGACAGGCTCGCCGCACTCGATGGCGATATCGGTCACGTGAAGGACTTCTACTTCGACGACAAAAGCTGGATGATCCGATATGTCGTGGCGAACACGGGGTCATGGCTGACGGGGCGCCTCGTGCTGCTCGCCCCGCATGCCCTCGCAAAATGGAATCAGTACGGGAGCACGCTTCATGTGAAGCCGCTTAGGAAGCAGATTCAGGGCAGTCCGCCGATCGAGGCGCATGCTCTGATCTCGCGCCAATTCGAGATCGACTGCCACCACTACTACGGATGGCCGGCCTATTGGGAGGCGGAGCGAATGCAGGGCTTCGGCGGCGCTCCGGCAGCGATGCCTCCGCCGGAGAGTGCGCGTTCGAACCGCACCTACCGACCCCGGGGCGACGTGAATCTCAGGAGCACGCATGCCGTCATCGGATACAATGTCGAGTCGGCCGACGGGATGATCGGTCATGTGAGCGGCTTTCTTGCCGACGACAGGAGCTGGGCGATCCGCGAACTCGTCGTCGAGTCGGGCCACTGGTCTTCCGGCAAGAATATCCTGATCCCAACAGGCAAGGTCGAGAGGATCAGCTACGAGGAGTCCAAGGTGTTCGTGAACGTGGCCAAAGCCGACCGTCTTCAGGCCGAGGAGAGCGACCTGGATGGGGTGGCGCCGTCAGCCATGGAGAACATGGTCTTCCCGGCGATCGACTTTCATACGGAAGGCCATCCCAACCGCCCGTATCGCTCCCTTGGCGAGGTCTAGGTTAAACTCATTTCAGGGGAACGCGAACCTCGATCTCCGTGCCGGTGTTGGGAATGGATCTCACGGTCAGGGAACCTCCCACATAGTTTGCCCGCTCCCTCATGCCGAGAAGTCCGAGGCCAATCTTTCCATTCCTGCCGGCAGCAGGGTGCTCGGGGTCAAAGCCGATTCCGTCGTCATTGATCGTCAGCCGGGCCGAGGCGCCCTCTTGTCCAAGGCGGACAATGACATGCCGTGCGTGCGCGTGCTTTTCCACGTTCTTCAGGGACTCCTGAAGAATTCTGTAAAGCGCCAATTCAACGCTGGCTGCGAGGCGCGCGGTCAGCTGCGCGCACGTCAGCTTCATCGCGACGTCCGTCCGATCCGCGAATTCCGAGCTGGTGGCGCGCAGGACGGCAACGAGGCCCAGGGGGTTGAGCACGCTCGGCCTCAGATTGCGCGAGATGCGCTCCACTTCCTCGGCGGCGTTGCCGAGCATCTTGCAAAGCTTCATCGCCTCACCCTTCAGCTTCCAGTCGCGTGCGGGGAGCATGTCCGCCAGCGTCTTGCTGTGAAAGAGGACGGCGCAGAGAAGCTGGGTGATGTTGTCGTGCAATTCGAGGGCGACGCGCTCGCGCTCGTCCTCCTGCACTTGCACGACGCGGTGCGTCAGGGCCCGCAGCCGTTCCTCGCTCCGCCGGGATTCCGTCATGTCTGTGACAACCATGCCGATGGCCGCCAGGGTCGTTCCGTTCTTCGGCAACGGACAAACGGATATCTGCACCGGCACCAGCGTTCCGTCGCTGGCATTCAGCGGCATCAGGAGCTTGGCGCCGGATTTCCCCGTCCGTTTCAGGGCCGGTCGCAGCCTCAACCGGTCTTCCGCGGAGACAAAGCGGGCAAAGGAGCCGCCAATCACCCGCTCCAGCGGGCATCCGACCATCCTCGCGAAACACTGGTTGGCGTAGAGTATGGTCTTGTCGGCCGTCAGGGTCAGGGTCCCTTCGTTCATGGATTCGATGAGCATTCGGTAGGCGTGCCCGGCGCCCTCAAGGGTGAATACCTGGTTGCCTTTGGACCCGGCAACGAGAACCGCATCGACTTCGCCGTTGCGGATGGCGAGGAGCGTCGCCTCCGTCTCCGCCAGGCGGGCTCGGAGTTCGGCGAGCTCCCGGGACGCAGCAGCCCGGGATGACAGGCGCTTTGGAGCGGTTTTCAATACGCTGGCGCGGCTTTCATGCGCAGATCCAGCGCAACGAGCAGGCTGGCGGAGTCCGTGAGGTTGCCGATGAATCGGCGCACGGGACGCGGAAATTCCCTGACCAAGGTCGGAGTCGCGATGATCTGGCCGTTGCGCGCCAGGATGGGCTGCTGGTAAACGTCGATCACCTCCAGCTTGAAGTTGCCGGAGAACTCGGCCGTGCACAGCTCCCGGGCCCGGAGAACGGCCTGGCGCGATCTCTCGGTGGCCCCCGCCACGTACAGCCGCAGGATATGTTTGCCCGGGGGTTTGGCGGCCAGGGCCTTTTCAAAGGCCGAGGTCGCGGGATTGGACTTGCGGGGTTTCAGGGGCATGGGCATCGGCTATGCGGAAGGGCGCAAATCCAACCCGACGAGCACGCGCTCCGTGTCGGAAAGGTCTCCGATGATTTTTCGTACCGGCTGCGGCAGCTTGCGAACCAGCGTGGGGATGGCGAAGATTTGGTCGCCCCTGGAGAGCTGGGGCTGCTCCAGCAAATCGATCACCTCGATGCGATACCGACCGCTGAGGTAGTTGTCGCATATCTTTTTCAGGTTTGAGAATGCCGTCAGCGACTTGGGCGTCTGGCCGGCCACGTACAGGCGAAGCTGCCAGAATTTGGACGGGAGCGAACGGGAGCCGGAACGGCGCCGCTTCGCCGGTTTGGCGATCATCGACGTCCCCTTCCTGACTTGGGTTCATGCCGCGCTCTGGCCACTGCCGAGACATCCGCGTGGCGCAAGCGGCCCAGTTCCGTCCGCTCCGTGGTCAGCAGGCGCGTCTGTGTCCCCACCTGGCGGTCGATCTGCCGGAGTTCCTCGGCGCCGGCTTCATGCTCGGAGCGGAGTCCGACGATTTGCCGCTCGACCGCGGCGCGTTTGCCCTCCAGTTCGCGCTTGCGGCGCGCGGCCTCCTGCTGACTGGCCAGCAACTCCGCCGTTTCGCGGGCGGTCTGCGCCGTGCGGGCCGAGCCGGTCAGAACGCCGCTCGGGCCGATGTAGGCGTCCACGAGGTCTATGCCGCGGTTCGAAATCAGGAATTCGCGGACCTGGTTCGAATGCGCCATGCCGCGCGCCTTGATCACGTAGAGCACGCGGTTGCGCTCGCCGTTGCCCTCGAAGTCCTGGAGCAGAAGCCAGGCGTCCATGAGCGAAGACATGGCGATCTCGCTTTGCTGCAGGGCATGGTCGCCGTGCGTCAGGCTGGTGAAGAGCGAGGTGACTTGCCCGCCCTTCAGATAGTCGATCAGCCGTGTCACCATCGCCTTGGTTTCGAAGTCCGCCCCCGCGCCCATAAGGCTGGTTATGGGGTCAATGATCACGACGTGGGGCTTAAACGAGGCGATCTCCTTGAACATCGTGGCCAGGTGCATTTCCAGGCCGTAGAGCGTGGGGCGCGCGGAGCGAAACCGCAGTGCGCCGCCCTTGACCAGCGGCTCCAGGCGCAGCCCGATAGAGCGCATGTTGCGGATGATCTGGTTGGGAGATTCCTCAAACGAGAAGAAAAGCACGCGCTCTCCGCGCAGGGCGGCTGCATGGGCAAAGCAGGCGGATGTGATGGTCTTGCCGGTGCCGGGCGTCCCCGTGAGGAGAATGCTGCTGCCGCGGAAAAAGCCCCGTCCGCCGAGCATGGTGTCCAGCCGCGGTATGCCCG
>CAZJNA010000052.1:0-21829 GCA_964547325.1 uncultured Opitutaceae bacterium | reverse complement strand
GCTGGGCCAGGCCCTCGACGATCGCCGTCTTGCCGACGCCGGGCTCGCCGATCAGGACCGGGTTGTTCTTGGTCTTGCGGGACAGGATCCGGATCGTCCGGCGGATCTCCTCGTCGCGGCCGATGACCGGGTCGAGCTTGCCCTTTCTGGCCTGGGCCACGAGGTCGATGCCATATTTCTCGAGCGCCTGGTAGGTCGCCTCGGGATTGTCGGTCGTCACGCGCTGGTTCCCGCGAACCTCCTGGAGGACCTTGAGAAGCTTGGCGCGGTCCAGGCCGAAGCTCTTGAAGAGCTTCTTCATGGCCTCCGGCCGCTCGACCTCCAGGAGGCCCAGGAGGAGGTGCTCGGTGCTCACGAATTCGTCCTTGAGCGAGCCGGCCTCCTTCTCGGCGCGGGTAAGGACGTCGTTCACCGCCTGGGTGACATAAACTTTGGAGGTGTCCACGCTGCCGCTCACCTTCGGAAGCCGCTCCAGCTCGCGGTCGACGGCGAGTTGCAGGGCGCTGGTCGTCAACCCCAGCTTTTCGATCAGGCCGGGGACGATCCCCTTGTCTTGGGCAAGAAGGGCGGACAGGAGGTGCCAGGTCTCGACCTCGTTGTGGTTGAGCCGTCGGGCGATGGCCTGCGCGTCCGTCACCGCTTCGCGCGACATTTGGGTGAGTTTCGCGAAATCCATGGAAGGAGCTTCGCACATCCCGGACCAGACCGCCAGCCCCGGTCTCAGAGGCGAGACGGGCCGGACATCGGGACGTCCAGGTCAAAAATGGCGCTATCGCGCGCCAAAGTGACATTTCCGCGACTCACTTTCTAAAGAAAGTTCCCGGCAGTCCGATAATCAAAGCTGGAGCCTTATGCACCACCCCGCCTCCAGTTCAGCCAACCCGTCCTCGCCGGCCCACGCCGCGAAGGCCAGGCCCGGCTGCGCCCAGGATATCGTGTGGGGCCGGCCCGTCTTCCGGGCCCCGGAGCTGCCGTCGCCGCGGGCGATCTTCGATCCCCTGCCCTTCCGCTCCCACTTTTCCGGCCAGCGCCTCGCGGGGAGCCACTAGCAGGCTCACGCTTCGCGGAGTGGTGACCCGGATTTCGGGAGCATACCCATCCCGAGGAGTTGCTGCCTCATCCGGCGCCTCGGGGCCGCCATCTGGCCGGCAACTGGCCGGCGGATCTTGGCGGCCGGTATTGGCGGCGGTCCGGGAATTGGCAGCACCCGACGAGGAATGGGTATGCTCCCGAAATCCGGGTCACCACCCCTCAAGGGCTTCGCGTGAGGCGTCTCCGGCTCAGGTCCTATAAAAGAGAGAATCCGGAGAGGACCTCAGCCCTCCCCGGACTCAATCTACACACACCTATTTCCCCCAAAAGTTGGCGTCGCGGATCCTGGCTCAATATTGATCCACAAAATTCGAATCCGCCGAGGCCGGCGCGTGCCGCATCCCCCGCTTGCCGTTGGTCCCGTGCGCATACATCCCGTTGCCGTTGCGGCCTCCGACGGTGCGGGGAGCCGCGTGGCGCCCGTCGCCATTGCCGTTCGAGCCGTTTCCATTCGAGCCGGGGAGGACGGGGCTCACGATTCCCGAAGAAGCGGGCATCCTGCCGACGGATCCGCTGTCTCCGTCCACCATCCTCATGAGCTCGGACACGGCCGACTGCACCTGCTCGGCCTGGGCCTTGAGCTCATCGCTCGAGGCCGCCGACTGCTGCGCGAGGGCCGCGTTCGACTGGGTTATCTTGTCCATGCCGGCCATGGTGTTGTTCAGCTGGCCGATGCCGTCGCTCTGCTCGTGGGACGCCTGGGCGATGCCGGCGATCATCTCGTCGAGCTTGCGGATCCGCTCGACGATGGCGCCGAGGTTTTCACCCATCTTGGCGCTGATCGCGACGCCCTGCTCGCTCTTGGCGGCGGAGTCGGAAATCTTGTCGGAGGTCTCGTGGGCCGCCTGGGCGCAGCGCTGCGCGAGGGAGCGGACCTCGTCGGCGACGACGGCGAAGCCTGCGCCGGCCTCGCCGGCGCGGGCGGCCTCGACCGCGGCGTTCAGGGCGAGGATGTTCGTCTGGAAAGCGATCTCGTCGATCGTCTTTATGATCTTCGATATCTCCGCGCTCGACGCCTTGATCGCCGACATGGCGGCCTTCATCTCCTCCATCTCACGGGCGCCGGCGTCGGCCGTTCCCCGCGCCTCGCTGGCGAGGGTCTTGGCCACCTGGGCGTTCTCCGAGTTCCGGGTCGTCATGCTGGCCATCTCGTGGAGGGCGGAGCTGCTCTCCTCTATGGCCGAGGCCTGCTGGCTGGCGCCGTCGGCGATCGACTGGCTCACCTGCGAGACCTGGTAGGCGGCGGCGTTCGTCTGGGCCGACTCGCTCGCGAGGCGGGTGGCGATCGCGCCGATCGGGCCGGTTATGCCGCGGGCTATGCGCAGGGCGACGACGAGGCCGAGAAGACATCCCGCGAGGGTGCCCCAGGCGATGAACTGCTCGTTGTGGTGCTGCTCGACGTGCATCCGCTGCTCGAGCTCGCCCTGGAAATCCCCGACCGCCTGGCGCACGCCCGCGAGGGCGGCGGTGAACTGGGGGGCGATCTGGTTGATCTCGCCCGTCGTGATGCGGTCCCGCTCGGTCTTGAGGGCCATCGTGCGATCGAGTCCGGACGCGTACGAGGCGGCTGCAGCCTGGAGGGACTTGATCAGGGCCTCCTTGGCCGGGTCCTTGAGGGAGGCGTCAACCTTCTCCAGGTCCATCTGATCCTTCTCGATCCGCTTGATCTGGCTGATCGTCACGTCGAGGGCGTCGCGGGAGGCGGTGGCCTGCTCGGGCTTCGACGTCAGCAGGAAGGAGCTCATGTCGCTCGTGCACTCGAAGAACGCCTTGAGGGCGCTGGATATCTTGAAGGCGGAATTCATGTCCCCCTGATCCCGGGCCGCAGTCAGCATTTTCTGCAGGTCTCCGGCAATGTCCGCGGACGCGGGCGCGAGGACCTCGTGGTCCACCTGGACGAGCTGGTGGTTGTTGTCCACCAGGCGATGGAAAGCGCTGTCGTACTGGCCGAGAAAGCGCTTGGCGGCCGAAAGCTGCGAGGCGCGGGCGGCGTCGACGATGCGCTGCTCGGCCGCCGCGAAGCCGGAATCGAGCGCCGTCTTGGATTGGTCGTAAGCGAGGACGCTGGCGTCCGAGCCGGTCGCGAGGAACTCGTTCACCTGCATCTTCAGGGCGAGCATCGCGGCCTCGAGGCTGGCGGCGGCGTTCGTCTCCTGCGCGCTGGCCGCATACTGGGTCAGCTTGCGGTCGGAGGCGCCGAGGGCGAGGAAGGCGACAATCGTTACGACCGCGAGGAGGGCGAAAACGAGGGCGAAGCCTCCCGCGATCTTCCGGCCGATGGTCCAGTGGACATGTTTCATGTGGGGAGGGGTGCTGGGAAAGGAACCGGTCAGTCCTCGATCGAGAACCGGATGGGGATGCTGACGCGGATCGGAACCCGGTTGCCGTCGCGCTGGGCCGGCTTGAACTTCCACTTCTTGAGCGCGGTGATCGCGGGCTGGACAAATTCCTCGTTGCTCGTCTTCTCGACCTTCATGTCCTGGACGTTGCCCTGGTCGTCTATAAGACAGTTGACGAGGACGACGCCGGAGACTCCCGCGTTGCGCAGGGTGTAGGGAAACACCGGGGAGGTCGTTCGGACCGGCACGGGGGGTTCAAAGTTTCCGTCGGCGCGCGCCGGGAGGGCGAACGCCAGGGATAGGATGGAGAGGAGAATGACTGCTTTCATAGGACAACCGCGCAGCGAGTACTTCGACCCGGCCCGCGGCGAATTGAGAAAAAAAGCCCCTTATAGGTTAAACACCCCAGGCTCTCGGGCCTTAAGCCGGGTCCACGGCGTGCCGATAGGGCCCGCTTCGCGCGCCACGCCCGATCGCATGCGCCCGGACGCCGACGCGCTCCGGGATTGCCGTGCGGGTCGGGGCTCTCCAACCTCCACCTTCGCCCGGGTCCCGGGCATCCGCAGCACCGACCATGTCCACGCAGCGCACGTTGTACCGCAGCGCCAGCCTCGCCGCGGGCCTGAGCATCGGCATCGGCGCGCTCGCCCTGCTCGGCGCCTGCCTGAACGTCCCGCCCGGCACGGGGCTCGCGACGGAAGCCCCGGACCTGAACATGGCGGCCGGACTGATTCTCGCCGGAACCGCCCTGTGGCTGTCAAATCGCGCGGGACCGGGAGGCGGCTCCGGAGCGGGCGCCGCCTCTGCCGCCCTGGCGGGATGCGCGTCCGTTGCCGGGCCCATCTTCTGGCATGGCTCGATTCCGATCATGGACTCGGCAGCCCTGGCAAGCGCCTCCGTCGCCCTTCTCCTTCCGAAGAAGGCCGGCGGCCGGGCGTTCGCGCTCTCCGTAGGACTGGCCCTCGGCACCTCCACGGCCGCCCTGATGACCCTGCTGGACTACCTTCTGCGTTTCGACGGCCTTCTGGTGAGCCAGAAGGAGACCCTTTCCCTCAACGGGCTGCCGCCGGCCCTGGGCCTCGGGGTGCTCGGAGCGGGCATACTGATGGCGCAGCCCGACCATGACTTTATCCACCTGTTCCTGGGAGAACGGGCGCCGAGCCGCCGAGCGCGGCGGCTCCTGACGGCAACCGTCCTCGCTCTTCCCGCCCTGGAGCTGGTTCGGCTGACGCTGTCCAGGTACGGGCTCCTCCACATCCGGGCGGGAATCGCGATCTTCACCGCCGGCGAGATGGTCCTCGTCCTGGTCCTCGTCGTCCTGATCGCGAGGGCGGTCAATGCGCCCGCCGCGGATTCGGAAAGACGCTCCCTAAACCAGGAGGACATGGCGCGGCTTCAGACGCAGACTGCCACGCTGCAGCAGGAGGTTGCGATGCGGACCCGCGAGCTGCAGATGGCCAACTCCAACCTTCGCGTCGTCGCCAAGGTCAACGCCCTGCTCGCCCTGACCACCCAGCACACGCCGAACGGCGTGATCATCGCCGACTCGAAGAGTTGCGTCCTGTGGGCCAACCCGGTCTGGGAGCGCCTCAGCGGATGGAACCAGGCCAAGTCCTCCGGACAGCCGCTTGACGATCTCATCGGGGGAATCTGGGGCCAGGCGGCGCGGGCGTGCGTCGGCGAAATCCTGCAATCCGGACAGCCGGGAAGCCTCGAGGTGAGCGGCGCGGGGCCGGGCGGGCGCGTCCAATGGCTGCGCATCACGCTCCAGCCCGTGCGGGACGATTCGGGCGGCCTGACCAATGTCATCACGATCCTGGACGACTTTACGCCGTACCGCGAGGCCGACCAGCGGCTCCAGACCGCCAACGACCGGCTGCAGTTCGCGCTGCGCTCCTCGGGATACGGGATCTGGGAATCCCATTTCCCCAGCAGCCGGATGGATTGGGACGAGCACATGTTCGCGATTTACGGCATCGACCCGAAGGATTTCGGCGGGACGGTCGAGGACTGGGTGCGCCTGATCCATCCCGACGATCTCGACGCGGTCACGGAGCACCGCCAGCAGGTGCTCGACGGGACGGCCCGGCATTTCGACATCGACTTCCGCATCGTGCGCCCGGACGGCGCGGTGCACTACGTCGAGGCCCATGGCTTCCTCGTCCGCGACGCGGCGGGGAGCCCCCTCCGGCTGGTCGGCCTCAACCGCGACATCACCTCGGAAATGGAGATGCGGGAGACCCTGCGCGTGGCCGAGGAGCGCCTCGGGCTGGCGCTGCTGGCCACGAACGAAGGGGTGTGGGACTGGGACATCTCGACCGGGAAGATATTCCGCGACCAACGCTGGGCCGAGCTCTTCGGCGCGGGCTCGCAGGAGCTCGGCGAGATCGGCGACTGGGCGTCGCGGGTTCATCCGGAGGATTTTCCGGCCGCCCAGTCGGCGCTCGATGCGCACCTCCAGGGCCGCACGCCCGTCTATGTCTCCGAGCACCGATGCCGCACGAAATCCGGCCAGTGGATCTGGACCCTGGACCGGGGAAAGGTGGTCTCGCGCGACAAGGATGGCCGCGCCCTCCGGATGGTCGGCACCCAGGGGGACATCACCGCGCGGAAAAAGCTCGAGGAGCGCCTGAGGCACAGCGAGGAGATCTCACTGCAGGTCTGCCGCCTGGCCCAGATCGGGGCCTGGGAATGGTCCCTGGAGACGCAGACGCTCACCTGGGCGCCCGAACTCTACCGGATCTGCGAAGTCGAGCTCGGCTACACGCCCACCCTCAGCTCCATGCAGGACTTCTTTCCGGTCGAGCACCGCGACGCCTTCATGCGGGCGATCGAGCAGGCGACGCGCGGCGGACGCGCGTTCGACCTCCGCGCGCCGTTCGTGACGCTGCGCGGGCGGCGCCTCTGGGTGCGCGTGATCGGCCGCGCTGAATTCAAGGACGACCGGGCGATCCGTCTCTTCGGCGCCGTGCAGGACATCACCGCCCAGCACGAGGGCGAGGAGTCCCAGCGCAAGCTCGAGACCCAGCTCTTCCAGGTCCAGAAAATGGAGACCCTGGGCACGCTTGCCGGGGGCATCGCCCACGACTTCAACAACCTCCTGACGGGAATCATGGGCTACGAGGACCTGGCCCTGGACACCCTGGACGTGGCGCATCCCTCGCGATCCTGCCTCAACGAGGCGCACAATGCCTGCCTTCGGGCTCGCGAGCTGGTCGAACAGATCCTCACGTTCAGCCGCCAGCCCGACGGCGGGGAGCACGTGCCTACGGACATCGCCTTCGTCGTCGAGGAGGCGCGGCGCTTCCTCCGCGCGACGGTGCCGGCCACGATCCAGATCGAGGTCAACATCGATCCGAACTGCGGGCGCGTCCTCGCCGATCCGACCCAGCTGCACCAGGTCCTCCTGAATCTCGGGACGAACGCCGCGCACGCGATGCGCTCGACCGGCGGGGTGCTCCGACTCACGGTCGTCACGGTCGTCCTGAGCCCGGCGCAGGCGGCGGCCCACGGCAACCTTCCGGCCGCGACCTACCTCCGCCTGAGCGTCAGCGATTCGGGACATGGCATGGACGCCGAGACCCAGAAGCGCATCTTCGATCCCTTCTTCACGACCAAGGACGTGGGGGAAGGCACCGGGCTGGGCCTGTCCGTGGTCCACGGGATCATGCGCTCGCACGGGGGAACCATCGAGGTGACGAGCGCGCCCGGCCAGGGGTCGACCTTCGATCTCTATTTCCCGGTCGCCGAGGGCGAGGCGGAGGAGCCGGCCGCCCCGGCGTCGCCGATGCCGCTCGGCCGCGGCGAGATGATCTGCGTCGTGGACGACGAGCAGATCGTGGCACACGTCACCCGCCTCACGCTGGAGCGCTTCGGCTACCGCACGGTCATCTTCAATTCCCCCGAGCAGTGCTACGAGGCGCTCAAGGGGGATCCGGACGGCTGCGCCGCCCTGCTCAGCGACCAGACGATGCCCGGCATGACGGGGCTGGAATTGTCGGCGCGCGTCCGGGAGCGCCTACCCAATCTCCCGATCATCATCATGTCGGGGTACTTCTCGAAGATATCGCCCAAGGCGCTCGAGGACATTGGAAACATCAACCTGCTGGCCAAGCCGTTCACCATGCAGGAGCTCGCGCGGATCGTGCACCGCGCGCTCCATCCCGACTCCGCGGTCTAGCAGGCTGTTGAAAAATCTGCTAGGACTGGAGGAGGCCCCAGGCGTTTTCCGGCGACTGGTTGGCCTGGGCCGCGAGGGATGCCGCTGGAGACGAGGCCATGCTGGCTGCGGCGGCCTGGTTCGCGGCGCTTGCCGCGGAGCTGTCGGCCAGGGCCGAGAGCCGGTTCTGGAGTGCGATCTGCGCGGCGGCGGCGGCCGGGTCGGCGGCGTTCGGGGAATCGGCGCCGTCGGCGTCCGGGGCCGCGGGAACCGCGCCCGCCGTGAGGTCGACGAGCGAGCGGCTCATCCGTGACTGGTAGGGCGTGGAAACGCCCGTTGAGACGGGCGGAAGCTGGGAGGGAATGGTGCTCATAAAGGCAGGGGGTTCGGGGTCGCGTTCGCGGCATGGAGGTCCTTGCCGCGCGAGAGCTTGGGCAGGGCGAGGTTCTGCGGCGTCGGACTCGCGCAGGCGGCCGCCTGGTTCGTCGCGGCGATGTCCGTCTGGACCTCCTTGCGGAAGATCGGGATCGCGCGCGGCGCCTGGATGCCGAGCTTGACCACGTCGCCGTCGATCCGGTTGATCCGGATCTCGATCGAATCGCCGATCACGATCGTTTCATTGACCTTGCGGGAGAGGACGAGCATGGCGGGTCAGGTGTTGGCGCTGGCGCACGCCTCGTTTTGAAGCAGGGGGTGCCGCGCGCTGTAGTGCGAATTGTTGGCGATGACCACCTGGCGCGCGACCCGCGTGCGGCGGTTCACCACGATGGGGCCGATCAGGTTGACGGTCGCCTCGAGCGGGGCCTGGGGGCGGAGCGCCACGATGTTGAGAACCAGCGCGTCAGCGGCGTCCTCGAGGCCGATGCTCGCCGCGTCGGCGTCGAAGAGCTCGAGCTCGTAGCCCGGGATCAGGCCGGCGGGCTCGACGACGACGAAGTTGACGGGACCCGGAGGCCCCTGGATCGTCAGCCAGAGAAACGGCAGGTTCTCCGGGAGGTAGCGCAATTCCGCGCGGTGGTAGGCGGGGAAGCCGATCAGGCCCTTCGGCAATTCGAGAATGTTGGCCGCGGCGGTCTCGGCTTCCTTGGGATGGAGTTCGGGCAGGACTTTCATGGGGCGCGGGATTAGTGGATATAGTCTAGGATTGAGATTTGCATGACTTTGGAGGCGGTCTCCAGGGCCGCCTGGTAGGCGAGCTGGGCCTGGCTGAGCTTGGTGATCGTGGAGGGAAGGTCGGCGTCGGTCTGGGTCGAGATCAGCGAGCCGATCTCCGTGGAGCTCGCCGCCTGCTGGGTCTGGTCCGACTGGATGCGAAGCTGCACCGCGCCGTTCTCGGCGACCGCCGAGCTTAGGACGTCCTCCGAGGAGATGAGATTGGTCTGCGCCGTGGACAGCGCGGCCGTGTCACCGGAATTCATGGCGTCGCGCACGGCGATCATGTTGTTGATCATCGTCGCAAATCCGGCGTTCGTGGCGCCCGTCGTGGACGGGGACACCGACGTGGATGAGGAAAGGGGGATCGCGGTCTGGCTCGCGTTCCCCACGTAGGAGACCGAGCCGATCTGGCCCTGCCCATTCGTGGTCGTCGTGAACGGCGCCGCGGTGACGGCGGTGCCCGCGAAGAGGTAGTTGCTGCCGAACTGTCCGTTCGCGACCTGGACGGTCTGCTGGATCAACTGGTCGAGCTCCGAGGCGTAGGCCTGGTTTGCGGTGCTTCCCTGGGCGCCGGAACCGAGCGCGCTCAGCTGCGTCGCCCGATCGTAGATCTGGGTGAGCGACTGGAGGCCGGAATAGGAGGCCTGGGCCAGGTTGAGCGCAGTCGTCGCGTTCTGCCCGAATTGCGCGATCTGGCGGCTCTGCCCCTCCAGTTCGACGACCTGGCCGAAGACGGCGGGATTGTCGGACGGCTGCGTGATCGCGAGGCCGCTCGAGACCTCGGCCTGAAGGCTCGACTGCTGGGAATCCAGATTCTGGACCTCCGTGAGGATGCCCGCCGTGACCATGTTGTTTGTGATGCGCATGGCGATTTAAGGTTCAGCCGGACAGGGCGGTCAGGTTCGTGACGAGGTTGCTGAGGAGCGTGTTCACGACCTGGAACACCTCCGACGAAGCCTGGTAGGCGCGCTGGTAGCTCATGAGGTTCGACATCTCCTGGTCGATGGAGACACCGCTGACGCTGCTTCGCTGGTTGTTCACGATCGTCTGAACGTTTGTCTGATCGGTGACCTGGGTGTTCGCGGTCGAAAGGGCCTGGCCTATGCTGCTGACGACGCTCCCGTAATACTGGTCGATCGTCCCCGTGATCGCGGCGCCGCCGCCCGTTGAAAACACCTGGTTTGCGACGCCCGCCACGGCGAGCGCTATGGAATTGTCCCCGGCGGAGCCGACGCCGGCGTGCAGGGTCGAGCTCGTCAGGTGGCTGTCGAGGGCGATCGTTCCGGCCGCGGTTCCGGCGGAGTTGAAGAAGTTTCCGGTCGCCGTGCTGCCGGGATTGTAGGCGGTGTTGACCGACGTGACGATCTGCGAGGCGAGGGCATCCAGGCTGTCCTGGAGCGTCTGGACCGCGCCCGTGCTGGCCGTGATGTTTCCGGCAATCGAGCCGGACGAGAGGGTGAGCGTGTGGGCGCCCGAGCCCGATCCGGCGATGACGGAGCCGGAGGAATAGGACAGGGGCCCGACGACGGTGCCGTTGTTGACGAGGGTGACGCTGGACCCGGAGGACGTCGCGGTGACGAGGTCCTCGCCCTTGCTGTTCTCGGTCACGGTGACAGGCATCAGGCCGGCGAGCTGCTCGAGGTAGCCTTCGCGCTGGTCGCGCAGCCCGACGGCGGAGCCGGGGCTGTTGACCTCCACGCTTCCGATCTGGCTATTGAGGGTCGCGACCTGCTGGAGGAGCGTGTTGGCCGAGGAGATATCGCTCGTCACCTGGTTCGTGATGCCGGTCTGGACCTGGCCGAGGCTCTGGTCGACCTGCTGGAAGCGGTCGGTGAGGACGCCCGCCTGCTCGAGCAGCGCCTGGCCGGTGCTGGTGTTTGTCGGATCGGCGGCGTAGCCCTCGAAGGCGTTGAAGAAGCTGTCGAGTGCGGCGCTCAGCCCGCTCTCGGTCGTGGTGCTCGCGCTGCCGCTCGAGGATGTGCTGGTTATGTTTTCACCGAGCGACGCCTGGGCCTGCTGGAACACGTTCTGCTGGGCCTGGAATCCCGCGGTCAGCGAGGCCTCCTGCCGCACCATCTGGTCGAGCACCGCGTCCCGGGCCTGCTTCGTCGTCACGGAGATGCCGAGGCTCTGCGGCCCCTCGGCCGTGTTCACGGTGCCCCGGTCCTCATACACCGGCGACTCGAGCGAATAGTTGGGATTGTTGACGTTCGCGATGTTGTTGCTGGTGATGTTGATCGCCTGCGTCTGGGCATCCAGCGCCGTGGTGAGGGCGTTGAGCGTTGTGAAGAGTCCGGACATGGCGTCGTTGGGTCTAAGGTATCGTCAGCCCGCGGTCTGCATCGTCGCGCCGCGGTGGAGCGTCGTCACAGCCACCCGGCCGTTCGACGCGTAGGTCTTGGTGAACGCCGAGGGCCAGAGCCGGCGCAGGAGCTCCTGGTGGCATTCGACCGTGCAGAGAAGCAGCCGCTCGTTGAGGCGCATGGCGCGGCGAAGGCGATGGACGAGGCGGTTCACCTCGGCGATGAGCGCCTCGAGAAGCGGGCGTCCCTCGGCGGGGACCAGGGGCAGGAGCGAGCGGAGTGTGCCGTGGGCTGCCCTGCCGTTGGCCGAGGCGAATTCGGCCATGGCGCGCTCGCGGCGCTCCCGGCATTCCTGGAGCACGTCCACCTGCGGCTGGATAGAGTGGGTGGACTGGAGGACGACGCCGACGTCGCGCTGAAAGATGAAGCGCCGCTGCTCCTCCAGGAGGTGCAGCAGGCTGCCGTATTCCGCGATCTCCGCCCGGAGGGCGTCCGCGAGGGTTTCCCAGGCTGTGTTCATAAGGTTCCTTCCTTGGAGGCTGCGGGGGCCGGCGCGGGCTCCCCGCGCGGCGTGAGCTGCTGTTCGATCACCTTCGAGAGGCCGAGGCCTCCGCCCGCCGAAAGCTTCTGGGCCAGCGTGTCCGTGAGCAGGTATCCATAGACGCTTCCCTGGGCGCTGTCCTTGCCGCCCATCATCGAGCCGACGCTCTCGTTCAGGAACTGGCGCAGGAGGATCGCCTCGAACTGCCCGGCCACGATCTTGCGCTGCTCGGCGGGCGCCTTGTCCTGGAGGTTCCGCAAATTGCCGGCGCCCGGCATTCCGGACGCGACGGGGGCGATCGAGCTGATGTCCATGGCGGGGCTAGTTGATTATGAGTTCGGCCTGGAGGGCGCCCGAACGCTTGAGGGTCTGGAAGATGGCCATCATGTCGCGGGTCGAGACGCCGAGCGCGTTCAGGGCAGCGGCGAGCCGCTCGATCGTGGGCGGCTCCTCGAGCACGGTGAAGCCGCCCTTGCCCTCGTTGACGGCCGTCTGCGTGCTGTTCGCCGACTGGGTCTGGCCGTTGCTGAAACCGTTCGGCTGGCTGACGCCGACGTTGGAGGTCACGGTGATCGTCAGCGAGCCGTGGGCTATCGCGACCTGGGAAATCCGAACGGTGGATGTTGCGACGATCGTGCCGGTGCGCTCGTTGATGACGATCCGCGCCAGGGTGTCTGGCACGACGTCGATGAAGCCGAGATCGGAGATGAACGGCACCTCGCGCCCGTGGAATTCGTTCGGCACGCGGACCTGGACGGTGGCGGCGTCCTCGGCTATGGCCGCGGCGGGATACTGGATGTTTATGGCGTCGGCCATGCGGGCGGCGGACGTGAAGTCGGGATTGTGCAGGAGCAGCCGAAGGGTGCCGTCATGGACGAACTGCGCGGGTATCTCCCGCTCCACGATCGCCCCGTTGCTGATGACGCCCACGGTCGGATGGTTTTTCTGGACCGTCGCGCCGCCGGAGCCTCCCGAGCCTCCGAGGAAGCCGCCGATGGCCACCGGGCCCTGGGCCACGGCATAGGCGCGCCCGTCGGCGCCGAGCATCGGCGTCTGCAGGAGAACGCCTCCCTGAAGGGACTTTGCGTCGCCCATGGAGGCGACGGTGGCGTCGATGCGCGATCCCGGCTTGAGGAAGGCGCTGATGTCCGTTGTCACCATGACGGCGGCCATGTTCTTGGAAGTGAGATCCTGGATGCTGACCGCGATCCCGTAGCGCTGGAGGAGGTTCGCCACGGAGTGCAGCATGGCGGTCGAGTTGCTGTCCCCGTCGCCGGCGAGGCCCACGACCAGGCCGTAGCCCACGAGCTGGTTATCGCGGCCGCCCTCGATCAGGGTGATGTCCTTGATCCGCGATGCGCGCGCGGCCGAGGCCAGCGACGCCACGAGGAAAACCAGCGACGCCAATGCCATCAGGCGCCGGACCGCGGGGGAGGATGTGTGCGTGGAATCCATTCCTGGGAAGGCCCCGTCAGAAGGGCCTGAGCTTTTCGTAGAGTTTGCTGAACCAGCCGAGCTTCTGCGCGTCGGTCAGGGCGCCTTCGCTTATGAATTCGACGCGCGCCTCGGCGATGTTGCTGGAGAGGACGGTGTTGTCGGTTCCGACGTCGTCGGAACGCACGAGGCCGTGCAGGACCACGTATTGGGTTTCGCCGGAGAAGGTGACCATGCGGACGCCCTCGATGACGAGGTTGCCGTTGGGCAGGACGTCCGTGACGAGCACGGCGGCCCGGCTGGCGAGCGTCTGGGAATTGCTGACCTGGCCGCCACCCGTGTAGTCGGACGCGCCGCTCGTCTGGGTGCTGGGGAGGTTCCCGGCGTGGCTGCCCAGGCCGCTCACCGCCACCGGATAAAGGAACTGCTGGACGGCGTCGCTCAGGCTGGACTTGCGCGTGGACTCCTTGTTCTGGGTGCTCTGCGCCGCGACCGACTCCTGGACGACGACCGTCAGTATGTCGCCCGAATACGCCGCCTTGCGGTCCGCGTACATGCTGTGCGGCTCGCTGCCCGGCGACCTCCAGAGCGAATCGGCGCGGACCGCGGCCGCGGAGCCGGCGATCGCGGCCAGCGTGGCGAAAATTCGGATCAGGCGCATGGTGGGGGCGGGTCAGAACCGGACGGCGACGCGATCCTCCGCGACGACGAGGGCGGCGATGTCCTTCCTGGATTCCACGTTGCGCACGGTTATCAGGTCGCCGAGGACGCCGTTCTCAAGAGCCTGGGCCTTGAGCGTGACGAGGAGGCCTCCTTCGCTGGCCACGGCGTCGACGAGCTCGCCCTTGCGCACCATCGGGCGCCGCGCGAGATCCTGCCAGGTGAGCATGCGATCGGCCGGAACCTGCCGGACAAATATGAATGAGCGATCGCCGACGGCGGCGGGAAGCGCGTCGCGCTCCCTGAGGATGTCCACCCGCCTTGCCTCGAGGACAGAGGGGTCGAAGACTCCGCCGGCCGCGAGCGGCTGGCGGGAAAACCAGGCATCCCGCCAGAGCGCGGCGCGCAGGGCGAGGGTCGTGTCGTCCACCGTGTCCCCGTCGGCCAGGACCTGGCAGTGGACATACAGGGTCGCCATCGGCATGGCGGGGTACTCGGTGACGACGACCTGCCATGATGAGGCGGAGCGCGCGGGCGGCGTCCAAGGATGCGCCAGCTCCACCTGGAAATCTCCCTCGAGGCGGAAGTGGGATGCCAGGTCTCCGCGGACCGCCGCAAGGAGCTGCGCGGAGGTGAACGGCGAGCCCCCGAAGGCCGGGATCGCCCCCGCAAAAAGGAGGATGCACGGGAGGAGGCGCATCAGCGTTTCATGTTGGCCACGTTCTGGAGCATCTCGTCCGAAGCCTGGACGGACTTGGAATTGATCTCGTAGGCGCGCTGCGCGGTGATCAGGTTCACCATCTCCTCGACGATGTTCACGTTCGAGGACTCAATGTAGCCTTGGAGAACATCGCCGAAGCCCGCCTGGCCGGCCTGGCCGGTCTGCGGAGCCCCGCTCGCCGGCGTCTCGGCGTACAGGTTCCCGCCGAGGCTCTCGAGGCCCGCCTCGTTGGGGAAACGGACGAGCGTCAGCTGGAAGGTCTGGGTTCCGTTCGGCCCCTGCACGCTGACGCTTCCGGTCTGCGAGATGTTGATCGAGGTGGCTCCCGTCTGGATGGTCTGGAAGCCGCTCGCGACAGGCAGGCCGTCCGCATTGACGACCTGGCCCTGCGCGTTGAGCTTGAACGAGCCGTCGCGGGTGTAGGCAAGGGTGCCGTCGGCCTGGGTGACCTCGAAAAGGCCCTCGCCCTGGATCGCGAGGTCGAGCTGCTGGCCGGTCTGGGCGACCTGGCCCTGCGTGAAAACCTTGGAGGTGGCCGCGACCTTGGCTCCGTTGCCGACTTCGATTCCGGTCGGGACAAGATTGCCGCTCCCGGTGTCGGAACCGGCTGCGCGGGGCTTCTGGTAGAGGAGATCCTGGAACTCGATTTTGCTGCGCTTGAATCCCGGCGTGTTCACGTTCGCCAGATTGTTGGCGATGGTGTTGAGGTTCAGCTCCTGGGCCTCCATGCCCGTGGCTGCGGAATAGAGCGAGAGGTTCATTGATGGGTATTGTAAAGTGACACCGCCACGACTGGGGCCGGCGCGCCCCCATCGCGCGCTCGGCCGTGCAGTCGTGATTGCGGTTGTCTGTTACTATCTGGGGAAGTCATGGGGGCTGGGTCAGCCGAGCGCCGTGAGCGTCTTCTGCATCTGGTCGTCGGTGTTGGTGATCACCCGCTGGTTCGCGTCGTACGCGCGGGAAATAAGGACGAGGTTCACCATCTCGCGCAGGGGCGCCACGTTGGAGCCTTCCAGGTAGCCCTGCAGGATCGTCGGCTTCGGGACCGGCGTGGCCGTGGCGCCGGAACTCGCGACGAATAGGCCTCCCGCAATCGGGACGAGCTGGCTTTTGTCGGCGAAATTCTGGACCGCGATGCGGCCGACGGTCGTCGATCCCTGGACGATGCTGCCATCGGCATTGATCGTTACCTTCCCGCCTTCGGGCTGCAGGACGATCGGGGACCCGCCATCGCTGAGCACAAGGCCGCCGGCCGTGTTCACCAAGGTGTGATCGGGGCGGATGCTGAATTCGCCGCTTCGAGTGTAGGCATGGCTGCCGTCGGGCCGCTGCACCTCGAAGAAGCCGTCGCCCTGAATGGCCACATCGAGGTCGCGCCCGGTGGGCTGGGTCTCCCCGGACGTGAAGCTGATGCCGTTTGTCGCCTTCGGGAAGATCGCCGGCACGGTTGCGTCACCCGAGGAGGAATTGGCATCGAGCTGCCACTGGCCTGCCGTCTGGGTCGAAAACTCCACCGTGCGCTTGCGGTAACCCGTCACCTGTCCCGAGGTGATGTTCTGGGCCACGGCGTCCTGCCACCGCTCAAGTGCGGAAAGGGAGGCTGCGCTCTGGTAGATGCCTATATCCATTTGGTCGGATATACAGCACTAGGGATGCCAAGATCATAACTCGTTTGTATCTAACTAATTACGATACATCCTGAGCCCCCCACCCTTCCGCCTGCCCCTCGGCGGCAGATTCTGCCGCCGGATTTGCCCGCTCAGCTTCCAGCGCGGTAGAGGCACTCGACCTCCATCCGCTCCCCGCAGGCGCAGGTGACCACAAGACGGACGACCTTATCGCCCTCCTTGACGACCTCGATGTTCGGGCCGTGCGCTCCGGACACGGCCACCGTGACCCCGGCGATCGGAAGAGCGGGCTTCGCGGCAGGCTGATGAAGCCCCTCGGCCGGAAGGTTCTTTTTTCCCTGAAGAAACGGTCTCATGGGAGGCATGGTCAAAGGGGCTGCGTCGCACCGGCCGGCGGGGGGACCGACGCTGTGGGCGGGTCCTTGTGCGGCTTCGGCGAAAGAGCGAGGCTGAGGGTGATCCGCTCGTTGGCCTCTGAGACGGGCGCCTCCCCGGCCAGGGGGCGGGAGTCGGCATAGCCGCTCACGCGCTCGATCATGCGCGGTTCAACGGCAAAATAGACGAGGCTGCGACGCGCGGCATTCGCCCGGTCGGCCGAAAGCTCCCAGGCGGAATAGTCGGGCTTCTTGAGGTCGAGGCCCGACCGGGTGTGGCCGTCTATCGTCACGCGAAAGCCGTGCCGGTCTATGAGCCAGGCGAGATTCTGCATGACGAACTTCCCCCAGGGCGTGAAATCGGCGCCGTTGCCGCCGAAGAGGGGCTTGCTGCCGCGGTCGAAAAGCGTGATCCGAAGGCCGTCGCTCGTGATCTCGACGTCGATGGGCTTCTTTTCGAGGTCCTGGTCGATGTGGACGAGCCGGTAGAAATCCGCCGCGACGGCGTTCAGATAGCTGATGTCGATCTGCTTGTCCGCGCTCGCCGGCTTCGGCGTTTCCTGGTCGTCGGTCTTCGTGCTCCGCGTGTCCGACTCCTTGTTGAAGGGCATGATGCCCGAATGGTCTTCCATCGGGCTCTTGAACGGGCTCTGGAAGTAGCGGGACGTCGCTATCAGGATCTGTTTGTCCTGCGCGGATATCCACAGCACCATGAAGAGGGCCATCATGGCTGTGACGAAGTCGGCGTAGGCGACCTTCCATGCTCCTCCGGACATGACGCATTCCCTCCTATTTGGCGGTCCCGAGAGCCTTGGTGGCCGTCTCGAGGTCCTCGGATCCGGGCTGGGCCGAGCTGTCGATCGAGCGGCGCGCGACCTCGACCGCCGTGAAGGGCGCGAGCCCCTTCGCGAACCCGGCCACGGCCTGTTTGATGCACCGCAGGTACTGCGCGTCCGCGGTGTTGTTGAACGCGATGCGGTTCGCCAGCGGGTTGACGAACCCGTAGGCGACGAAGATGCCGAGGAGGGTGCCCGTGAGGGCGGCCGCCACGTGCTCGCCGACCGAGGCGGGGCCCTCGGCGATGGCCGACATCGTGTTGATGATGCCGAGAACGGCGGCCACGATCCCGATGCCCGGAAGCGAATCGCCGACAAGGTGGAGGAGGTGGACGGGATGCTCGCCCTCCTCGATCTTGGCCTCGAGCTCGGCATTGAGCAGGGATTCGAGCTGGTCGGGCTTGATCTTGCCGTCGATCACGGGCTTCAGGCCGTTGCAGAGGAACTCGAGCCGTTCGGGATGGCCGGAGACCGAGTGGTATTTCTGGAACACGGAGCTCTGGGCCGGATCCATCACATGCTCTTCCAGGGCGATGAGCCCGTTGCGCCGGCCGATCATGAACAGCTCGAAGAGGAGCTTGAGCAGGTCGAAGTATTCCGGCTTGCCCGTGGGGTGCCCGGAGATCGCCTCCTTCGCCTTGTGCATGATCTCCTTCAGCATCCGGGCCGGGCTCGCGATGATGAGGACGCCCGCGGCGACTCCCAGGATGACGACGAACTCGGACACCTGCACGAGCACAAGCGGCTTGCCGCCCTCGAGCATGAACCCGCCGAGGGTGGAAACGAGAACGACGAGAGCTCCGATCAGGACGAGCATGCGGGCGGGGCGCAGGCCATCCCGGTCAGCGATTGCGCGCCCGGCCGAGGTAGCCTCGAAGGCCGAGGATGGTTTGTGAGTGGATCTGGCAGATACGCGACTCCGTCAGGCCGAAAACCGCCGCGATTTCAGCCAGGCGCATGTTTTCGAAATAGTACATGGCAAGGATCTTTCTGGGTATATCGGGCAATTCCCCTATTCTTTGAGCGAGAAGTTGCAGAAGCTCCTGCTTTTCGACCTTTTCGCGTCCCGTCTCGTCGTTTTCGTCGGGAAGGAGCTCGTGCAGCGACACCCCGTCCGAATCCTCACCTGCGCTGAGCTGGTCGATGGCGATGAAGGTCACCGGGCGCGATTCCTCGAGCCACTTGGCGTAGTCCTTCGCGCTCAGGCCGAGGTCCTTGCAAATCTCGGCTTCCGTCGCGGCGCGACCGAGGCGCTGCTCCAGGGCATTGATCGCCTCCTTCACCTTGCGCGCGCGGGCGCGGGCGCGCCGCGGGCACCAATCCATCCTGCGCAGTTCGTCGAGGATCGCGCCCCGGATCCGCGTGGCGGCGTAGCCGGCGAACGTGTTGCCCTGCTCGGGATCGTATTTGCGCACGGCCGCGATCAGCCCGGTGATGCCGACGCTGTAGAGATCGTCGGCGTCGATGTGCGACGGAAGGTTTATCTTGATCCGGTCCACGACATTGCGGACCAACGGCAGGTAGCGTTCGATCAATTCCTTTTCGTCGAAGGCGCCCGGAGAGACGCCCTGGTAGGCGCGCCAGGCTGCGCCTTTCGGTGGGGCATCCTTGCCGCTGGCAGTGTCAGTGAGTGTGTTCATGGGAGGAGAAAAAGCGGTGGGCATCAGGATTTCGGTGTTTTGGCGGCGGCTGCGGGGGCGGGCACGCCGTGATGGCGGGCGAGATAGGTTTCGCGGAAGCTTCGGATGAAGATCGACCAGAACCAGCGGAAGAGGAGCGCGCCCGCCAGGCACCCGAGGGCGGAGTCGAGAAGGACGCGGTCCGGATCGCGCCCGACCCAGATGCTGGTGACGCCCGCGGTCGCGAACCCGAGCGCGCCTCCGATTAGGAATACGAATCTCATGGAAGGTCGGAGGCGGCCAGCGCCTCGGTTTCGTCGGCGGAATCGGCGGTGTCGGCCCCGCCTCCTCCCGCAAGGGTCCGGCGCACGAGCGCGCCGCAGACGTCCTCCTCGCAGTCGCCGGTGAGCGACGGGCCCGTGGCGAGAAACAGCGGCTCGAGCGCGCCGTCGAAGAGGTAGTCCCAGAGCCGCCCCCACTGCGGCACCTCGTCGAGATGGGTGAACACGAGGTGCGTGGCCCCGAGCGCGCGGCCTGCGGCGTAGCCGGCGCGCAGCGCGGCATGGTCGTAGGCCGCGTTGAGGACGAGCACGCGCTGCTCGATCTCCTCGCGCGCCAGGAACTCGGCCAGCGCGGCGTTCTCGGCCGGGTCGCGTGTCGAGATGCCGGGGAGATCGAGGTAGACGAAGCCGCCGGCAACGGCCGGCCGGGTCGCGGCGGGATAGCGGACCACCGGGACGCCGAGGGCCTCGCAGAAGATGGGAAGCGGTCCGGGCAGATGCGGCCGGTCGAACTCGGCCGTGACGACATGGCCCAGGCGGGCGCGGCGAAACACCTCGGCGCCCAGCCACTTGCAGAGCGCGGTCGTGCGGCCAACGCCCGGTCCGCCGAGGAAGGCGGCCCGTGTGAGCGGCGCGCGCTCCACCCGGCGCTCGGACTCGCGCTGGAGATGGCGGCCGATTTCGCAAAGGGCGCGGTGCAGCGGGGCGCGGGTCAATTCCTCCCAGAACGGAGCCGACTGCAGCCGTCCGAGCGCCAGCTCGGACAGGCCGGACCGCCGGAGCAGGTCGCGCAGGGAGCGCGGCTCGCCGAGATTCCAGCGCCCCGGGCGCGCAGGCGGGGCTTCGCCGGGCGGTTCATCTCGCGGCGCGGGGGCGGGCATGTCGGGGGCCTGGGGAGGGTCGATCTGCGCGATCACCTCGAGCCGGGGCGCGGCCCAGAGGCTCCTGAGGCCCGCCGCGGGCATCGTCCGCACCGAGAGGACGCGGGCCTCCGGCCCGAGCCTCTCGCGGATGAGGGACGCGGCCTCCTCTGCGGAGGCGACGGTGAACTTGTAGCAGGTGCCTGGGGAGGGAGACATGGGGGATCAGGCGGCCTTAAGCGCCGTCTCGGCGCGGACGAGGTGGGACGGAAGCGGTATGAGCCCGGCGTTCTCGATCTCGGTCGCCGCCGGCAGCTCCTGGAACGCGAGCACCGCGAGACGCGGGAAAGACGGCTCGAGGAACCGGCGCAGGGCCAGCCGCGTCTCGGTGGAGACGACGAGGACGGCGGGCAGGTTCTGCTGGACAAGCTCGGTCGAGCGCCGGGTGATCTCGTCGAGCAGGTACCGCCCGGTGGAGGGATCCAGGGCAAGCCCGACCTCGGTCGGCGACCGGTGAACCTTTCCGGCGAGCAGTTGCTCAAGGCGGGGATCCAGCGTGATCGCCTTGATGACGCCCGCGCGGCACTCGTATTCGGGAACAAAGTACATGCCAAGCCGGCGCCGGACGAGCTCCGCAAGGTCGTCCGGGTTCTTGGAAAGCGAGGCGAAGTCGGCGATTCCCTCCAGGATCAGCGGCAGGTTGACGATCGCCACGCCCTCGCGGAGGAGATTCTGGAGGACGCGCTGGATGATGCCGAGGTTCACGAGGTCGGGGAGCAGCTCGGAGACGAGCGCGGGATGCGTCTGCTTGAGGTAGTCGACGAGCGACTGGACCTCCTGGCGGGCCAGGAGCAGGTGCGCGTTCGACTTCAGGGTCTCCGCGAGGTGCGTGATGAGGACCGAGGAGGGGTCGACGACCGTGTAGCCGTTGAGCTCCGCCGTCTTCTTCTCGGCCTCGTCCACCCAGGTCGCCTCGAGCTTGAAGACGGGCTCCCGGGTGGGCACGCCGCGCAGAGGGACCGACCCGCCGGCCACGTTCATGGCGAGCCAGCGGCCGGCCATGATCTGGCCGCGCGCCACGGATCTGCCGCGGATGAGGAAGCGGTAATCGTTGGACTCGAGCTCGAGGTTGTCCCGGACGGCGATCGCGGGGACGATGATCCCGCGCTCGCGCGCGAGGTTCTTCCGGACGCCGGTGACCCGCGCGAGGAGGTCCCCGCCGGCCTTGGCGTCGGCCAGCGCGAGCAGGCCGTGGCCGATCTCGATCGCGAAGACATCCACATCGGCAAGCTTGCGCACGTCATCCCCGCTGTGGATCGCAGGAGCCGCGGGGGCCGCAGGCGCGGCGCCGGGCTTTCCGCCGGCGGCCTTGCCGGGCCGGGCCCGCGCCGCCTGGGAGGAATCGGCGGCGGCCTCGGGAGCCTTGAGATTGCGGGCGAGGATGGCGGCTCCGCCGGCGAGCAGGAGGAAAGGGACCGCGGGCATCCCCGGCATGATGCCGAAGACGGCCAGCATCGCCGATGCGATGCCGATGGCCCGCGGGTACCGGAAGAGCTGGCCCGTGATCTGGGTGCCCAGATTGATGTTTTCGGGGGCCCGCGTGACGAGCAGGCCGGCGCCGATCGATATGATGAGGGCGGGGATCTGCGAGACCAGCCCCTCGCCGATCGAGAGCAGCGTGAACTTCTGCAGCGACTCCGCGAGCGTGAGGTCCATCTGGAAGACGCCGATCGCAAAGCCGCCGACGACGTTGACCAGGACGATGAGGATGCCGGCGACGGCGTCGCCGCGCACGAACTTCGAGGCGCCGTCCATCGCGCCGTAGAA
>CAZJNA010000051.1:0-22201 GCA_964547325.1 uncultured Opitutaceae bacterium | reverse complement strand
CTGAATAGCTTTACTTTCAGCGGAAAGAGCGTGGCTCACTATGTATTCTTTGCGCTCGTCGTCGCAATACCGCTCTTCTCGATGATAACGCTTGTGGTCTGTGCGCGCTCGAAAATTCGGAAGAAATGGTTATGGATAATATTTATCCTTCTTGGGTTCGTGACCTTTCGGCTTAATTGGTCGACAGGACAAATAAATTGCCAACTGCTTTCATTCCAATTACTCGGGGCAAGTGTTTTCAAGATGGGGCTGTATGGGCCGTGGAATATCGGTGTGGCCGTCCCAATTGGAGCAATCGTTTTTTTGTTAAAACGAAAACAGCTAATCCTTGATGTTCCCCCAATACTGAACGCGACCACAACCGGTGCTCTATAGCACCTGGAGGCCGATCTAAGGGGTCGCGTTGACCCTGTGGATTTGCTATGTTAAAACGAATAACTCAGATTATATTTATCCTCGGCACAGCGATGCCTTCTATCTGTAATGCTGAAGCAAGGAGAACCGATATCGGCATTCAGTTGGAGTCTCCAAGGTCGTTGAATGTTATTCCATTCTGGACAAATGTCACTAGCGGCTCGATTTATTTATCGGCTTTCCCGGCCCTAAAGATTGACGAGATAATATGCGATGGTGCAGCGATAGAGCCAGTTAGGAGGAAGATATATAAAGATGACATAATGACCGGGAAGACGGCGACAATTCTTGAGAGAAATTATGTCTATTTGGTTCCCTTTCGCGACGGAAGGATATATTACGTCGATACGATCGACCCGGCTACGCATGAATATATATATGCCGTTATCGAAATCCCGAAAATATGGAGAAATATGAGTATAAAATACTCAATTAGGTTTCCCGATCGGTCGATTGTGAATGATCTTGTTATAAATATAACGACGTGCTATCCGTAAGGCAATTTCACGAAGGCAGGTCACCATCGCTTATTTTAGCCGACCCGCTGTCTAACCGACGGGGACCATTTTAATGGGAACGCCTTGGTATTGTCATTGCTACACATACGCCATTGAACATCCAAACGCAGTGTCGTTGCGCGCTAAGTTTGATCGTACGAGGGTGCGGAATCCTGCTTGCGGGCTTTAACCTGGGTTGTAACCCCCTGAAAGCAATGGATGCCGCCGAGTACTTTTCAGACGGACAGGCTGCGGCATTGGCGGACGCCGCGGCCAAAGGCCGCACTGCTGAAGTTACGAGGCTGCTATCTGAGGGCGTGGATGTGAATGTTCGCGGCAAGGACAACATGATTCCGGTGATATGGGCACTCCTCAACCAAAACAAGGAAGGGTTCGAGTGTCTGTTGCAGCATGGAGCAAACCCGAATCTCCAATTGTCGGATGGGACCTCGGCGCTTGCACAAGAACTGCCCTTTGCGGGAAACTCGGCAACCTCACTGGCTGCACAACACAAAGATATTTGGTACTTGGATACGGTACTTAAATACGGCGGGGATGTGAATCTAGTGAACCCGTTCCGAAGCTTCACGCCGATATTTGCCAGCATTGAGGCGCAACGAACGCTTCAGGCTGAGAAACTAATACAGGCAGGGGCGAACTTGAATTTTAAAGATCGGGACGGTTTAACTCCACCGATCTTTGCGGCAATGTGTAATCGCTATGATTTATTGTATGATATGGTTCAGGCCGGGTTTGATCCTGCAATCAGGGATCGATGGGGCTACACGGTCGTATATGCGATTAACGGGTCCGCTGGGCATACGATGCCAACTATGTCAAAGTGGCGTGATAAAGTTATAGAACTTTTGCAGAAGAAGGGGGTGGCGGGGCTACATTGATCCTACGTCTCGGAGGCAATTCCACGGGGTCAGGCTGAAAAACTTGATATCAGGATATTCCAGTTGGGATCGGAGTGTTGATGGTGGGATCGATAGCGAGCGAGGGCAATTCCACGGGGTCAGGCTGAAAAACTTGATATCAGGATATTCCAGTTCGGATCGGAGTGTTGATGGTGGAATCGATAGCGAGCGAGGTTGCGGCTGATGACCGAGGGGGCGCCCAAGCGGAGCTGTTCGCCCAGCCAATTGCTGCGAGCTCGGGCTGCGTCCCGCATCCAGGTTGCGACCGCGAGTTTCCATATTTCACCTTGGGGCGCCAAGCGGGCCTGCTCCGTGGAATGGCCGAGGGAGGCCAAGGCCCGAAGCAGGTATTTGTTCCAGTGGGCCTGGCGCATCTGATCTGCTCCGGGGAGGGTCCACGCTCTGGTCGAGCCCACCGGGGCATGCTGGGCGATGGTGGCAGCCTGGAAGGCCTCGGAACCTATCGCCCAACCCTGCGACAGGCTGGCATAGCGCCGCTTGGCGTCGGCTGCGGCTAGCTGGCGTTCGAGATACCCGGCGTATTGGCGCCAGCCCTCGGGAGTGTCAGGCAGCCTGCCGGCCGCCGTCCAAGACGGTCTGGCACTGCAAGCACTGGGGGCGCCCTGTCGGATGGTGGAGATGCCAATAGCTCGAATGCCGGTACCCGCTTAGCTTTTCCAGTGATCTAAATCCAGCCCGGACCGGATTGAGGTGAATGTAATCACAAACCAGCCCGAGGAAGTTATCCTCGCCGATCACCAGGGCTCGATAGCGTCCCTGGAACAAGTGTCCGTGCTCTTGGCGGAAGCGGTTGAAGCGGTTGGCAAAGGTGGCTTCCAGCCACTGCATGCCGCGAACGAGATTGCCTCGCGGAGTCTCGACTGCTAGATGGAAGTGATTGCGCATCACGATGAACGCATGGATCAGCCAGGACCATTTTTCTGAGGTTTCTACCAGGCAGGCCTCAAAAGCCGCCTTCGTCAGGTCGGATCCGAAGACGTCCGCCCGATAGTTACCCCGATTGATCACATGGTAGCGGGCTCCAGGAAATTCCAGACGCAGCTTGCGGGGCATGCCTCAATGATAGCAACCCGGCCGCCCGCACCGACTGGACCGGCCTGGCATTCGCCGCCAGCCCTCCAAGATCAACTTTTGCAGCCTGACCCCGTGGAATTGCGCGAAGCGTCGTCTATGAGTTTCTCGCAGCCCATCTGCGCGAATTGCTGGGTTAGAGGGTCGGCACGTGTGCGGCGAAAGGGAATGTTAATCACCGCAAAGAATGCGGCTTTAATTCTTGATCTGCGGCGAATAGGGCGCATTATCTCCGCGATTAGTGCGGAGATAACATGTACATCCATGAACAGAAGAATTGGCCCCTGTTAACTTGGGATCAGGCCTCACTCGGAGGCCTGCTTGCCGAAGTGCGTCACTTGCAAGGACGTCTGCTTGGCCGAATGGAGGGTCTTGGTTTTCAGTTGCGCGAGGAAGCCACGCTCCAAACCCTAACGCAGGACGTCATAAAAACCAGCGAGATTGAAGGTGAAAACCTGGATGCTGCGCAGGTGCGATCATCAATTGCCAGGCGGATGGGGTTGGATGTCGGCGCCTTGCCTCAGGTTGACCGCAATGTGGAGGGCATTGTCGAAGTCATGCTCGATGCCACCCGCAAATATAATGCGCCTCTAACGAAGGAGCGCCTTTTCTCCTGGCACGCTGCGCTGTTTCCAACCGGCAGAAGCGGCATGCAGAAGATCACCGTTGGCGGGTGGAGGACGGAAGCGAGTGGCCCGATGCGTGTGGTCTCCGGCCCCTACGGGCGCGAGAAAGTGCATTATGAAGCGCCCACGCATGACCGCCTGGAAAAAGAGATGGAACGCTTCCTCGAGTTCTTCAATGCATCATCTGAAGCAGACCCGGTGATAAAATCGGCGGTGGCGCATTTCTGGTTTGTGACCATTCACCCCTTTGACGATGGCAACGGGCGCATTGCGCGTGCGATTGCGGACTTGGCATTGGCACGATCGGAGGGAAGCTCACAGCGATTTTATAGCATGTCTTCGCAAATTCAGCACGAGCGGAGCGCTTACTACGATGTGCTGGAAAATTGCCAGAGGGGGCCTCTCACCATCACGCCTTGGATTGAGTGGTATCTCCACTGCCTTGAGCACGCCATCGCTGCTTCAGAAGGAATGCTGGAGGTTGTGCTCGGGAAGGCATGCTTTTGGAAAACGCATGCCGGTGAATCGTTCAACGAACGTCAACGGGCGGTCGTCAATCGCCTGCTTGATGGCTTCGAGGGAAAACTTACGTCTTCCAAATGGGCGAAACTCACGAAGTGCTCACAGGATACCGCACTGCGGGACATCAGTGACCTGCTGGATCGCCGGATTCTGAGCAAGGAAGAGGCTGGCGGGCGAAGCACGAGCTACAGGCTTCGGTTGCCGAAATAAATTCAGGGGCTTCCGCGGCCGATCCATGGGATCAAACTGAGATTGCCTCGATTTGGCGGACACGCCGGGTAAGCTGGGTCAGGTCATCGGATATTGATCCCGTCAGGCGGGATCACTATCCGTGAGCCGACCTCTTATTCGTTGATTAAAAAATTAACAACGGGCGGCCTGACCCCTTCGCTCGCGCTGCTGATCTTTGCTGCCGTGCTCGCCGCTTATTCCCCGGCGCTTCGCGGCGGAATGGTCTGGGACGACGACGCCCATGTGACCCGGGCGGACCTGCGCCCGCTTCATGGGCTTGAACGGATCTGGTTCGAGGTCGGCGCGACGCAGCAGTACTATCCGGTTCTCCACAGCGCGTTCTGGATCGAGCACCGGCTCTGGGGCGACGCGACCTTCGGATATCATCTGGTCAACGCGCTCCTGCACGCCACGGCGGCGTGCCTCTTCGTCGTCATCCTGGCCCGGCTTTCCGTCCCATGCGCGTGGCTCGCCGGACTCATCTTTGCCCTGCACCCGGTCTGCGTCGAATCGGTGGCCTGGATCTCCGAGCAGAAGAACACGCTCTCGGCGGTTTTCTATCTCCTGGCCGCGCTGGCCTACCTGCGTTTCGACAAGGAAAGGGGACAGGTCTCGGAACAAGGCGGAGCGTCGCTCCTCGCGATATTCCGAGACCTGACCCCTTCGTATTGGCTCGCAACGGCTCTCTTCGTCCTCGCCCTCCTGACCAAGTCGGTCACGGCGTCGCTCCCTGCCGCCCTGCTGGTCGTCCTTTGGTGGAAGCGCGGGAGCCTGTCCCTTCGTCGGGATGCCGTGCCGCTCGTCCCCTGGTTCGTTATGGGCGGAGCGGCAGGGCTGTTCACGGCCTGGGTCGAGCGCCGTTATGTCGGCGCGCACGGCGCGGTCTTCGAACTGAACCTTCTCCAGCGCTTCCTCCTGGCCGGCAGGGTTTGCTGGTTCTATTTCGGCAAGCTTTTCTGGCCTTCGAATCTGGTCTTCATCTACCCCCGCTGGGAAATTGCAGCTACTGCGTTCCGGTCCTGGCTGTGCCCCGCGGCCCTGATTGCCGTTCTGATCGCGCTCTGGCTTCTCCGCCGGAAATCCCGCGGGCCGCTTGCAGCCGCGCTTTTCTTCATCGGGTCCCTCTTTCCGGCCCTCGGATTCTTCAACGTCTATCCGTTCATCTACTCTTTTGTCGCCGACCACTTCCAGTATCTCGCGAGTATGGGCATGGTCGCGCTCGCCGCCGGGGCCTGGGGCCGATGGGGTCAGGTCTCAGATAATGCTCCGCGCTGGCGGAGCATTATCCGAGACCTGGCACCTTTCCTGGTCGTCGGCACTCTCGGCGTTCTCACCTGGCGGCAGAGCCGGATGTACCGGGACCTTGAGACTCTCTACCTGACCACGATTGACAGGAATCCTGGCTGCTGGATGGCCTACAGCAATCTCGGGACGTTGCTTCTGGAGAAAGGGCAGCCTGCGGCGGCCGCGGGCGATCTCACCCGGGCCCTGCAATTGAAGCCCGATTATCCGGAGGGGGAATTCAACCTCGCAAACGCGCTGCGCGCGGAGGGAAGGTACCCGGACGCCATCCTCCACTATGGGGAGGCGCTCCGCCTCAAGCCCGACTATCCCGAGGCCCTGGACAATCTGGGCACCGCGCTGGCCGGCGCCGGACGAACTGCCGAGGCCGTCGCGAGCTACCGCGAAGCCCTGCGGCTTCGGCCCGACTACGCCGAGGCCGAGGTCAACCTGGGAACGGTCCTGCAGAAGACGAGCCCGGGCGCGGCGATCGCCTGCTACGAGCGTGCGCTCCAGATCAGGCCCGACGACCCCGAGGCGGAATACGATCTTGGAATAGCCCTGCGGACGGTCGGCCGGCTGCCGGAGGCGATCACCCACTACGAGGCCGCCCTGCGGCTCAGGCCGGGGTTTTCCGCCGCCCACAACAACCTCGGCGTCGCGCTCGTCGAGGCCGGGCGGCTGGATGATGCCATCGGGCATTATGAGCAGGCCCTGCGGCTCAGGCCGGACGACGCGGAATTCGAGGACAACCTCGGGGTCGCGCTGGCGCGGGCCGGCCGCCTGCCGGAGGCGATCGCGCATTTTGAGCAGGCTCTCCGGCTGAAGCCCGACTACCGGGCGGCCCATTTCAACCTGAGCATCGCCCTTCGGGATGCGGGACGCACGGAGGAGGCCATCCGGCAATACCGGCAGGCCGTCGCCCACCCGCCTCCAGAATAGGCTCGGCAACCGCGGGCGCATCTGGGATGTCTTACCGCTCCGCCAAGCGCGGTCGTCATCACCATAAATTATGTCAGTCTGGGAATATAAGGTCATCACAAGCGGCAAGGGCGGTTTCGCGACGCCCGCGCTGCTCGAAACTTTTCTGAATCAGCTGGGCAAGGACGAGTGGGAGATCATCCGCTTCCAGTCCCAGCCCGAGAATCCGCTCGCCTTCACGGGCCTGGCAAGGCGCCCGACCCAGCGGGACTGGACCCTGGAGGATGCGATCGCCACCGCCGCCAGGACCGAGGCCGACAAGCTGCGCGCCGAATTCGCCGCAAAATTCAAGGAGGGCTCGGGGTCCTCCGCCGAGGAGAAGCCGGAGGCGAGCGCCCTCGACAAGGCCGACGCCGACGACGGGTATCGCAAGGTTCGCGACACCGAGCGCGATTTCGATCCGGATTCTCCGGAGGATGGCGGCGAGGGGGGCGATTGGGAGAAGCTGGGCTCCGAGGACGAACTCCCGACGTTCTTCGAGGCCCTTCGCCCGCACATGCGGCGCAACCAGCGGGGCCCCGGCCTTTCCGTCGGCGTCGACCATCTGGCCAAGAAATGGCAGCTGACCGAGCAGGAAGTCATCGGCGCCCTGAAGGAGTGCGGCCTGGGCGTGCCCGAGGACGAGGACTCCGACCCCGTGTTCGTCGAGTACGACGGCGATCTTTTCTGGGTGAACATCAACCGGCGCGGCGAGCTCTGGATAAACACCAAGGAAAAGCCCAGGGCCGCCTTTCGCGTGGTTCAGGGAAAGCGCGTTGAGCCCGAAAGCGCCGGCGAGGCATCCGGAACGCGCGAGCCTGGCGCCTCCGGCGAAGGCGCCGGAAATGCCGAACAGCCCTCCGCGGAGGGACAGAATCCCCAGCACGAACACTCCCGCGGCGGCCGGCGCAATCCCCGGAACCAGCCCTCGGAAGCTTCCCAGCCGGCGCCGACCGGTCCCGAACTCCTTGAGAAGATCGGCCCCCTGATGCGGCGCAACCGCCGGGGCAGCGGCATATCGGGCAGCGTGAGCTTTCTTGCGCGGGCGCTCCGGTGCGGGGAGGAAGACCTCACCGCCGCACTCGTTGCGCTCGGCCTTGCCGTGCCCTCGGGCCACGAAGACCAGCCCGCCCCGCTCGAGATCGGCGGGCGCCTCTGGTGGCTGAACCATGACCAGCGCGGCGGCATCTGGATCAACGGCGATGAAAAGGGCGCGCCCGAAGGTGGCGCGCCGGAAATGCCCGCTTCGGCCCCGCCCGAGGCCCCGGCGCCCTCCGACGGCCTGTCTGCTCCGCTCGCCGCGGTCCGCCTGCTCCTTGCCCCGACAAAGACGGGCGGATTTGCCGCCGAGGTCGACCGCCTGGCGGAGACGCTGGGCAAGAGCCGCGACGATTTCCTTGCGACGCTGACCGGGACCGGGCTGAAGGTTCCGGAGAAGGCGCGTGAAAAGCCGGTCTTCGTCGAGCATGGCGCGGAGATATTTTGGCTGAACCGGAGCGCCAAGGATGAGCTCTGGCTGAACGCCAAGGCCTCCAAGTACGCCGACGGGGGATCTGGAAGGCGGGCGCCGCGCGGGAAGCGGGACGCCTCGGACGGCGCATGAATCGGGTTCCCTGGATCGCGGCCGCGGCGGCCCTCCTGGGGGCCAGCGGCCTCGGCCTCGCCGAGGCGTATGCGGCCGCCTCCGGCCTTCCCGCCTGGACGGCCGATGTCGGAGCCAGGAGCGTCCCGTCCGAGGGGAGGAGCTTCCCTGCGGTGGACTTCGGCGCGGCCAACGACGGCGTCACGCTTTCCACGGCCGCGATCCAGCGCGCGATAGACGCCTGCGCGGGCGCTGGCGGCGGAGTCGTCACCTTTTCCCCAGGCACCTACCTGACGGGTTCGATATACCTCAAAAGCAACGTACACCTCCGCGTCGACGCCGGCGTGACCCTGCTCGGCGTGCCGGATGACGCGGCGTATCCCCGGCTGCCGACCCGGGTGGCCGGGATCGAGATGGTGTGGCCCTCGGGGCTGATCAACGTAGATGGGCAGACCAATGTGAAGATTTCCGGGGCCGGCACGATCGACGGCCAGGGCAAGTTCTGGTGGGACAAGTACAGGGCCCTTCGGAAGACCTATGAGCCGCGCGGGCTGCGCTGGGCGGCCGATTACGACTGCGAGCGCGCCCGGCTGATCGTAATCTACAAGTCGGCCGACGTCACCCTCCAGGGGCTGCACCTGCGCCGCTCCGGCTTCTGGACCGTGCAGGTGTGCTACGACGAGCACGTCACCGTCGACGGAGTCACGATCAGCGACAACGGGGGGCCGAGCACGGACGGGGTCGATGTCGATTCCTCCCGCCGGGTGCTGGTTCAAAACTGCATGATCGAGAACAACGACGACTGCATTTGCATCAAGTCGGGGCGCGATTTCGACGGCCTTCGCGTCGCCCGTCCGACGGAGTATGTCGTCATCCGCGGAAACACGACGCTCCATGGCGGAGGCATCATCTCCTTCGGGAGCGAGACATCCGGCGGAATCCGGCACATCGTCGCCTATGACGACACGGGCATCGGAACGGCCGAGGGCATTCGCTTCAAGTCGGCCCGCACGCGCGGCGGCTACATCGAGGACGTCCTCATCCGGGACGTGAAGATGCAGAACGTGCCGCTCCCGTTCACCTTCACCCTGGATTGGAACCCGGCCTTCAGCTACGCGGTCATTCCCGCGGGCATGGCCGCGGTTCCCGACTACTGGAAGGTGATGGCCACGCCGGTCGAGCCGGCGGCGCGGGGCCTGTGCGCGATCCGAGGCATCACGATCGAGGGGGTTGTCGCGACCGGCGCCCGGCGCATTTTTACGGCGGAGGGGCTTCCGGAGAAGCCGCTTGAGAATGTGCGCTGGAAAGACATCACGGTTCAGGCCCGGCAGGCCGGCAGCATCGAATACGCCCGCGACTGGACCATGGAAAATGTCAGGTTTGAGACCTCGAACGGGGAGCCCGTGTCGATCTCCCACTGCGAGAACGTCCCCGCGCCCGTCATCGTGAAATCGGTGTCGGCGGCTGGGGCCGCAGGCGCGCCGTCAGGCTGATCCGCGCCTCGGCGAAGCGGTCCGCGCCGTCCGGGGCCGCCGTCAGGACGAGGCTGTCCACGGAGACTCCCGGCTGCCGGCAGACCTTGCGGATCGTGTCCACGATATCCGACCACGATCCCAGTCCGGGGTGGTCGTACGCGAGGGTGCGGCGCCGGATCGCGAGCCCATCCGCGACCCCGGCCGAGCCGGCAACGATTTTCCAGCGCGGGCTCCATTCCGCGATCCAGCGCCCGAATGATTCCGGGTCGGGCAGCCGCGAGCGCGCTGCCGTCAGCCTCGACTCGAGCGCCGCCGGATCGCCCGCGGGCGGGGGATCCGGCAGCAGTGAGCCCTGCCACGAGAAGTCGGATCGCCGGTCTCGCGGGCCGGCGGACTCCGACGGATCCGCCACCCGCCAGCGCGCGTCCCCGGCGCAGAGCGCGGCGCGGAAGCGTGCCAGGGCGTCTTCGGAGGATCCGGATCCGTCGTAGACGCGGCCGCGGATTGAAAACTGGCCTTCCTCGCAGGTCACCTGGCTCAGGGTGATGGCGGGCGGCGTGGCCGTGGCCAGTGCGGCTAGCAGGTCTCCCTCCCGCTGCGTCCCGGGATCCGCTTGGGCGATGTCCCGCGTCAGAGCCCCGATCTGGGCATCGGTGGCGGCGCGGATGGCTGCCCGGGCATGTTCTTGCGCCGCGCTCTCCGCATCCCGGCGCATGCGGGCGTGGTCGCGGCGCTCCAGGCCGAGAAGGATGGCAGCGAACGCCGCGACGGCCGCCGCCGCCGCGATTTTCCGGCGGCGTGAAAATATTCCCGCCCCTCGCCGCCGTGCGCTCACAGGCTCGTCAGATAATAGTACACGTCGACGAGGCCCGTTCCGCCCGCGTCCTTGGCATAGACCACCGCTCCCTGGGTCTGATCGAGCCCCGCGGGAGTGGCCGCCGCGTTCTGGACGAGGCCGATCCCGTCGACGTCCAGGGCGAGCTGGTAGGCGTCCGAGGTCGGCACGTTCTTGATGATCAGGTAGGCGACGCGGGTTCCCGGGGGAAGCGGCGTGCCGTTGCCCGCGAGGTTGAACGCGCAGGCTGCCGCCGGGGCTCCGGTCGCGCCCGGGTTGCTGGCGCCATCCGATATCGCGCATTCGGCGCGGGTGGCCGCGCCGTAGTCCGCGGTCGGGGCGGTCGCGTTCGTGTAGCTTTCCGATACCGCCGACCAGGTGACGGGCACCGCGCCCGAGGCCAGCGCGAAGTTCTGGGCTCCCATCCTCAGGCTGAGCGGACGGTCGATGAGCCCTTCGGCGAGGAGCAGGTTGTCGAGGGTGGCCGCCTTGGAGGCGGCGGCCGTATTGAGGGCGGGGGTGCCGGTCCACTGGGCTGCCGGGAGGACGGGCGCCGCACTGATGCCCGATTCCGTGACCGGAATCGTGCCAATCGAGCCCGGCTTCGCGAGGTAGGCCGTTACGGCGCTCCGCACGACCGTCGCGGTCCCCTCCGCGTTCCGCAGCCGGGCGCTTTGGAGCACTTTTGCGACCGCGGGTATGCCGATCGCGATGATCGCCGCGATCACGGCGAGCACGGCGAGGATTTCGACGAGCGTGAAGGCTGCCTGATGCTGTTTTTTCATTTGTGAAGGGTATGATAGCAACCGTCGGCTCCGGGCCGCTCCTCGACCGCGGCGTAGACCTCCTCGATGGTCGTCCGCCCGAGCGCGGCCTTGCGCACGCCGTCCTCGAAAAGCGTGCGGCAGCCCCGCGCGCGCAGATGCGGCAGCAGGCCCGCCGGGCCGTTGCACCGTGCGAGCTGGCGCTCGAGGCCCAGCAGGGGAAAGACCTCGACGATGGCGGTCCGTCCCCGGTAGCCCCGGCCCCGGCAGGCCTCGCAGGCGCCGTCGCCGGCGGCGAAGAAGCCGAGGCCGCCGGGCGGGGCTTCGGCGGTGGGCAGCAGGACCTGAAACCGATTCAGCAGCAGGTCGTTCTGGGGGTGCGGCCTGCGGCAGGCCTCGCACGGGCGCCGGACCAGCCGCTGGGCGATCACGCCCCGCAGGGCGCCCGCCACCATGAGGGGATCCAGGCCGATGTCCTTCAGCCGCGCCACTGCGCCGAGGGCGTCATGGGTGTGGAGGGTGCTGAAGCAGAGATGGCCCGTGAGCGCGGCCTTCAGCGTGATCTCGGCTGTCTTGAGGTCGCGGGTCTCGCCGATCAGAAGGACGTCCGGATCGTGCCGCAGCACATGGCGCAGGAGTTCGCTGAACGTGCGCCCGATCCGCTCGTCCACGCCGATCTGGAGGAAGAAGCGCGGATGCCGGGTTTCGACCGGCTCCTCGAGCGTGATGATCTTCAGCGCGTCGATTTCCCGCGGCGGCAGGTTGTTGAGCATGGAATAGAGAAGCGTCGTCTTCCCCGCGCCGGTCGGGCCGGTGACGTAGACCAGGCCGTTCGGAAGCTCCAGGAGCTCCCTCAGGCGCGCGATCTCCTCCGGGAAGAACCCCATCTCCTCGAACGAACGGACGCCCGCCTGCTCGTCGATGATCCGGACGACGATCGACTCGCCGTTGATCGCCGGCAGGCACGAGAAGCGCAGGTGGTAGCGCCGGGCGCCCACCGCGAGCAGGCCCTGCCCGTCCTGGGGAAGCCGCCGTTCGGCGATGTCCATGTGCCCGGCGATCTTCGCGGCCTGGATGACGGATTCGCTCTGGATGCGCTCGATTCGCCCCTTGTGGACGAGATGGCCGTCCACCCGGTGCCGAATGTCGAGGCTCCGCTCGCGGGGCTCCAGATGGAGATCCGTGGCGCCGTCGGCCACGGCGTCGCGCAGGATCGCCTGGAAGCGGTCGGAAGGGGAGGGCGCGGACGGCATGGCGCTCAGTCCACCGGTTCGGCCGCAAGGAATATGACGAGCTCCGTTCGTGTCCGTATGCGTCCGGTCGTTCCGAACGCCTTTCCCAGGAGCGGAACCGCCGCCAGGCCGGGCACGCCGCGCGATTGCGTGGCGGTTGCGTCATAGATGAGCCCTCCGATCATCACCGATTGGTCGGGATGGAGCCGCGCGATGGTCGAGAGCGCCTTGATGTCCATTCGCGGGGCCGTCTGCTGCCCATCGGGCGAGGTGTCGACGCCGATCAGCTGGGTGATTGCCGGAAGGACATCCACGGTCACCGTCCCGTCGCCGTTCACCTCGGGAGTCACGTAGAGCACGGTGCCGATCGTGATGGCGCTCTGCGCGTAGCTGTTCTGCGTGGTGGCGAATGGCGCCGCGGCCCCCGCCTGGTTGATTGTCGTCGAATTCGACAGCGAGAAGAAGGTCTGCTCGGTCCCGACTTTGACGAACGCGGTCTGGTTGCTGAGGCTGAGGACCGAGGGATTGGAGACGGCGCTCACATCGCCCTGCTGGCTCAGGGCCTTGATGACCGCGGATATCCCGCTCGTGGCGAGCGTCCCGGAGATCGTTCCGGCGGCGAGTGTCTGGCCGCCTATCGCGGAGAACCCGGTCGATGTTCCGAGCCCGGCGAGCGTCAGCCCGCCCGCGCGCGCGCCCGCCTGGGACCAGTCGACGCCGAGCTGGTGCTGCGAGTCGAGCCCGACCTCGATCACGCGGGCGACGATCCTGACCTGGCGGGAGATCCGCCGGTTGATGGTCGCCATGAATTCGCGGAAGTCCTCCTGCCGGGATGGGGGCGCGGTGACGACGGCCAGTCCCGCGAATTTATTGACGATGACGCTTTCGCCCGGCTGCGCCAGGGCTGTCAGCTCGGACTGGACGTCGGCCCAGAACGTATTCTGGTTCTGCTGCAGGATGGACAGGTTGGTCTGGTCGTTCTGTCCCGTTCCGGCCGCGGAAGCGGGATAGCCCCCGGCCTGTCCGGCCGGGGACGGGGAGCCCGCGCCGGCCTGCGCGGACAGGGTGACATTGCTGCCGCCCTGGGCTGAGCGCGTCATCTGCGGATAGTCTATCTCGTAGAATCGGGTCGCATTCCGTCGCACCGCGATCAGCCGTCCCTCCCTCTGCCAATAGAGGCCCTGCGATTTCGCGAGCGCATCGACCAGGTCGCGGACCGTCCCGCGGCGCATCTCCAGGGTCACGTCGCCCTTCGCCGCGGGATCCACGACAAAGGTGATTCCGGAGGATCTGCTCACCTCCAGGAATGCCGCGGCTATCGGAACCTCCATGGCATGGAATGACGGCACGGGCGCGTCCAGCGGGTCGGATGCCGCCGCGGCCGGATTTCGCGAGAGCCGGTAGACAGGCCACGGCAAATCCGCCCGCGCGGGGCACGCGACCAGGGCGATGACGATCGGGAAGATGATCCGGAAGGAGTCGGGCATGGCCACGCTTCTAGCCCTTCCGCGCCGCAAGCAGCGACCCGAGCGTCGCCGGGTGTGCGGCCCATCGGATGGCCTCCGCGCGCTCGATCACCCGCCTGCGGCACAGGTCCTCCAGGGACTGGTCCATCGAAATCATCCCGTGGCCGCTGCCGGTCGCGATCTCGTTTGCGAGCAGGTGATGCCGGCCCCCCGGTTCGGCGATCAGGTGCCGGATTCCGTGGGTCGCGAGCATGAGCTCGAATGCGCCGGCGAGCGTCCCTTCCCGCGTCCGCACGAGCTGCTGCGCGAGGACGGCCACCAGGCTCTTCGCAAGCTGCAGGCGGACTTCCGCAGCGCGGCCCGACGGATAGGCGTCCACGATCCGCGAAACCGCGTCGCGGGCGGTCCCGCAGTGGAGCGTCCCGAGCACGAGGTGCCCCGTCTCGGCCGCGGTCAGCGCCGCGGAGATCGTCTCGCAGTCCCTCATTTCGCCGACGAGGATGACGTCCGGATCGCTGCGCAGGGCTCCCCTCAGCGCTTCCGCGAAGTCCGAGAAATCCAGCCCCTTCTGCTGCTGCCGGACGATGCCGCGCCGATTTCCGTGCCGGAACTCGATCGGATCCTCGAAGGTGAGGATGACGTCCTCGTTGCTTGCGTTCAGATGATCGACCGCGGCGGCCAGGGTCGTGGACTTGCCCGAGCCCGCCGGCCCGGTGACCAGGATCAGCCCGCGGTGGCTCGATAGGGCGGCGCGGCGGAACGCTGGGGGCGCCCCCAGCGCCTCGAGCGATCGACTCCGGCCCGGGATATGCCGGAGGTTGAGGCAGAACGCCCCTCCGGCTGAGGAGGAGTGGAGGCGGAAGAACTCTCCCCGGTATTCGAAGGCGGCGTCGCGTCCGCTGGGGACGGGGGATGGGCAGCCCAGCGCCGCCATCGCCATCGCCTGGAGGCGGGGCTCCCCGATCGGGGGCTGGTCGAGGCGCCGCATGGATCCGCACAGACGGACGCTGCAGGGTTCCCCTCCGCGAAACTGCCAGTCGGAGGCGCCGGCGGCCAGGCCGACGTCGAGCTCGCCAAAGAGATTGTCCGGATCCGGAGGGCCGGGGAGTTGCGGGGCATCCATGCCCCGATGATAGCAAGTCCCGCCGGCCGCGCTTAACCGGCCGTTAAACGTTGTAGTGCTGGAGCGGCACCGGATCGAGCACCTGGGTGCCCTGCATCCGCGCCGAAAGCTGCTGCGCGAACCAGGCCCGCGCGGGGGGGTCTCCGTGAGTGAGGACGATGCTGCGGGCTCCGGTCTGGACCGCGAACTGCGCCAGCTCCTCGCGGTCGGCATGCCCGCTCAATTCGAACCGCTCGACGCTAGCCTTCACCTTCGCCCTCACATGGGCGGCCTTGAATTCGAACGTGTCGCCGTGCGCGGCCGCCAGCAGCTGGCCTCCGGGCGTGTCCGGATCGCAGTAACCCACGAAGCCGATCGAGTTGCGGGCCTTGCCCAGGAGCCCCGAGGCGAGCGTGTAGCTCGGCGTGCGCTCGACCAGCATTCCCGAACTGACGATGTAGAGCGCGTTCTGCCCCGGGTCCTCGCCCGCCTTGAGCTGGCGGGGCAGGGGGCGCACCTTGAGATCCTTGACGACGGACCTGCGAAACTGGATGTGATTCGTCTTTCGGCTGATCTCGTCGAAATAGTCGACCAGGTCCATTCCCAGGCCGGAGGCGTAGATCGGGCAGTCCACGATCCGGCGGAAGCGGCGCGCGTCGTGAACGATGGCGAGGATCTCCTGCATCCGTCCGAGCGCGAATACGGGGATCAGGAACGAGCCCCCCGCCTGGATCGTGCGGTTGATCCCGTCCGCCAGGCGCGCCATCTCCGAGGCGCGGCTCTTTCCGGGCGGACGTTCGGTCGCGCCCCGCGTCGTCTCCATGACGAGGGTGTCGAACCGGCCCGAGGGGAACTGCGCGCCCTTCTGGGTCCGCTGGTCGTCGAACATGACGTCCCCCGTGAAGAAAATCGCGCGATCCTTGTGCCGGATCTCGACACCCGCGGCGCCCGCGACGTGTCCCGCGTAATGGAAGGTCACGGAGATCTCGTCCTTTCCGGAACGGAAGCGCCGGGGGACGCCGAAGGGCAGGCCCGCGAAGCGCTTCACGCAGCGGTCGATCTCGTCGTGCGTGAACAGGGGATAGTCGGGGATGTTCTCGGACTCCCGCTGGCGCATCATGACGTTCGCGGAATTGTGGAGCATCCGCCCGACCAGCATGCTGCTCGATGTCGTCATGAGGACCGGCACGCCGGGATGCTCGCGCATCGCCACGGGCAGGCTGCCGATGTGGTCCAGGTGCGAATGCGTGATTATGATCAGGTCCAGCTTCTGGCCGCGCAGCGCCGAGAGGTCCGGCGTCGCGGCGCGCCCCGTCTTCTTCGGATTGAGGCCGCAGTCGAGCAGCACCGACAGCCCGCCGATCTTCAGGAAGAACGAATTGGCGCCGATGCCGCCGTCGCGATTCAGGTCGATCAGGTCCATGGTCAGCGCATCGCCTGCTCCCTCAGATGCACGATCTGGTCGAATTGCTTCGGCGATATCAGCCGCCGGGGCACGCGGGTGGACGCCTCCGAGACCAGCCTGTCCCAGTCTTCGTCGCTCGGCTTGTGGGGCACCCAGGAGGTGAAGCGCCCCTCCTGGCGCTGCCAGGTGATGCCGCTGCCGTAGATCGCGGCCGAGACCTGGAATTTCCCGAGCTCGGGATCCCTGACCCACCAGTTGAATTCCTTGGTCATGCCGCGTTGTGCTGGGGAACGTCCTCGCGTCCGCCGAGCTCGAATTCCGCCAGCGTCCGGCCGGCGCAGAACCCGCCGTTTTTCTCCGCGATGCGCCGCACGCACAGGCGATCCCCGGCCAGGTCGACGACGCAGCCCCCGAAGGGCGGCGAGAAGGAGCCCGTGTTGATGACGACGACGCCCGAGGGCCTCTTCCATACGCCGGGCCTGTGGGTGTGGCCGACCACCACGAACCTGGCCCGCGGCCGGTGCCGCGAGGCGAGGCCGGCCGCGAGGCGGGGCAGGTCGCGCCAGGCGCGCAGCATGTTGAGGAGGCTCGGAAGCGGCCAGACCGTATCGGTCAAGAAACGGTAGGCGTACCTGAGGGGACGCCTTTCCGCCTGGTGGCGCTGGCGTACGGAACCCGCCACGCGCCGGTAGACGCGGATTCGGTCCTCGAGGCGCTGTTCGGCTCCCGGCGGCAGGGCGGCAAAGGCTGCGCGGATGCTTGCGCGGATCGGCTCCGCGTCGTGACCCCAGGGCACCATGCTTTCGAACAGGATGTCGCCATGGAACACGAAGACCCGCCCGCCTTCGAGATCGAGGGTGTGCTGGCCCGAGATGTCGGGATCGTGATTGCCGGTGAGAAAGGTGGCGCGGCAGGGCGCCCGTGCGAAGAAGCGCGCGACTTCGGCGCGACACCGGTCCGTATGGGCGGGGTCGGGTCCGTCGCGCGTGTCGAGGGTGTCGCCATTCAGGACGAGCCGCTCGACGCCCTCGCACAAGGGAAGCAGCTGGGCGAACGAGCGCACCCGGCTCAGGCGGTCGCCGTAGTGAATGTCTGAGAGGATGCGGGTGATCGCTTCGGCCACGGGAAACCACGAGAAAAGCAGATTCTTTCACGGCTTGCCAGCCTCCACCGTGTCGCAAAGCTCCCGGGATGGCACTTTTCGGACCCCTTGCCGCCATTCGCGCACAAATCGGCGACATCGGCCGCTTCGCCGCCGCCCTTGCCTGCGCCGAGGAATGCTGCCGGCCGGGCGCGGCCGCAAACCTGCGCCTGACCGCCCTGGCCGCTGGAGCGTCGGAGCGGGTTGAGCTCGCCGGAGGCGCCTTCGCCCTCCTTCAGGCCTACATGACAAAGCCGCGCACCGAGGGGAGATGGGAGACCCACCGCGCGTACATCGACGTCCAGACGGTCGTCGAGGGCGAGGAATTCATGGAGACCTCCGACGCGGCGCGGCTCGCGCTGGACGAGGACCTGACGCCCGGAAAGGACGTGGTCTTCTACCGGCCCTTTTCCGCGGGGTCCGTCCTGCGGCTTTCCGGGGGGGGCACGTGCGTCTTCTTCCCCGTGGACGGGCACATGGGCGCCCTCGTGGTGGGAGCGCCGGCCCTGGTCCGCAAGGTCGTCGTCAAGGTGCCGGTGGCGGGATAGCGGGTGAACTACCGCCATCATTTCCACGCCGGCAATTTCGCCGACGTGATGAAACACGCCCTTCTCGTGCAGCTGGTGCTCGGGATGCAGCGGAAGCCGTCGGGATTTCTCTTCCTAGACACCCACTCGGGCCCGGGCTCGTACGACCTGGCCCGCGCGAAACAGGGGGGCAGCCTCGCCCGCCAGCCCGAGCATCCGGACGGCATCGGCCGCCTCTGGGCGCGCAAGGACCTGCCGCCGCCCCTCGGCGAATACGTGGACCTGGTCCGCCGTTTCGATCCGCGGAACGCGGATGCGTCGGCGCCCCGGGTCTATCCAGGCTCACCGTGGATCGCGCGCCGGCTTGCGCGCCCGCAGGACCGGCTGGCGCTCTGCGAGCGCCAGCCCGCCGAGAACCTCGCCCTCGGGCGGAGCTTCGCCCAGGAGGAGCGGGTTTCGGTGCATGCCATGGATGGGTACGTGGCGCTGCGCGGGATGCTGCCGCCTCCGGAACGAAGGGCTCTTGCGCTCATCGATCCTCCCTTCGAGGCGAAGGACGAGATCGCCCGGATCGTCGCGGCGCTCGGCGAGGCCCTGCAGCGTTTTCCGAAGGGAGTGTACGCGATCTGGTATCCGTTGACCGGCCGCGTCGGGGCGGCGACCCTTTACGACGGCCTTCGCGACCTTCCGCACCTGCCCCCGACCCTCGTGGCGGACATCATTGTCGATCCGGAATCGGCCCGCATGATCGGATGCGGCATGGCGATCCTCAACCCTCCGTGGGAGTTCGAGAAATCGGCGGAGCCGGCCCTGCGCTACCTCGCCCGCATCCTTGCCCAGGCGCGTGGCGCGAGTTCGAACCTGCGGTGGCTGCGGCGGAGCCCCTGAACGGGCTGTTTGTCATTATGGCTGCGTGCAAGACGCAGCCAGAGTGACTAACGCTCGGTCCGGACGAGCCGGGCCATCTCGGCCGTAAACCTGAGCACGTCCGCTATCGGCGGCTGCACTTCAAGCGGCGGAGCCTTGAACACCGGGCGATTCCACGTCGCGCCGAACGCCTGCGCCGCGCTCACGATGGCGGGCGCCAGAGGCGGCGCGTCCTGGCGGGAAAAGGGTGTCGGGAGCAGCATGTCGGCCCTGAAGGACATCGGCGTTCCGGCCGGGTGCCATTTTTAATGGAAATTATTCGCGCGGGCCGCCCGAAGGCGGCCCGCGCGAACGGGCTCAGGCCACGTTGCGAAGGCGCGAAGGCGCGGCCCCGGAGTGCCGCTTGGGCAGCGTCACGGTGAGCACGCCTTCGTGCATCTCCGCCTGCATCGCCTCGTAGTCGAAGGTCGTCCCAAGGCGCAGCCGCAGCCGGTAGTCGCGCTGCGATCCCTCGAGGTGGAGCGCCGACCAGTTCACGCGCACAAAATGTGCCTTGCGCGCTGTGACGACGAGGTCGGCGCCCCGGGCCTCGATTTCCACGCCCGCGGCGTCCACCCCAGGCACATAGACGACGAGCTTGACGGCGTCCGGGTGCTCCCGGCAGTCGTAGCTCGGCTGGCGGAATTCGGCGACGGACGCCGGGTCCGCAAGGCGATTGCGACTTTGGGTGCGGCTGGGATGTATGATCGTGTGCATGGTGGGAAAAAATTGATTCATGATCTGGGAAAGGAGTGCCTCCTCGGTGGTTTGGGACCGCCGGGCTTCAGAAGGGCTGAACTGGTTCCGCTTAGGGGGAGTTCAGGCCGTGAAGCCCGCGCCGGTCACTTTATTCCACTGGCCCTGCTGGGAGCCGGAGACCGGACGCATCGCGCAGCAATGGCGGACGCTGGCCTTCGTGGTCGAAGTGCCGGCGCGGCTGCGGAGATGCTGGATCGTCTCGATCATGGAATTCGGTTGGTCACGATGCATATTGCAGCCGGCGTGCCAAGAGGTAATTTATTTTTATGACGCTCACCGATTCCGCCTCCTCCGTCGCCGAACTCAAGGCCCGCGTGCTCGCCTTCGTGCGGGAGCGGGACTGGGAGCAGTTTCACAGCCCGAAGAACCTCAGCATGGCGCTGGCCGCCGAGGCGGCCGAACTCATGGAGCACTTCCTCTGGGCGACCCCCGAGCAGTCGCGCGCCATCGCGAACGACCCCGTCAAACGGGCAAAGATCGCCGAGGAGCTGGCCGATGTCGCGATCTATGCCCTGGAATTTGCGAACGCCACGGGCCTCGACCTCGCGGCCGCCATCGAGGCAAAGATGGCGGCCAACGCCAGGAAGTATCCGGTCGAGAAGGCGAAGGGCCGCGCCGAGAAGTACACGGAGCTCTGAGCGGGTCGCTTTCCGGCCCCTGTTTGACTCAGGCAGGGAAATGTCCCAGCGTCGGGTTGTTATCATAGGGGCATGCCCTCCGCCATGACCGACTCGCTCAAAGTTTACGATATCCTCAAGGGATCCCAAATCCCCGACCCGCAGGCGCGGGCGATCACCCAGGCCATTAGGGAATCCGAGTCGACGACAGCGCTTGACGTGCAAACTGTGCTGCAGGAGTGGGCAAAACATCTCGCCACGAAGGCCGATGTAGCGGAGCTGAAGGCCGAGCTCATGCGCTGGATGTTCATCTTCTGGGTCGGCCAGATGGCCGCCACCATAGCCATCGTCAAGGTCTGGAAGTGACCTTTGTTTCGGCTTCGCAACCACGCCCGATCGTGTTTCACGCCTTTGGCCGAAAGACCTTCATTGCCGGCTCCCGGGTTTCCAGGCGCGGGCCGCCGATGAGATCGATGCAATAGGGAATCGCGGGGAACACCGCCTCCAGATTCTCGCGGATCGCCTTCGGGCGCCCGGGAAGGTTCACGATCAGGGTCCGCCCGCGGACCCCGGCGGTTTGCCGGGAAAGTATGGCCGTCGGCACCACCTTGAGCGAGGCCGAGCGCATGAGTTCACCAAAGCCGGGCAGCAATTTTTCGCAGACCGTCTCGGTCGCTTCGGGCGTCACGTCGCGCGGAGCCGGACCGGTGCCCCCGGTCGTCACGACGAGGCAGCAGCCCGCATCGTCGGCCATGCGGCGCAATTCCGCCTCGATCGTGGCGCGATCGTCGGGGATGACCTTGTAGTCGAGTTCAAAGGGCGTCTCGAGCCACTCCCTGAGGAGGGCGACGCACGACTTGCCCGGCGTGTCCTCGTAGACGCCGGCGCTCGCGCGGTCGGAGATGTTTAGCACGCCGATCTTCGCAATCATGGCTTCATGAATTTTTCCCTCACTTGCTCCGGGGTCATACCGCGTTCGCGCAGCGCGCGCAAGCTGAGCGCGTCGTGGCGCTTGGCAAGGCGGACGCCATTTTCGTCCGTCATGAGCGCGCAATGATGGAACGACGGCTCGGCCAGCCCGAGCGCCCGGTAGATGAGGATCTGGCGGAAGGTGCTCCTGATCAGGTCCGCGCCGCGGACGACCTCGGTCACGCCCATGGCCGCATCGTCGACCGCGCATGCCAGCTGGTAGCTCGGCGTGTCGTCCTTGCGCCATACGAGAAAATCCCCGAAATCCCGGCCGGCCACCGCGCGCTGCGGGCCGCAACCGCCATCGGTGAAGGTGAGAGCCTCGCCGCCCGGCACCCGCAGGCGCCAGTTGACCGATATTTTCTCTCCGAGAGGCGGCAGCGGCTCGTCGGCGGCCGGCCTGAATTCGGGGGGATAGACCGGCTCGTCGTCCGCTCCGCCTTCATGGGGCGCTCCCGCGGCCTCGGTCACGTCCCGCCGGGATCGCGAGCAGGGGAAGACGAGGCCGGCTGCGTGCAGCATTTCCAGTGCGGCCCTGTAATGCGCCCTGCGCTGGCTTTGCCGATAGGGGCCATGAGGTCCGCCGACATCCGGACCCTCGTCCCATTCCAGCCCCAGCCAGCGCAGGTCCTCGAGCATCGCGGCCTCAAAATCGAGGCGAAATCTGACGGCGTCGAGGTCTTCGCTCCTCAGGATCAGTGCGCCCAGCGCCTCCCGGGCGCGCTGCGCTGCGATCCAGAATGTCCTCGCGTGGCCGAGATGGAGGTGGCCGGTCGGGGATGGCGCCAGCCGGCCCCGGTATTGCGATGCTGGATTGATCGTCGGGGTCAGGTCTCGGATGTTGATGTCCGCCCAGGCGGACATCAACATCCGAGACC
>CAZJNA010000050.1:0-22244 GCA_964547325.1 uncultured Opitutaceae bacterium | reverse complement strand
GGCCCGGAGGAAGGCCGCGTAGGCGATCTCGCCCGCGAGCTCGGCCTCGCCGCGGTCGAGCTCGAGGCCGGCCTCGAAGCCCAGGCGCTCCGCCGCCGCCGTCTCGAACTGGTAGCGCGTGACGATCTCGCCGGCGCACTCGCCGACCCCGATGTCGCCGATGCTGTACTGGCGGGGATCGCCCCAATCCGAGTAGAATCCGGGCTCGGCGTCGTGCGTCGGGAAATTCTGGTTGAGCGGCTCGAGGAGGTCGCGGATCGGGCCCTTGCCGACGCGCTTCACGAAGGCGTAGAACTTTTCGTCTTTCTGCCGGTTCTGAACGTAATGGCCGGTGATCCGGTCCACGACGTCGGGAGCCCTCTTGGAGGGGATCGCGATGATCGGGAGGCCGTAGGAGCCGGCGTTGTTTTCCCACTGCCCGCCGAGGACCACCTGGAAATGCGGGACCTTGAAGCCGTTGATCGTGCGGCTGACCCCGTAGAAGCCGATGTCCGCGACGTGGTGGCAGCCGCAGGAATTGAAGCACCCGCTGACCTTGACGTGAAGGCTCTTGATCGCCTCGTCGAGCTCGTAGCTCTTGGCGACAAGCCGGTTGCGAAGTTCGCCGCCGAGCCCGCGGGACGAGGATATCCCGAGCTTGCAGGTGTCGGTGCCGGGGCAGGTAACGACATCGACGATGCTCTCGGCGCCGGGCGCGCCGAGATCGACGCCCGCGAGTTCGGCGTAAAGGGCCGGGATGTCGGCCTTGCTGACCCAGCGGATGAGGAAGTTCTGCTCGACCGTCGTGCGGATCGTGCCACGGGTGTACTTCGATACGATGTCGGCGAGCGCGCGGAGCTGGTCGGCGGTGATGTCGCCGAGCGGCAGCGCGATCGAGGCGGTGACGTAGCCCTGCTGGCGCTGGTCGCGCACGTTGCTCTTGACCCACTGCCGGAGCTTCTCGTCCTTCAGCTCGGGCATCTGGCCCGGGGGCCGGAGGGCGCTCTCGACCTCCTTGTCGACATTCTTGAGCGTGTCGAGCCAGCGCGGGTCCTCGCGGAGCTCCTTGCGGGCGGCAAAGACCTCCTCGCGGAATTTATCGATGCCCCACTTGTCTATGAGGAACTTGATCCTGGCGGCGTTGCGGTTCTTCTTCTCGCCGTTCTTGCCGTAGACGCGGCAGACCGCCTGGGTGAGGGGAAGCATCTCCTCGACGGGCGCGAATTCCGTCAGGAGCCGCGCCTGGCGCGGGACCGGGCCGAGGCCGCCGCCGACGACGATCTTGAAGCCGCGCTGCATCTTTCCGTCCACCTCGCGCACGGCGGCGACGTAGCCGATGTCGTGCATCTGGGTCAGGCCGCAGGCGTGCTGGGCGCAGCCGCTGAAGGCCGGCTTGAACTTGCGCCCGAACTCCATCGTGTCGGGATGGCCCATCAGGAACCAGACGAGGGCGTTGGCATAGGGACTCACGTCGAAGGCCTCGTCGCGGCACACCCCCGAGAGCGGGCAGGCGGTGACGTTGCGGACGGCGTTGCCGCAGGCCTCGCGCGTCGTGATGCCGACCGCCGCAAGGCGTCGCATGAGGGAAGGGCCGTTCTCGATGTGGATGAAATGGAGCTGGAAGTCCTGCCGAGTCGTGACGTGGGCGATGCCGTCCGAATACTCCTCGGCCAATTCCGCCATGACCTCCATCTGGGCCGGATTCAGCCCTCCGAACGGAACCTTGATCCGCAGCATGCCGGGGGCGTCCCAGTAGCAGCCCGGGCCCTTGGTGGGCTTGTCCGCGAAGGGAAGCTTTCGGCTTTCCGTCCCGTCGTAGCGCTGGCCGTTGTCGTAGCGCTGGCCGTAGGAGCCGCGGCGCAGGCGGGTCTCGGCGAAGACCTTTTCATCGATCTTGCCCTGCTTGCGCAGCTCAATCTCGGTCTCGTACTGGTCGACTTCGCTGCCGATCTGCTCGGGCAGCTTGCCTTTGAGGAGTTCTTTCCAGATGGCGTGGCTAGCTTTCATTAAAATTGCGGATAAAGTGCGTCTCGGGATCGTCCTGTCGGGGGTCGCGCTGCGACGCAAAGTTTGCGCTGGCACGGGCCGACAACTGGTCTTTTGTATTAATTTCCGGCTTTATATAAAATGGCAAGTAATCACGCAACGCGGGTTTATGACTCGATCCTGGGCCTGCTGTCGGGCGAGGAAAACCCGACTCCCCTGGTCAGGCTCCACCGGGTCGTTCCCCACAGGCACGCCCGGATTTACGCGAAACTCGAGTGGTACAATCCCTTTGGCGCGGTCAAGGACCGCGTGGCAGCCAACCTGATCCGGGACGCGGAGGCCCGCGGCACCCTGTCGGCCGGCCAGAAACTCGTCGAGGCGACGTCCGGAAACACCGGGCTTGGGCTTGCGATGGTGGGCAATGCGAAGGGCTATCCCCTCCGCACTCCGCTCTCTGCGGCGATCCCCCTTGAGAAACGGACCGTCCTCCGCTTCTTCGGCGCGGATGTGAAGGAACTCGACGATTCGCTGTGCCCGGCCCCGGGGGCCCCGGAGGGCGCCATTCAGACTGCCCGGGACACGGCGGCTCGGGAGCCCGGCTTCGTCCTGCTCGACCAGTACTCGAACGAGGCGAATCCCGACGCGCATTTCCGGACGACGGGGCCGGAGATCTGGCGGCAGACCGAGGGCAGGATCACCCACTTCGTGGCGAGCCTCGGGACGTGCGGCACCATCACGGGCAACGGCCGCTACCTCAAGGGCCGGAACCCGGCCGTCAAGGTGCTGGGCGTCTATCCCGAGGATGGCCACGACATCCCCGGCGTCCGGAGCAAGCGCCAGCTCGACCAGACCAAGCTCTACTTTCCGAAGGAATACGACGGGGAGGCGGAAATTTCCGATCGCGAGGCCTACGCCCTGTGCCTCAGGCTCAACCGCGAGGAAAGCATCATCGCCGGGCCGAGTTCCGGCCTTGCCCTCGCAGGCGCCCTCAAGCTCGTGCCCGACGAGCCGGGGGTCGTCGCGGTCGTCATCTTCCCGGACAACATCTTCAAGTATGCCTCCTCCGTCTGCAGGCACTTCCCCGAGATGTGCCCCGCGCCGGGGGAGGCGGCCGGCGCCGCGGCGGCGCCAAGCCGGTCCGATCAGCTCATGGACGAGATGATCGAGAACCTGAAGAATCCGTTCGACTCCGTCTCCGTGACCGACCTGGCCGGCGAGCTCGGAAACGGGGCCGCAAAGCCGCTCGTCGTGGACGTGCGCCCGCTCGCCCAGTACGCGGATCTTCACATCCCGGGGGCGGTCAGCCTGCCCCAGTCCGAGCTCTCCCAGCGCAAGGGGGAGTTGCCGCCCGATCGCAACACGCCGATCGTGATGGTCTGCGGCATCGGGAAATTTTCGAAGCCGACCACCCTCTACCTGAAGTCGCTCGGCTACCGGAATGTGCGCAGCCTCAAGGGCGGAATAAACGAATGGGTCAGGAAGCAGCAGCCCACGGCCCAGGGAACGAGTTGATCCGGGGGCCGGCGTCATAGGATCGCCGGATGCGGCACCCGGGCGCGGAGATTGCGCGCGAATGCCTCGGCAGCCAGCGGATGGCCTCCGATCAGACCCGAAAAATGGCAGCTCAGGCCGGGGCATCGCTTCTCGGCGGCGCAGGCAATCCGCGCGAGGTCGCCGCCGGGACCGGCATGACGCCCGGCGGAAAGGAACAGCGGGGCAATCACGACCCCGCCGCCGTCGAAACCAGGCGAGCCGAGCAAGTCGGCTAGGAGCGGCTGGTTGAAGACGAAGTCCGAACCCTCGGGGGATTCCATGGACGCGGCGGCAACGGCGGCAGCCAGGTCGCCGAGTCGGGAACGGACCTCCGAGGCAACGGCATCGCGCAGCGCCGCGGAGGCGCGCGAGGGGCCGCCATGGTCGACGACGATCACGGCGGGCCGGCCAAGCGTGCGCGCAGCCGCGGTTTCGCGCACGCGAGCCGCCGCTATCCGGCCGAGGGTCTCGGTCGCGGGAGCGAGCCCCGAGGTGAAGGTGAATGCGAATCCGCCCGCCTCCCTCCGCAGCGTCTCCAAGTCGGCCCGCATGGCCGCGGCGATCGCCCCCTCGGCGCTCACCAGGTACGGCACGAACACAAATTCGCTTTCGCCCTCGCGGAGCCGGGTGCGCGTCCAGGGCCCCAGCGTGCTCGCGGGCGCTCCGTCGAGTTCGCCGGCCGGGATCCGGTCGCTGTGCCTCCAGGAGATGGCCTCGACGCGGAGTCCCGTCCGGGCGCCAAGCCCGGAAGCCATGGCCCGGAGGCTGCGATGGGCGGCGGCTTCGAGCGAGCCGTTGTCGAGGAGCGCAATCCTCATCTCGGTCAGATCTCGCAGCCTGTGCCGGCCAGGCGGGCCGACTCGAACCAGGCCAGCTTTTCCCCAAAGGCGGCCACCTCCCCTATGACGACAAGGCCGGGCGCGGCGAAAGCCTCCTCGGCGCACCGGGCCGCGATCGTCCCGAGCGTTGCCTGGAGCCTGCGGTGGCGATCCGTGGTCGCGGCCTGGACGACAGCGGCGGGTGTCTCGGGCGCGAGCCCACCCGATTGCAGCCTGCGCGCGATCGCATCGAGGTTGTGCATGCCCATGTAGATGCAAAGCGTGCAGCCGAGACGCGCGTAATCCTCCCAGCGGACCGACGCATCCGGCTTGGACGGATCCTCGTGGCCCGTCAGGAAGACGACTGCAGAGCTCATCGCGCGGTGGGTGAGCGGGATTCCGGCATAGGCGGCCGCGGCCAGGGCCGCTGTGACGCCCGGAACGACGGCAAAGGGCACCCCTGCGGCAACCAGCGCCTCCGCCTCCTCGCCCCCCCTTCCGAAGATAAAGGGATCGCCGCCCTTCAGCCGGACGACGGTCTTCCCCTCGCGCGCTAGGCGGACGAGGGTGGCGTCGATCACTTCCTGGGCGCACTTGAACTGCCCGCCCTTCTTTCCGGCAAACACCCGCTCGCATTCGGGCCGCGTCCAGGCCAGGACGTCCGGTGACACCAAATAATCGTAGACGACCGCGTCCGCCTCGCCGAGCAGCCGGCGGGCCTTCAGCGTCATCAGCTCCGGATCGCCGGGGCCGGCTCCGACCAAGTAGACCATCCCTGGCAAAGCAACCGCCATCAGATGTTCGCTCCCTCCCCGCCGCTCGGCGCCTCGGGTGGGCGGGCCAGGTTCAGCGCCAGCGAGGCGATCCTCTCCACGGACTGTTCGACCGACTCGCGGTCGGTGCGCAGTTCGAGATCGGGCGCGAGCGGCGGCTCGTAGGGCGAGTCGATGCCTGTGAAGAGCGGGATCTGGCCGGCCCGCGCCTTCTTGTAGAGCTGCTTGGGATCGCGGCGCTCGCATTCGGCGAGCGGGGCATTGACGAACACCTCGGCGAACGGCACCGCGCGCTCGCGTGCCTTCTCCGCGATCTGCGCCCGATCGGCGCGAAACGGCGAAATGAGGGCCGCGATCACGACGACGCCCGCGTCGGCGAGGTGCATGGCGAGCTCGGTCGCGCGGCGCAGGTTCTCGCGGCGATCCTCCTCGGAAAAACCCAGGTTCCTGCTCAAGCCGGCCCGCAGCATGTCGCCGTCGAGCACGGCCGCCAGCACTCCGGAGCGCAGCAGGCGCTTTTCGAGGGCCTGGGCGAGCGTGGACTTCCCGGAGCCGGAAAGGCCCGTCATCCAGATCACGGCCCCGCGATGGCCGAGCAGGGCGGCGCGGGTCGCGGGCGCGCTCGAGGCACTCTCGGCGGTCCCGGTTTCGTCGCGAAGGACGGAATCGATCACGCCGCCTCCGGCGATGCGGCGGCCCCGCATGAGGACAAAGCGGCCCAGCGAGGGTATGACGCCGCCGGCGTCGCAGGCGATCGGGCGGCGCACGCGTAGGCGGACCTCCGCGACCTCGTGGCGCTTCACCTCGCTCGTGGGGCCCGAATTGCTCTCGAGCGTGGTGGCGTCGAGCGTCCGCTGGATTGCCACCAGCCGGGCTTCCGCCTGCTGCGTGCCGAGGCGCAGGGGAACGAGCTCGCCCACGCGCAGGGGCTCGGCATGCAGCCAGAAGATGCGCGCCGTGAAGATCCTCGCCTCGGCCGGCGTGTTGTCCGGCGGCGCGCCGATCTGCCCGCGCTCGACGAAGAGCTCGTCCTCGAGGGTTATGGCGATGGCCCGTCCGGCGCCGATGGGCCCCGTCGGCGCGCCGGATTCGGCCGAAACCGGCCAGGTCTCGATCGTCTTGACCCGGCTGCGCTTGCCGCCCGGATGAAACTCGATCGGGTCGCCCACCGACACATGCCCCGCCTCGACGAGCCCGGCGACGATCCGCCGGGCGTCGAAACGGTACACATCCTGGACGCTGAGGCGCATGGGCGCCCCGTGCGCGGGAGGGGCCGCCCGGAACTGCTCCAGCGCCTCGAGAAGCGTCGGGCCGCGGTACCAGGCCAGCCGCTCGCTCGAGCGGATCAGGCCCTCGCCGTGCTTTGCCGAGATCGGCACGAAGTGCGAGGGCGCGGCGCCCAGGCGCCCGAGGAATTCGCCGAGCTCCGCGCGAATTCCCTCGAAGACCTTCTGGTCGTAGCCCACGAGGTCCATCTTGTTCACCGCAACGACGATCTGCTTCAGACCGAGGAGGGAGAGCAGGAAGCCGTGCCTGCGGGTCTGCTCGCGAAGGCCCTCCTTCGCGTCGACGATCAGGACGGCGGCGTCCGCGCTGGCCGCGCCCGTGATCATGTTCTTCAGGAATTCCTTGTGGCCGGGCGCGTCGATGATCGTGAAGGCGCGGCGCGGGGTGCTGAACGGCACCCGCGTCGTGTCCATCGTGATGTTCTGCGCCTGCTCCTCGAGCAGCGCATCGAGGAGGAAGGCGTATTCGAACTCCATGCCCTCCGCCTTCGCGGCGGCCTGGAGCCGCTCGACCTTGCCGTCCGAGACGGAGTTCGTGTCGAAGAGGAGCCTGCCGATCAGGGTCGACTTGCCGTGGTCCACGTGCCCGACGACAACCAGATTGAGATGGTCCAGCGCCTTCGAGGAGGTCCGGGCCTGGCCGGCGCGCGGCTGGGCGGATTGGACGGAGGAAGGAAGGGAGATTGCGCTCATGGAATCGTCGCTCACATGAAGCCCTTCGCCCTGAGCTTCTGCATGGCGTTGCGCTCGTGGTGGTCCTGGGCGCGCCCGGCGCGCTCCGAGACCCGGGTGACCTTCAGCTCCTCGATGATGTCGGCGATCGATGTCGCGTCGCTGTCCACGGGCTTGCTGATCGGCATGCAGCCGAGCGAGCGGAAACGCTTACCGTTCCGCGCGAAATACATCCCGGGAAGAGGCACCTTCTCGCGTTCGAGGTAGCGCCAGATGTCGATCTCGTTCCAGTCGAGCAGCGGCTGCACGCGGACGTGCTCTCCCGCCCCGACCTCGGTCGTGAAGTGGTTCCAGAATTCCGGGGGCTGGTCCTTGTAGTCCCACTCGAAGTCGGAATTGCGCGGCGAGAAGTAGCGCTCCTTCGCGCGTGTGGAGTCCTCGTCCCGGCGGATGCCGGTGATCAGGGCGTCGAACTTGTGCGCGGCCAGGCACTGCTGGAGGGCGACGGTCTTGAGCTCGTGCGTCACGGTCACGGGATCCGTGGTCTCGTACCCGATGCCCCGGCTGCGCGCCTCGGTGTTGACCCAGACGATCAGGTCGAGGCCGTAGTGCTCCTTCGCCCAGGCCCGGAACTCGAGCATCTCTGGAAATTCGTAGGTCGTGTCTATGTGCACGACCGGGAACGGCACGTGGCCGCAAAAGGCCTTCTTGGCCAGCCAGAGCAGGACATTGGAATCCTTGCCCATGGACCAGAGCATGGCGGGGCGCTCGAAGGCGTGAAAAGACTCCCGCATCAGGTAGATGCTGTGGGATTCGAGTTCGTCGAGGTGGGACATGGAGATGAAAAGCGGAATTCGGAAAGCGGAAATCGGAAGGTTGGGGTCGCTGTCAGCCCTGGGCGGCGGGTTTTGCCCCCTCGTGGATGCCGCACTCGCGCTTGAGGCCGAAGAACCGGGTCTGCTCCGGGGTCAGCTCGCCCGAAAGCGGGCGGGACGTGTGCGTGTCACCGATCGACACGTAGCCTTTCTCCCACAGCGGATGGTAGGGCAGCCCGTTCGCCTTCAGGTAGTCGTGCACATCGCGGTCGGTCCAGTCCGCAATGGGATGCACCTTCATCCGGCCATCCTGGATCGCGACGAGGGGCAGGCCCTCGCGCGTGCCCGACTGGGACCGGCGCAGCCCAGTAAGCCAGGCCTGGGCGCCGAGCTCCCGGAGGGCCCTCTGCATCGGCTCGACCTTTGCGATCCGGTTGTAGGTCTCGAGGCCATCCAGGCCTTTCTCCCAGAGCCGCCCGTGGCGGGCTTCGGTCCAGGCGGGGGATTCGACCGCGCGGTAGACCTTGAGGTTGAGCTTCAGGCGGCGCGTGAGTTCGTCCGCGAACCGATAGGTCTCGGGGAAAAGGTATCCGGTGTCCACGAATACAACCGGAATCCCCGGGGAGACCCGGGTCGCGAGGCTCAGCATGACGGCGGCCTGCGCCCCGAAGCTGGAGCTTAGGACGACAGAACCGGGAAATGCGGCCATTGCCCAGGAAATCCGCTCCTCGGCGCTGACGCGATCGAGCCGGCCGTTCACCGCGGCCGGATCAACCGCGGGTGAAGGTCTCTCCGCAGTCGGCATCTTTCAGTTCGGGCAGCAGCAAAAACCCTCCGCGCAGCAGCAAAGCGCACCGGGTTCGAGTTGGACGGCGACCGTGATTTTCATGCCAGAAGGGAAAACCATGCATTCGACCCGGAGAACGTCAAGACCGGGAAGGCGGCCCATTTTGGTCAAATCTTATGTCGACAAACAGCGCACCGCGTGCTCAGTTATTCACAACATATCCACATCGATGGAAAGCCTGCGCGGGGCGCTCGCCCCAAATTCGCGGATACGGGTGGCGAAGAAGGTTAAGACCTTCGTGCTGGACACGAACGTCCTGCTTCACGACCCCCAATCCATCTTCAAATTCGAGGAGAACAACCTCGCCATTCCCGTGGAGGTCCTCGAAGAGCTCGACGGGATGAAGAGCGACCAGTCGAGCGAACGCGGCCGCAACGCCCGCCGCGTCCACCGCATCCTCCAGGAGCTGCTCCCCGACACGCGGGCCATGCAGGAGGGCGTCGAGCTCCGCAACGGGGGCACCCTTTCGGTCATCATCAATCCCTACCTCGCCGATCCCTCGCGGCACTCGCCGGCCATGGACCGGCTGCGCGCGATCCTGCCGGACCTGACGAAGAAGGACAACCGCATCATCGCGGCGGCGCTCTTCGTCCAGGAGCAGTTTCCTCCGCCCACGATCCTCGTCACCAAGGACGTGAACGTCCAGCTGAAGGCCCGGGCCGTCGGCCTCGAATCCCAGGACTATCTCAACGACAAGGTTCCCGAGGACGCCGAGGAGGCGAGCTACCGGGAAATCGGGCTCACGATTTACGAGCTGCAGCGCTTCTGCTCGGAGGGCGAGTTTGAGCTCGGGCTAGAGCCCGCCCGGGGACTCTACCTCAACGAGTACGTCCTCCTCCGCTCGGACGAGGGCAAGACGATGCCGGCCAGACATTACGGCGACGGCATCGTCCGCCGCCTGAAGATCCCCGAATACGTGAAGGCCCCCGGCGGGGTCCCGATCCGTCCCCGCAACCTCGAGCAGCAGTTCCTCGTGGACGCCCTTCTCGACGATTCCATCCAGATGATCACCTGCTTCGGAAAGGCGGGCACCGGAAAGACGCTGCTATCGACCGCGTGTGCCCTGCACCAGACATCCGACGAGCATTCGAAGTACGATGGCGTCTCGATCTCGCGTCCGGTCATCGCGCTCGGCAAGGACATCGGGTTCCTGCCCGGGACACTCGACGAGAAGATGAGGCCGTGGCTTCAGCCTTACTACGACGCGCTCGAGGTGCTTCTGCCGTCGAAGCCCCAGAAGGAGCCCCAGTTTGCGGCCAAGAAGGTCTCGAAGAAGAAGTTTCGGAAGCACGGCGAGTCCTTTGCGGGCGCCTCCTCGGGTGGCTACTCCGGGTCGAACGGCCATGGCCCCCTTGCCGCGATCAAGCCCTATGAGCGCCTGCTGAAGAGCGGCCTGGTCGAGATCGAGGCGCTCTGCTTCATTCGCGGCCGCTCGATCGCCCGGCGCTTCTTCATACTCGACGAGGCGCAGCAGCTCACTCCGCACGAGGTCAAGACGGTCATAACCCGCATTTCCGAGGGCTCGAAGATCGTCCTGATCGGCGACCCGGCGCAGATCGACAACCCCTATGTCGATTCCCGCAGCAACGGGCTGGTCTACTGCCACAACCGGATGAAGGGCCAGGGGGTGGCGGCCCATGTGAAGTTGACGAAGGGCGAGCGCTCGCGGCTGGCCGAGCTGGCTGCGGATCTGCTTTAGCCTGGGTATTTCATTCACACGGGCCAATCTCGCACAAATCGCCGGGCAGAAAATGCCTCATGCTCCCTCGATGGCCTGCTAGGCCACCTTCGGTCGCCTTCGGCCTTTTCTGCTCCACCGCTTTGTACGATCTTTCTCCCGTGTGAATGAAATACCCAGGCTAACGCGCTGAAACTTGCGGGAGAAGGCGGCGTCTATAGGGTTAGCCATGCCTTCCGAACCTCCCTGCTGCGGCGTCTCCACGAATCCGGAGGACTACTTCCTCGATCGCCGGCAGTTCCTGAACCGGTTCGGGCTGGGGTTGGGCGGCCTGGGGCTCGCGACGCTGCTGAGTCCCTCCGACCTCCTCGGCGATCCCGCCGCCGCAGCCAAGCCGTTCAATCCCCTCGCCCCCCACCCGGGCAATTTCCCGGGAAAGGCGAAAACGGTGATCCATATCTTCGCCCAGGGGGCGCCCTCCCACATAGATACGTGGGATCCGAAGCCGGAGCTCGTCAAGATGGACGGCCGCACGCTGTCCGACGGAGGCATAGCCATGGGATCGCCGTTCAAGTTCACGCCGATGGGCCGCTGCGGCACCGAGGTCAGCGAGCTCTTTTCCCAGGTGGGCCAGCATGTGGACGACATGGCCGTGATCCGCTCCATGTACACCGATATTCCGGCCCACGAGGTGGCCACGGTGTTCATGAACACCGGTTCCCTGCGGATCGTGAAGCCGAGCATGGGCTCCTGGGTCGTCTATGGTCTGGGGACCATCAACCAGAACCTTCCCGGCTTCATTGCCCTGCGCAACGGCGGCCTGCCGCAGGGTGGATCGACGAACTATGGGGCGGGGTTCCTTCCGGGCGTCTACCAGGGCACGAGCATCAACATGCAGGCGGGCAACGTGCAGCAGATGATCCAGAACATCCGCAACCCGTACGTGTTTCGCGGCGAACAGCGGCGCCAGATCGGCCTCGTGGACCAGCTGGACGAGATCCAGTCGCGCTCCATGCAGCGGGATGCCGCCCTCGAGTCGCGCATCGAGTCCTACGAGATCGCCTTCCGGATGCAGACCGAGGCGACGGACGCCTTCGATCTCAACAAGGAGAAGCCCGAGACGCGCGCCGCCTACGGAAACACGCCGACCGGTAGGCAGCTCCTCGTCGCGCGCCGCCTGGTCGAGAAGGGCGTGCGCTTCGTGCAGGTCTGGCACGATGGCTGGGACCACCACCAGGATCTGCAGGAGCGGATCACGAAGAAGGCCCGGGAGATAGACCAGCCGCTGGCGGCCCTGCTGGGCGACCTTAAGCAGCGCGGGCTCCTCGATTCGACGCTCGTCATCTGGGGCGGGGAATTCGGCCGCAAGCCGACCAAGGATCGCAACGGATACGACACGCCGGGACGCGACCACAACGGCCGCGGATTCTCCGTGTGGATGGCCGGGGGCGGCGTCAAGGGGGGCACCGTTTACGGCGCAACCGACGAACTGGGCGCCGAGGCCGTCAAGGACAAGGTCCACGTCCACGACCTGCACGCCACGATCCTCGCCTGCCTCGGCCTCGACCACACCAAGCTCACCTACCGGTTCAACGGCCGGGATTTCCGGCTTACGGACGTCGCCGGCAACGTGGTGAAGCCCATCCTTGCATGAGGGCGGGGCCCGATGGCGCTTTCCCCAAGTCCGCCGCCGCGCTTCTGATGTTGTGCGCGGCCGGCGCCCTGCATGGAGCGGCCGGCGCCCCGGCCGAGCCGGCGGCTCCCGCAGCAGCCGCGGCTCCCCTCTCACACGAGGACACGGTCTTTTTCGAGGAGCGCGTCCGGCCCGTCCTCGTCGAGCGCTGCTACAAGTGCCACAGCCACGACGCCGACCGGGTCAAGGGCGGCCTGATGCTCGACACCCGCGAGGGCCTCCTCCACGGCGGCGACACGGGGCCGGCGATTGCGCCGGGAAAGCCGGACGACAGCCTGCTGGTCCAGGCCATCCGCTACACGGACGACGACCTCCAGATGCCGCCGAAAGGCGACAAGCTCCCGGACCGGCAGGTCGCCGACCTCACCGAATGGATACGCCGGGGCGCGCCCGATCCCAGGACCGGCGTGGCCAAGGGAAGCTCCCTCGCCTACGGCGGCGTGGGCCGGCAGCACTGGTCGTTCCTGCCGGTCGTGAAACCGCCGGTGCCGGTCGTCGCGGACGCGGCCTGGTGCCGGACTCCCGTGGACAATTTCGTCATGGCAAAACTGGAGGAAAACGGGATGAAGCCCAATCCCCAGGCCGACAAGCGGACGCTGATCCGCCGAGTCACCTTCGATCTCGTCGGTCTGCCCCCGAGCGCCGAGGAGGTGCAGGACTTCCTGGCCGACGACACGCCTGACGCGTACACGAAGGTCGTCGACCGCCTGCTCGCCTCTCCCCAATATGGCGAGCGCTGGGCTCGCTACTGGCTCGACGTGGCCCGCTACGCCGACACCAAGGGAGAACCGCCCCAGAGGGGGGACCCGCGTTTTCCCAACGCCTGGACCTACAGGGACTACGTCATAGACGCCTTCAACAAGGACAAGCCCTACAACGATTTCATAATCGAGCAGCTCGCCGCCGACCGGCTCGTCCTGAATGCCTCCAAGGATGCCAAGGGCGATCCCGAGAAGGTCGGCCAGAGCCGGCTGGCCGCGCTGGGCTTCCTGACGCTGGGGCCCCAGTTCGAGGGAAGCGTGAATGACATCGTCAACGACAGGATCGACGTGACGACGAAGGCCTTCCTCGGTCTCACCGTGACGTGCGCGCGCTGCCACGACCACAAGTTCGACCCCATCCCGACAAAGGACTACTACTCCCTCTACGGAGTCTTCGCGAACACCTTCGTTCCCAAGGAGTGGAAGGACGCCTTCGTGCATCCCGTGCCGAAGAGCCCCGAACTGGTCGCCTATCTCGGGCAGATAGACGCGCTCGACAAGCAGGAGAAGCAAGCCGAGGCGGATCTGCAAACGCTCAAGCTGGCGAGGCCCCGCGACATGGATCAGGAGACGAAAAAGACCAAGCGGCGGGAGCTGCTCATAAAGCAGGGCGAAATCGAAAAGCAGATCGGCGACCTCGAGGAGAGCCCCGCCGCGCCGCCGCGCGCGGAGATCATCGTCGACGCCGGCTATCTTCAGGACTATCCCGTCCTCCTTCGCGGCGAGGCGGCGAACAAGGGCCCGCTCGTGCCGCGCCGCTTCCTCGAGATCCTCTCCGGAAAGAAGCGCCCCGAATGGACCAAGGACGGCGGACGGCTCGAGCTCGCCCAGGCGATTGCGGATCCCAAGAATCCCCTGACCGCCCGGGTCCTGGTGAACCGCGTCTGGCAGCAGCACTTCGGCGTCGGATTCGTAAGCACCCCCGACGATCTCGGCAACCAGTCCGCTCCGCCCGCCTATCCCGAGCTGCTGGACTACCTTTCAAGCCGGTTCGTGGAACAGGGCTGGTCGATCAAGAAGCTGCAGCGCCTGATCGTCCTCAGCAGCGTCTATCAGGAAAGCAGCGCCGGAAACCCGAAGTACGTCGACACGGATCCGGACAACAAGCTCCTCTGGCGCTACAATCTGCACCGGCTCGATTTCGAGGAGATCCATGACGAGCTCCTGGCGATAGCGGGCACACTCAACCTCGATTCCGTCGGCGGGCCGTCGATGTCGATCGGCAGCGCGGATTTTGTCACGCGGCGCGCGCTCTACACCTACATCGACCGTCGCAATCCCCCGGAATTGCTGACGCAATTCGACTTTCCGAATCCGAACGTCCCCTCGGGACGGCGATTCGCCACCACCGTCCCGCAGCAGTCGCTGTTCCTCATGAACAGCCCCCTGGTCATCGAAACCGCACGCAAGCTTGTGGAAAGGCCGGAGTTCCGGCAGCTCTCCTCGGACGAGGAGCGCGTGGCCTCGCTCTACCTTGCCGTCTACCAGCGCCCGCCGAGCGCCCAGGAGACGCGCCTCTGCCTCCACTATGTCGAATCGAATCCCGGCGGAATGAAGGCTCCTCCCCCTTCCGCGGCCTCGGCCGCCGCGGACCGTGCGGCCGAGCGGCAGGCCCAGCTCGCCACGCAGATTGCGCAGAACGGGGCCATGCGGAAAAACGCCCCCCAGGTGGAGGCGGGAGCCGCGGCCTTTCGCAGCCGGGCTCCGCTCGATGCGTGGACCAAGCTGGCCCACGCGCTCTTCCAGACCAACGAGGCGATCTTTGTGAACTGACGGTCCCGGGGAACCGTCAGTCCTTCTCGGGACGCCGGAACTCCTTGTGGTCGTCGCGCTCGAGTGCGCCGAGCTTCTTGAGATCCGTGGCGGCCGTGGCGTTGTCGCCGGCCTTGATATCGGCGGAGACCTTGTCCACCGCGGCGATGAAATCCTTCATCTTCGCCTGGAAATCGGAATTGAACTTGGCCAGGTCATCGCCCGAGAGATCGGAAGCCTTGGCAGGCGTCTCCTGCGCCGCCGCGACAGCGGCGTCGTGGATCGTTCCCAGGAGCTCCAGGGTGGAGTCATTCTTGGTCGAGTCCGCGATCTGGCTGCGCAGCTTTCGAAATGCCTTGCCGATCTTGCCCATGTCCTTGGCAAGCGGAGTTTTCTCGGGCTTGGCTGCGGCGGAAGCCGCGCCCGGTGCAGCCGGAGCCGGCTGGGCGTCCTGGGCGCGAACGAGGGTCGCGCCAATAATCAGGGGAAGGAGTGAGGCGAGGAGGCGGATTTTCATGAGTGAGTTGGGGAATGACGCAAGGAGGTGCAGAAAGTTGCTGAATCGCCCGGCAGGCAACCGAATTTTTGAAGTGAGCACAGTTTGGCAATGGAGGATCCTGCGGGGCTACGCTGCGCCAAGGCCCAGTCTGGTCGCCGCAGCCGGCCTTCCCCTCAAGGGGGTCGGCCCCGAGGCGACCAATGAGGCTTCGCTCATGCCCCTTCCGGATCCTCCATTGCCAAACTGTGCCTCCAGCAAATCATGAGCGCACGACACGAGCATGCTGTTTAAACGACGGCTCAGCAGATTTTTCACCAGCCTGCTAGAGCCGGTGGAGGTGAAACCCGCCGTCCACATCGAAGACCGCCCCGGTGGAGAACGGGAACCGGTCCTCAGCGACTGCGCGGACGGCCCGGCCGACATCGTCGGGCTTCCCCCAGCGGCGGATCGGGGTGATGCCGTCCTCCAGAATCAGCTTGTCGTATTTGGCCTTCACCCCGGCGGTCATGTCCGTGGCGACGATGCCCGGGCGGATCTCGTAGACGTTGATTCCGTCCTTGGCCAAACGTTCTGCGAAGAGCTTTGTCATCATCGCAAGCCCCGCCTTGACCATGCAGTAGTCGCCGCGGGTGACGGAAGCCGTGTAGGCGGAGATCGAACTGATGTTCACGATCCGGCCGCGGCTTCCCTCCGGATCAGCCTTCCGCTTCAGCATGTGCCTCGCGACGAGCTGCGTCAGAAAGAACGGGCCCTTGAGATTGATCGCGCAGAGCCGGTCAAAGCTTTCCTCCCCCGATTCCAGCAGGTCCGCCCGTTCCACGGGAGCGACGCCCGCATTGTTGACGAGGAGGTCGATCCCTCCGAAAGCCTTCACGGTATCCGCCACCAGGCGCTCCCGGTCGGCCGCAACGGCAATGTCGCCCTTGACGATGAGGCCGTCGCCCCCGGCCGCCCTGACCAGACGGAGCGTCTCCGCCGCGGCTTCCGCGTTGCTGGCGTAATTGATTGCGACCCGGCAGCGGGCGCGGGCGAGCTCGACGGCGATGCCCCTGCCGATTCCGCGCGAGGCGCCGGTGACAAGGGCGGTTTTTGCAACCATGGCGCCTGCAGCGAAGCCGACTCCTGCTTCCCCCGCCAGACAAAATCGGCTCCGGGACACGGCCCGAACGAAGGCCAAATCCCCTTGACCCACCCGCAGTCTGCCAGGCTCCATGGTGCGTGGCCTCGAGCGCTTCGTCCCGTCTCCCCTGGGTGGATCATCTGCGGACTTTCGTGATCGTGCTCGTCGTAAATATGCACGCGTGCGTCACGTACAGCCACGTCGGCAGCTGGTACTACATGAGCGAAAGCGAACCAACCCTCGCGGCAAAATTCCCCTTCATCCTGTGGCAGCTCCACCTCCAATCCTTCTTCATGGGACTGCTGTTCTTCATCGCGGGATATTTCGCGCAGGGCTCGCTCGGCCGCCGCGGCCCAGGGTCCTTCGTCGGGGAGCGCCTGTTCCGGCTGGGGCTGCCCACGCTGCTCTTCATGCTCGTGATTCACCCTTTCGTCCTTCTGGGGCTCAATCCCTGGCATGCCCATTTCGGTCCGGCCCCGGCCTGGTATGCCAAGTTCATCCGAACGGGCGGTTTTCTCAGCGCGAGCGGCCCGATGTGGTTTGCATTCGCCCTCCTTGTTTTCTGCCTGATCCTCGCCCTCTGGCAGGCGGTTCGGCCGTCCCGAGATTCCGCTCTGGAAACGAATGAGCCACCCTCAGCGAGCGCCCCGTCCTTAAGCGCGCTCCTGCTCTTTGCATCGGGCATTGGGGTTGCGACGTTTGCCGTCCGGCTCAGCCAGCCTTTGGGCTCCAGCGTCCTCAACATGCAGCTGTGCTATTTCCCTCAGTATGTCGCGTTCTTCGCCGCGGGCGTGATCGCGGGGCGCCGCGGCTGGCTCCTTGCGCTCGCCGCATCCCCCCAGGCGCGCCGGGCGGGCTGGATCGCCCTGCTCGCTGGTCCCGTGGCGCTGTATGCCCTGTTGTACGCCGGCTATAAGGCGGGTGATCTCTCGGCCTTTCGCGGCGGCTGGCATTGGCAGGCCTTCGGACTCGCCGCGTGGGAGCAATTCGAGGGCGTCGGGCTCTCCCTTGGAATGCTTGCATTGTTCTCCCGCTGCATGAATCGCGAGACTGCCGTCCTCCGCTGGCTTTCCGACCGCGCCTTTGGAGTCTACGTGCTCCATACGCCCGTGCTGGTTGCTCTCACCATGGCATACCGCTCCCTACCACAAAATCCGGTCCTGCTCGCCTCGCTGCTCACAGCAAGCGGTCTGGCGGCGACCTACGTCCTCGCCGCCGCCGCCCACAGGACCCCTGGGCTGCGCGCGATTCTCTGAGCCCTTCACGGTGTCCTGCGAACCCCGTGGGACAAACGCTGTCTATTCCAAGCAATGAAACTCCTCATCGCCTTTGTGCTTGGCGCAATCGTGGGCGCCTATTCGCTGCGCGTCTACGACCGCCGGTCTGAAGTCCCGCCGGAAACCTCCAATCCGCCGGTGGGCGATACTGCGCGGGACGCCGCCGTCGGGATGAAGGACGCCGTGGCGGAGAAGCTGGCCTCCTGGCATCTCACAGGCGACGACATCAAGGCCGACCTCGCCAGTTCGGGACAGGTTGTCCGCAGCAAGGCCCAGGTCGCAGGGGATCGGATTGTCGACGCCAGGATCGTGACCGTCATCAAGGCCAAGTTTGTCCTCGACCGGAACCTGTCGGCCCGCGACATCAGCGTCGAGTCCCGCGATGGGGTCGTGAAGCTCGGGGGCACCGTTCCCTCCCCCGCCCTCCTGGGGCATGCCGTCATGCTTGCCCTCGATACCGACGGGGTCGTCCGTGTTGTTTCCGAGATCGGCCTGAAGCCCTGACCGTCCGGCGGAAAGCCGCAGCGGGGCGCCATTGCGCCTTGAAATGCGCCCTGTGGCCGCTAGACTGGATGGCATGAAGCCGATTACCCCCGTTCTTCTGATGGCGCTTCTTGCGCCGCTCGCCGCCCTGACCTCGTCCGCGCGCGCCGACGATTCGAACGCGGTCATCGTGCGCGCCGTGGCATCGCGCGGCTACGTGCGCCCGGCGGCCGCTCCCAAGCCGGCGAAGGCGGAAACCTACCTCTTCTTCCAGGGTCCGTTCCACGAGGGATCGACCGGCGACCCGTCGCTCCATGCCGTCAAGTTCCTGGACATCGCGAAGGCGCTCGCGCCGGGCCTCGCGAGGGAAGGCTACTTTCCCACGCGGGACACCCAGCGCGCCGGGCTCCTGATCGTCATCGAATGGGGCGCCACCATCGGGCAGTACAATCCGAACCGCCTGCAGGAGGAGGACCTCCTCAACCGATCGATCGCCGACTACCATCTCGCCGCGGACAACAATCCGGCACAAAACGTGTTTCTCACCGCGAACGAGAACGACATCATCTCAAACGACCAGGTTTCCCGGCTGGAGGAAGTTTCCGCGGATTGGTCGATGATGGGCACGGCCAAGCTCCTCGGCCTGAAGGGGCAGTTCGAGCACGCCCAGAAGCTCCGATTCGCCTCCAGCGGAAAAAGCGACGCGGAGGTGGCCCTCGATGCGGAATTGAAGGAGGACCGCTACTTCATCATCCTGAAGGCCTACGATTACCAGACGGTCAGAAAGGGCGGAAATCCGAGGATGGTGTGGTCGGTCCGGATAAACACCTCCGCGACCGGGACGCCCTTCAGCACGGCGCTTGCGTCGATGAGCACCGCGGCCGCCGGAAGCTTCGGAACAGGCTCCTTCGCCTTCCACAAGAAGGACCACAAGGAAAAGAGCTAGCTCGGGAGCGTGCGCGTCCTCGTCGCGTTCGACAAGTTCAAGGACTCCCTCAGCGCCAGCGAGGCGTGCGAACTCGCCGCGAGCGCGATCCGCGAAGGGCATCCGGACTGGCAGCTCGATCTGTGCCCGCTCGCGGACGGAGGGGAGGGTTTCGCCGACATCCTGACCCGCTCCGCCGGAGGTCGGACACACATAACGCAGGTTGCCGGACCCCGGGGCGGGCTCGTGAAAGCGGCTATCGGCCTTGTGAGCGCGAACCGGGTGCCTGCCGCCGCGCGGGTGCGCCTTCAGCTCGACGGAGGGCCGGCGGATGCGAGACCGATCGCCATCGTCGAAATGGCATCGGCGAGCGGCCTCGCCCTCCTGGCGCCCGATTTGCGGGATCCGTGGCAGACCACCTCCCTCGGGACGGGGCAGCTCATATGCGCGGCCGCGGAATCCGGCGCCGGCCTTGTCATCCTCGGAGTCGGCGGAAGCGCGACGCACGACCTCGGTCTCGGGGCATTGAACGCGCTTGGCCTGGATTTTTTCGCGGCGGACGGCCGGAGGCTGCAGCCGCCCGTGCCCGCGCTCTGGCCGGACCTGGTCCGGATCGCGGGCCGCGTGACGCCATCGATCCCGCCGATCCGAATAGCCTGCGACGTGGACAATCCCCTCCTCGGGGCGCGGGGCGCGGCCGCCGTCTTCGGGCCCCAGAAAGGGCTCGCCGATGCGGATTACGACCGGCTCGAGGGCGAAAGCTCGCGCATCGCCCGGCTGCTCTGCGAGCACTGCGGGCGGGACGGCGATCTCGCCTCCACGGCGGGAGCGGGCGCAGCCGGCGGAACCTCATTCGGGCTGATGGCGGCCGCCGGCGCGCGGCTCCTGCCAGGCTCCGCCCTGGTCGCGGACTGGCTGGATCTCGAGGCACGGCTCGCAGCCGCGGACATCGTTCTCACCGGCGAGGGCTCCTTTGACGAGAGTTCCCGGGGCGGGAAGGGTCCGGGTGCCCTGGTGGAACGCGCCCGCGTGCTCGGCAAGCCCGCGCATGTCTTCGCGGGGCGCATCGCGGCGCCGGATACGGGACCCGCGGTGACGCTCCACGCGATCACGGCGGCCGGCGTTCCACTCCCCAAGGCGCTGCGCCAGGCGGGAACGAACCTCTCCGCATCCGTGCGGGCCGCCTTCGCCGGCTAACGGGCCGGGCCCCAGCGGCGCGTGAACGGGTAGTAGATGAAAAGCGGGCGGCCGACGACATCCGCGGCCGGCACGAAGCCCCAGACGCGCCCGTCCGAGCTGTTGCTCGAGTTGTCCCCCATGGCGAAGTAGGATCTCGCGGGAACCGTGAGCGTCTGGCCGGGGAAGAGATGCGTGCCCCCGATGATTTCATTTCCAAAGGTGTAGCCGGTGTACGGGGGCACCCGCCCGCCATTGAGCCTGAAGGCTTCCGCGCCGGCGATCGGCCTTCCGTTCCGGTAGAGTTCCGGCTTCCTCACCTCCATGACGTCGCCCGGCACCCCGACCAGGCGCTTGATGAAGTAGTCGTCCTTCCCGATCTCGGGGATGTTTCCCGTGCGGAAGACGAACCCCTGCCCCACCTTCGGCCGGAAGAAGTGGTACGTCATCCGATCGACGAAAAGCTGGTCGCCGGTCATGATGTCGAAGCGGAGCAACGTGTCGCCCGCGCTCACGGCGCGGCCGAGGGGTACGTTGACCACGCGGGTGTAGCCGTTGGAGTCCTCATTGAATTTGATAAGGGAAGCCTCAAGCGGGCCGGCTTTCGCCAGCTCCTCGAGGTGCCTGTAGTACCCCGTGGTGTCGCCAAAGAACGTCTGCATGACGACCTTGTCGAAATCGTCAAAATCCTCGGGCACCTGGACGGACACGGGCGCGCCGTCCACGCTGAACGTGTACTCGTGCACGGTCGCCGGAATGATGAGCCATTTCCGGCCCGTCTTGACCGTATACGCCATCAACGGGGTCGGGTTGTTTCCGTCCAGGAAGTATTGGGCCGAGACCTGGCCCGAGCGCGGCGCGATCGCCTCCCGCCGCTGGGCCCCGAATGCGGCGAGGCGCAGGAGCCGCGCGCCCAGGCCGGGGGCCGCCGTCCCCGGCGGGAAGTTCTCGGCGGTCATTCCATAGTAGGTCGGCCACATCGAGTTCGTCGGGATCTTGAAGGGCTGAACGAAATACGTGCGGATCCCAAGGATGACGATCGCTGCGACAAGGAAGAAATCCACGTTCTCGGCCAGCGAGCTCTTCGGATAGATCGCGCCGCCGCAGCGGCGGAGGACGTCCTCGAGCCCCTCGATCGCGAGCCGCAGCCGTCCCGCGTCGGCCGCCTCCCTCAAGCTCCGGCGCAGGTTTTCCTCGCAGGCGCCGAGGTCGGCGAGCTCCGCCGGGCTCATGCAGTCCTGCCGGTAGCACCGGACCTTCCTCGCGAGCTCGAGCCAGTTGTCCGCGGCGCGGCGCATCGAGCCGTCGCGCGAGAAAAGCCGGGTGAACAGCGACCAGCCCCACCCCTGTTTTCCCTCCGGATCCGAGAAAGAGCCCATTTTTTTGTCAGTTGTTTTTCAGCACTTGGATAAAGGCATCGGCTGGTATGGACACTTTCCCAAACTGTTTCATCTTCTTTTTTCCCTCTTTCTGCTTTTCAAGCAACTTTCTCTTGCGGCTGATGTCGCCGCCGTAGCACTTCGAGGTGACGTCCTTGCGCATGGCCTTGACGTTGTCCCGCGCGATGATCTTTCCACCGATGGCGGCCTGGACGGCGATCGTGAACATCTGGGGCGGGATGATCTCGGCCAGCTTCTCGCAGAGCTCGCGGCCGCGCTGCTCGGCTTTGTCCTGGTGCACGATCGTCGCGAAGGCGTCGACCGGGTCCCCGTTGACGAGGATCTCCATCTTCACCAAGTCCGCGACCCGGTAGTCGCCGAGTTCGTAGTCCATCGAACCGTAGCCGTGGGTAAGGCTCTTCAGCCGGTCGTTGAAATCGACCAGGATCTCGTTCAGCGGCAGGCAGCAGGTGAGCATGACCCGGGTGGCATCGAGCGTGTCGGTGTGGTCCAGGGTCCCGCGTTTCTCCATCACAAGCGCGAGCATGTCGCCCATCGAGTCGTTGGGGATGTGGATCTGCGCGATGATCGTCGGCTCGCGGATCTCGGTGATCGTGCCCGGGTCCGGCAGGTTGACGGGATTGTCGACCTCGATGAGGGCGCCGCCGTGCTTCAGCACGCGGTAGATGACGCTGGGATAGGTCGATATGATGTCGACGTCGTGTTCCCGGCGGATCCGCTCCTGGATGATCTCCATGTGCAGGAGGCCGAGGAAGCCGCAGCGGAAGCCGA
>CAZJNA010000049.1:0-22672 GCA_964547325.1 uncultured Opitutaceae bacterium | reverse complement strand
TTTTTCTTCGTTGATTGCCGCAACACGGGCCGGCCGCTCCTGGTCACCTTCTCGGCCGTAGGCTTCTTCTTGTGCCGGCAGCCGCCGGAGATGCAGCCGCACGCGCTTTTCCAGCCAACGCGGGGTGCGTGCATGCTCTGTTCGTTGCGGACGGACGCTTGCCGGCTGACCGGGCTCATCAGCGCCAGAAACGGCGGGCTGAAGACGCGTTTCGCCGCGGCATGACATTGCGGGCAATCGGCCGGAAGCCGCGACTCGCTCATCGGCCGCCATTGGGTGAAATCCCCGCAGGACGGACACTCATATTCATAAAGCGCCATAAGTTCTTCTCTTTCGCGCGATGATTTATGTTGTCCGGGCGAGGTCGACCGTTCCCGTGACGCCAGGCGTGGGACCCTCGGCCGTCGGAAGAATATTGAAGGAGAATATCTCCGTCGGGAGATAGAGGGTGGCGCAGGCGTTGGGAATGTCGACGATGCCGCTGATCCGCCCTTCGACGGGCGCGGTGCCCAGGATCGCGTAGGCCTGCTCGCCGGTGTAGCCGAATTTTTTCATGTACTCGATCGCGTTGAGGCAGGCGCGACGGTAGGCGATATGGGGATCGAGATAATACTGCTTGCCCTTCTCGTCGACGGAGATGCCCTCGAAGATCAGGTGCCGCAAATACCTCGGCTCGACCGGACTGGGCTGGAAGATGGGGTTGACGATCGCATACTTTGCGACGCCGTTCTTGATCAGGCTCACGCGCAGATCGATCCAGCCGGCCATTTCGATGGCGCCGCAAAAGGTGATTTCGCCGTCGCCTTGCGAGAAGTGGATGTCGCCCATCGAAAGGCCTCCCCCCTTTACGTAGACCGGGAAATAGACCTTGGAGCCCCGCGAGAGGTTCTTGATGTCGCAATTGCCGCCGTGTTCGCGCGGCGGCACGGTGCGGGCGCCCTCCTTCGCGGCCTCGGCCGCGGCGGTGCCCTTGAGCTTGCCCATGTGGGCCGTGTCCGAATACGGCAACGCGGCGAGCGGCGGCACGCGATTCGGATCGGTGTTGAACAGCTCGGCTTCGCGCTTGTTCCAGGTGTCGAGCAGCTGCTTGGACGGCAGGCAGCCGATCAATCCCGGGTGCATGATGCCGGCAAACTCCACGTTGGGGATGTGCCGGGACGACGTGTAGACACCGTGAAAATCCCAGACAGCCTTGCGCGCCTCGGGATAGTGCTCGGTCAGGAAGCCTCCGCCGTTCTTCTTGTCGAAGATGCCGGTAAAGCCCCACTCCGAGCCGGGAAACGATCCGATATCCAGGATATCCACGACCAGGAGATCGCCCGGCTCGGCCCCGTCGACGCCGATCGGCCCGCTCAGGTAATGAACCTTGGTCAGATCCACATCGCGAACGTCGTTCGCGCTATTGTCGTTGAAGATCTGGCCTCCGGTCCAGTCGACGCATTCCACCCGGAATTCATCGCCGGGCTTTACCCACGCGACCATGGGAATGTCGGGATGCCAGCGGTTGTGAATCACCTCTTGCTTGATGGGCGGCGTCTTGAGGTCTACTTTGATCAGTGTCTTCGGCATGTTTGAGTTTCTCCTGGATTGTGATGCTCGTGGCTTAGGAAAGGAATCAGACGGCAAGAAGCCTCTTGATGGTATCCGCGTCGAGGGAGTCCCGGCCGGCCTCGTGGACGAATTGCCCGCGGTCGAGAACCAGGACCCGGTCACAGACGTCCATCATGAAACTGACCACCTGCTCGGTCACGACGATGGAGATCTTACGAAGCCGGCGGATTTCCCGAAGCGCCCGGGCGATGTCCTTGATGATGGAGGGTTGAATGCCCTCGGTCGGCTCATCGAGGATCAGTACCTTGGGATTCGTGATCAGCGCCCGGGCGATGGCGAGCTGCTGCTGCTGGCCGCCGGACAGATTGCCGCCCTTGCGCTTGCGCATTTCGTGCAGCACAGGAAAGAGGGCGTAGATCTCGTCAAAGGTGGACTTCTCCACGTCTCCGCGCGCGCCGCTTATCATATTCTCGTGCACGGTCAGCGTCGGGAAGATCATTCGTCCCTGGGGCACATAGGCGATGCCGCTGCGGACGCGCTCGTACGAAGCCAGCCCGCTGATCTCCTGGTCGCTCAACTTGATCGAGCCCGAGCGCACCGGCAGGATCCCTATCAGCGACTTGAGCAGGGTCGTCTTGCCCATGCCATTTCGTCCCATGATGGCGAGGATCTCGTCCTGTCCGAGCTGGAAGGACACATCCTGAACGACCCGGCTCTGCCCATAACCGACGTTAAGCTGCGAAACGGTTAGCATAAATGGGCGTCTTAGTGGCCGAGATAGACCTCGATGACCTTGGGGTCGTTTTGAATCTTCTCCATGCTGCCCTCGGCAATGATCTTTCCCAGGTGCAACACCGTGACCTTGTGCGCGATCCGGGAGACAAATTCCATGTCGTGCTCGACGATGAGGATGCACCTGCCCTTGGAGATTCGGCCCAGAAGCTCCGCCGTCTTTTCCCGCTCCGCGGGGCTCATGCCCGCCACCGGCTCGTCGAGCATGATGAGCTGGGGCTCCTGCATGAGGAGCATGCCGATCTCCAGCCATTGCTTCTGCCCATGGCTGAGCGCCGCGCCCTCGACTTCGAGATGCTCCTTCAGATATATTTCGTCCGCCACGCTCCGGATGCGCTCCGTCACGTCCGGGGTGCTCGTAAATGCCAGGCATCCAAAGACCCCGCGGCCGCGCGGAAAAGAAACCTCGAGGTTCTCGTACACCGTGAGGTTCTCGTAAATCGAGGGCGTCTGGAATTTCCGCCCCACCCCCGCCCGCACGATCTGGTGCTCGGGCATCCCCACCAGCTCGCGATTGTTGAATTTCACGCTGCCCTCGGTGGGCTTGGTCTTGCCGCAAATGAGATCGAGCACCGTGGTCTTTCCCGCGCCATTCGGGCCGATGATCACGCGCAGCTCGTCCTTTTCGATGTAGAGGTTGAGCCCGTCGACCGCCTTGAACCCATCGAACGACACGGTCAGATCCTCCAGCGCGAGTTGAAAGCTGGTGTTGCTGCTCATGATTTCTCCTGTTCGCAAACCGAGCTGATCAGCGGCGTGATTTCCGGCGGCCTGCGCGGGCGGTCCCTGAACTTCTCCAGCAGGGAACCGGCCTTCCTTTTACCGAGATCATACACACCCGCGAGGCCGTCCGGGAAAAGCATGACCACGGCGATAAAAAGTCCTCCCATGAAAAAAAGCCACAATTGCGGAAAGCTCTCGGAGAAGAGGCTCTTGGCGGTGTTGACGAGGAGCGCGCCGTAGATGGCTCCGTAGAGCGAGCCGCGCCCCCCGACCGCCACGAAAATCACCATCTCGATCGAGGGGACGATGCCGACCAGCGAGGGGGATATGAATCCAACCTGCAGCACGAAAAGCGCTCCCCCGATTCCGCTGAGCGCAGCCGCCAGGCAGAAGATGAACACTTTCATGGCGGAAACGTCATAGCCCGAAAATCGCACCCGATCTTCGCGCTCGCGCATCGCATCGAGTAGTTTTCCCATCTTGCCGGAGAGCATCCATTGCCCGGCCAGGATGAGAAGCATGAGAAAAATGCAGGTGATGAAATACAGGATGTACTGCGCGGATTTCGTGCGGATATCCCAGCCCAATAGAGTCCGTAAATCGGTGATTCCGTTGCGGCCGCCGGTGAGGCCCTGATTGCCGTCAATTCCCAGCGAAAGGAGCAGGGCCAGCGCCTGTGTTATGACCGCAAAGTAGACGCCGCCCACCCGCCGTTTGAACATGGCATATCCGACCACCAGCGCGACCAGCGCGGGCAGCGCGACGACGGCGAAGAGGGTGAACGGGAGACTCCGGAAGGGGATCCAAAACGCCGGCAGATGGGTGAGCTGATTCCAATCCATGAAATCGGGAATGCCCGGCGTCGACTGGATCTTCGTGCTGACCGGGTCGGAGGCCTCGAGCTTGAGAAACATGGCCATGCAATACCCGCCCAGCCCGAAGAAGATGCCCTGGCCAAGGCTCAACACTCCCGCCTTTCCCCACAGCAAGACGAGGCCCATGGCGACAAAGGCAAAGGTCAGATATTTCCCGACCAAATTAAGACGGAAAATGTCCAGGGACAGCGGCAGAACCAGAAGCAGCAGCGCCGCCAGGATGGCGAGATTGATCAGCCCGGATTTTCCTCCCAAAACTCGGCTATAGATTGTTTTCACGGTGATTTGGCAAAATTCAAGAACGCACCTTGCTGGCAAAGAGTCCCTTGGGCCGTATCATGAGGACGACGATGATTGCGGATAGAATGGCGACCTTGCCCATGGTCCCCTCGAGGAAAAATCCCGCGATAGACTGGCCCTGGGCGATGCCAAAGGCCGAAGCAATCGTTCCCAGCAGGCTGGTGGTGCCCCCAAAGACCACCACGAGAAACGTGTCCACGATATAGCGCGAGCCGCTGTCCGGCCCGGTTGAGCCGATCGTGGTGAACGCCGCGCCGGCGACTCCCGCTATGCCGCAGCCCAGACAAAAGGTGAAGCGATCCACCATCTTGGTGTTGATGCCGACCGCACCGCTCATCGTGCGATTCTGCACCGTGGCACGCATGTGGAGTCCGGTGCGGGAGCGGTACATGAACAGCCAGACGCCGGCCGTCAGGCACAGCGTGAGGGCCATGACAAACACGCCATTGATCGGAATATCGATGCTATCCGTCGGCTTGAAGGATCCCATCAGCCATTCCGGCGGCTGCGGCGTGACTTCGCGCGCGCCGAAAACGCTGCGAAACGTCTGCTGCATGATCAGGCTCAATCCCCAGGTGGCCAGCAGCGTGTCCAGGGGGCGGCGGTAAAGAAATCGGATCATCGACCATTCAACGAACAACCCGACCAACCCCGCGGCGCAAAATGCGAGGAAGATGGCGATGATGAAATAGAACGGCACCAGCGCGGGAAAATGCGCGTGCACGACCTCCGAGCAGAGGTAGACGACGTAGGCGCCAAGCGCCATGAATTCTCCGTGCGCCAGATTGACGACGCCCATCTGCCCAAAAATGATCGCCAGGCCGAGCGCCATGAGCAGCAGGACGCTGAAGAGGCTCAGGCCGGAGAAACCCTGCATGACAAAAATCGACCAAAGTTCTGATCCGCTGTATTGGGACATTGATTAGGTCTGCTAAAGTTTAGATCGCGTGTTCCCCCTGGTTTGGCGCCCGGCGCATCTCCACGCCGGGCGCCCCTATTCCAACTAGACGATCATTGATAACCCTTCGGGAAAGGATTCGGCTCGATCAGATCGGATTCGTACAGGACCGTGCACTGGCCGTCGGCATTCCACTGGCCGATGCGGAGCTTGCTCCACAGGTGGTGATTCACGTCGTGGATTCGCACGTAGCCCTCGGGCGCTCCCTTGAATTCGATCCCGCCCGAAGCCGCCACGACCTTGTCCACATCGAAGCTGCCGGCCTTTTCGACCGCCATCTTCCACAGCCAGGGACCTTCGTAGGCCGCCTGCGTCACGTCGCCGATCACCGAATTCTGCCCGTACTTGGCCTTGAAGGCGGCGACAAACTGCTTGTTGTTGGGGTTGTCGAGGCTTTGGAAATACTTCATCGCCGAGTAGAATCCGACGAGATTTTCCCCTCCGATGCCCAGGGCCTCGTCCTCGGTCACCGAGATGGTCAGCAGCGTCCACTTGTCGCTCGTGATGCCCGCAGCCTTAAGCTGCTTGTAGAAGGACACGTTGCTGCCTCCGACGATGATCGCGTAGATGATATCGGGCTTTTTCAATTTGATCTTGTTGATCAGCGAGCCGAAGTCCGTCGTGCCCAGGGCGTAATATTCCTCGCCCACGACCCTGCCGTGCAGGACGTTCTCGATGTGCTTGCGGGCGATCTTGTTGGACGTGCGCGGCCAGATGTAGTCCGAGCCGATCAGATAGAAGGTCTTGGCCTTCTTCTGGCTGGCGATCCAATTGAGGCCGGCGATGATCTGCTGCGTCGCCTCCTGGCCGGTGTAATAGACGTTTTTCGACTGCTCCAGGCCCTCGTAAAATGTCGGGTAGTACAACAGGCCGTTGTCCTTTTCGAACACCGGCAGCACGGCCTTCCGCGAGGCCGAGGTCCAGCATCCGAACACGGAGGCCACATGGTCGCTCTCCAGCAGTTTCTTGGCCTTTTCCGCAAAGGTCGGCCAGTCGCTCGCGCCGTCCTCGAAGACGATCTTGATCTGGCGGCCAAGGATGCCGCCCGATGCGTTGATCTGGTCGATCGCCAGCCGCTCCGCCTCGATCGAGCCGGTTTCACTGATCGCCATTGTGCCGGTGGCGGAGTGAAGCTGGCCGACCGTCACCGTGGTGTCGGTGATCGCGAGGCCCGTCGTGTCGACGGCTGCAGTCGAGGTATCGGCCGCGTGCGCCACGCCTGCTAAGGCGAACGGCATGAGAGCGAATGCCGCGACCTGCGCGCAACGCTTAAGTTTTTGGTTCCTGTTACTATTCATTATGGTGTGCATGTGTGTGGTAATTTTGCGTGAGGTCCCTTCCTCAGTTGAAATTCATAGGGCGAGCGCCGTCGCGACCTGGCGCACTCGGGGAAGCCGGAGGCCGGACGGGAAAGATTGGGCCTTGAGCGGAGCGGCCGCCCGACCGGCCGGCCGGGCGGGCTTTTCGCTTTGCTTTGTTTTCTCCAGCAGCCGCGCCGCCTGATGATAGATATCCTCGCGGAATACCTTCCCGATGACATCGCGGCGGAAGCCAGGATGAACTCCGGGCGCCTCCAGGCTCTGGATCATCTCGAAGGCCCACCGGCCTTTGTCCTGATCGGGCACGTTGGCATTGCCCCGATGAAAGATGATAAAGTCGTCGATCGAACGCTGACCATGGCCGGTTTCAAGGGGGCCGATGAGGGCGTTCCTCAGGATATTCGGATCGACGTCAAAGTATTGCGAATGAGCAAGCATGCGCACCAGTTCGGGCCGGCACTCCCGATCGTCGCAGAAGATGCTCGCTTCGATCAGCGCGGCCAGCATGCGCACGTGCTCTTCCTCGCGTTGCTCCGCAAATTCCTGAAGCACCAGCAGGATCTTCTCCGGATGCTTGGGTTCGATTTCGGCGGCTGTCGCCGCGATCCAGCCGGCCCCCTCCAGCGCAACCGCCGAGTTCCACGGCTCCGCGACGCAATAGCCGTCAAGATGGCCCTGGCGCAGGCTTTCGTGGATCAGGGACGACGGGATTACCGCAATGCGGACATCGCGGGCCACGTCCACACCGCCCGATCTGAGCCACTTCTGGAGATTGAAATTCTGCGAGGATAGATCGAGGACGGCGCCGAAGGTATAGACCCGATTGCTCCTGTCCTTGCGAATCAGGCGGCCGAGCGACGCCGCATCGCGCACCCCGCGGTCCCAGAGCTCCTTCGACAGGGTGATCGCGCTGCCGTTGAGGCTGAGCACCAGGCCCGTGACACAAGGCCTTGCCACGACGCCAATCCCGCAATGAATGGAAAAGGCCATGCTCGTGTGGGCATGCACCGCATCCAGCTCCTCATGCAATAGCTTCTCCCTTATTGTCGCCCAGCCAATCTCGCGGCAGAGCTTCACCGACACTCCATGCTTCTCGAAGAGGCCGAGCTCCTGCGCGGCAATTAGGACCGCGCAGTCGATCGTCGGCACAAACCCGACTCGCAAGCACGAGTGCTCGCGCCTATTTTGGAATTGAACGTTGGCGAAGCGCACGATCCCCACTTAAGCATCGCATGTGCCACAGGTCCGAAACGCCGCTCGTAATCCTTTGCTTAATTTGTATGCTATTGTTGAGTAATCCTCATTAATTCCTCCAAGCCGGACTTTGTCGCCAAAAATTAATTACGGCCTCTCCCTTGAAAACCGCCATCGACAGCCAGCAGCTGCGGGTCTTCCTGGCCCTTGCGCGGGTTCTGAACATGAGCCGCGCCGCGCAGGAACTGGCCCTGACCCCGTCGGGTGTCAGCCGTTGCCTCAAGGTTCTTGAGGCGGACCTGGGCTGCCGGCTCTTCGAGCGCACCTCGCGAAAGATCACCATTTCCAACGAGGGCCGCGCCTTCCTTCCCCGCGCGGAGGAGATCATCAACCAGATGGCGTCCGCCCGCGCCATGATCCACGCCTCTTCGGACTGGAAAAAGGGCCGGCTTCGTATTGGGGCCAGCTCCACGGCATGCCAGTACCTGCTCCCTCCCGTCCTGAGGGAATTCCGGGAAAGTTTTCCCGGGTTCACGATCAAGATCGAACCGTGCAATCAAAGCCAGGCGCTCGACTATCTGGCCGAGGACCGCATCGACATCGCCGTCTTCACCGAGCCCTCCGTGCATTCCCGGGTGAATTTTATCTTTCTCTTCGAGGACGATCTCCAGTTCCTGACGAATTCTCTGCATCCCTGGGCCCTGAAGAAGCGGATCAACCACAGCGAAATCAGCCGACAGAACCTGATTCTGCCCGATCGATTCAGCGACACCTACGCCTCGATCAAGGCGTATTTCGGCCGGGAGCGCATTCAGTTCCATCCTTTCATCGAGATCGGAAACGATGAGGCGATTAAGCAGTTCATCCGCCTCGATCTGGGCATTGGAATCCTTCCCCGCTGGATCGCGTCGGCCGAACTGCAGCAGGGATATCTTACCGCCCTGCCCCTCGGGCGCCACCGGGTGCGCCGGCGCTGGGGCGTCCTTCACGTCCGCCGGCGAAAATTGACCTTCGCTGAATCGGTGTTTGTGAACCTATGCCGAAGCGTCCTGCGCGACTTGATTTCCGACGCAAAAAAGTAAGGGCCGTATTCTCTTTTTCGATTTTTCCGGCGGTCACGGCAGATCCAAGCCCTCACCGAAGCCGGGGATGCGGAAGTCTTCAGCGGGCAGGCCCTCGCACGCCAGCGCGGTTTTCAGCTCCCTTGCAGCCTGGCCCGGCGAGTCGTCTGCGAGGGGAAAGGTGCCAAAATGAATCGCGACGCTCGTCCGCGGGCCGATTATCTTGTGCGCGCGCACGGCCTCGTCCGGCGACAGGTGCACCTCCTGCATGAACCATCGCGGCAGGTAAGCCCCGATCGGGAGGAGCGCCAGCCGCGGGTTGCCGAAGCGGTGAAGAATCTCCTCGAAGTGCGTGCCGTACCCCGTGTCGGCGGCAAAGTAGATCGGGCCCCCGGGTGCCAGGATCGTGAAACCGCACCACAGCGTCCTGTCCCGATCGCGAAATCCGCGGGATGAGAAATGGCGGGCCGGCACGCACGCCAGCCGCCGGCCGGCGCCGAGGTCCAGTTCCTGCCACCAATCGAGCTCCTCGACGGAGGCGATGCCCTCGCTTCTTAGGAAAGCGGCATTGCCGAGACCGGTGATGAATCGCGGGGAATGGCGGCGGGCCAGGGCGCGAAGGCTCGGCAGATCCATGTGGTCATAGTGGTTGTGGCTCACCAGGACCACATCGATCGGAGGCAGGTCGCCGAAGCGAATGCCCGGTGGACGGATTCGTTTCACGCCCGCGAATCGCGTCGGCCCCGCGGTATCCGACCAGATCGGATCGGTCAGGATATTGATCCCGGCTGTCTGAATGAGCACCGTCGAATGGTTGATCCATGTCGTGCGCAAGGCGTTCCCATCGATGCGTCTCGGCGGGGTCGCGCCGAAGGCGATACCTGCTTCTTCCGCCGGTTCAGGTGGAGGAGGACGTCCAAGACGGCGGCTCATGCGCCAGCGGATGAAGCTCAAAAAACTGCCGCGGTCCTCCGCGTTCTCATTGTGAAATCGTCGCCCGTCAAAGTGGCGTGAGGGAGGGCCGTCGTGGCCGTCGCCGGAGAATGCAAGCCGCGCCAACGCCCGCCAGGAAGGCGCATCTACCGATGGCTCGAAGGCGGGCGGCATCGCCAAAAAAACTGCCGGCAAATTCGGACTACGCCTCGTAGGCGTAAACCGGGTTGTGTCGGGCTCCGGGCGAAAGCAGGAGAACCAGGCGCGCCACAAAGTTGCGTCCCGGCACGACCCAGGGGCTCTCCCATTGTCCGATCATCCCGATGCGCCTCGCCTGGCGGGCGACGAACGCGGTCCGGCGTTGCCGGATCGCCTCGTAGGCGCGGAACGCCGCGCCCATATCGGACGCGCCCGTCAGCATCTTTGCGAGACAGGCGGCGTCCTCGATGGCCATGCAGGCGCCCTGGCCGACATTGGGAGTCATGGTATGCGCGGCGTCGCCGAGCAGGGTAACGCATCCCTCCCCCCATTTCCGGAGCGCCTGGCGATCGCAGGCGTCCGTCTTGATGATATCGCCCGGAGGAGTCGCCTCGATGAGCGCAGGGATCGGATGGTGCCAGTTTTTGAAGAGCCCGAGGACCTCGCCTTTTCGTCCTCCGGGAACGTCCGGCTCCGACGACTCGGCGTTGCGGGTGGCATACCAGCAAATCCTGTGCTGACCGATCGGCATGATGCCGAACCGATATCCCGATCCCCAGGTCTCCGTAATGTGCCCCCGGTCCGTTCCCCCGACGTCCCGGGCTATTCCGCGCCAGATTCGGTAGCCACGGTAGACGGGGTCGGCGGCGCCGTGAAGCTGCGAGCGGACCGCCGAGTTGATGCCGTCGGCTCCGATCAGGCCGTCCGCCCTCGCCTCGAGCCCGCTCGCAAACCGGGCGACGACACCCGAGGCATCCCGGGAAAAGGAGTTCAGGGTCTGACCGGCCACGAGGCAGGCCGGAGGCAGGGCGCCGCGGAGCGCCGCGTGCAAGTCGGCGCGGTGCAGGCACAGGGACGGCGTGGACAATCCGGTCATTGGGATGCCCGAAATCAACTTGCCGTCGGAACGCTTCAGATCGAACCGGGTGAACACGGCGCCGCGCGACAGGACCTCGGCGAGCATGCCCAGCGACTGAAGGACACGGGTTGCGTTGGGCCAGAGGCTGATGCCGGCGCCCACCTCGGTGAATTCCGGGGCCCGCTCATATACGGTGACATCGATGCCCGCGCGATGCAGGGCAAGAGCGGCGGCCAAGCCGCCGATGCCTCCCCCGGCAATGATCACCTTCTTGCTCATGGATGTTTTGAGGGATGGGTTGCGACGGGAGGGCTGCACGAATTGCGACCGAATGAGACCGAACCTTGTTCCGCGCGTAAACACCTTACCCCATACATGGCCCATTCGCGAGTGGATTGGCCAGCAATAGGCCGTGGCACCGGACTTGCCCCCGGAGATGAAGGGGATTTCTATCGGGGTTGTGCGCCCCGATTCCATGGATGAAGACCATCGCCATTGATCTGGACGATACGCTGAACGATTTCACGGCGACGCTGCGGAGTACGGACTTTGCGCGCGATGAGACACACGCGCTTTCGGAGGACGTGTTCCAGGACTATCTCGCGAAGGTGCGCGCGGGGCTGCCCTCGGTCGATGGCCTCCTGAGCACGGAATACTCCTTTTTCCGGTATAAGATCCACCAGCAGTGTTACGAGCGGGCCAGGGCCCGCGCGGACGGCGCCGACTTCCTGCGGCGGCTGCGGCAAGCGGGGTGGCGCATCGTCATCTGCACGCAGCGCGATCTGCGGCGCGCGCAGGACTGCACGAGATCATGGCTGCGGGACAACGCCATCCCCTTCGATCACCTGTTCATGGCCGGAAACAAGATAGTCTTCTGCAAAGTCTGGGGAATTGAGCACCTGGTCGACGATCACGAGTTCAACATCGTCCACGGATCGCGCTACGGAGTGAACGTATACTACCCGGCAACCGGCCGGCCCGCGGGCGAGCCGGCTGCACCCGGAGCGGCCAGGCCGTTCTCAACCTTCGACGAGATCATGCCATGGATCCAAGGGTAGCCCTTCTGAAGGAGTTTTACCGCGGCCTGCCCAAGGACCGGGTGAAGCTGGAGACGCAGGAGCATGGCTTCGCCTTTCTGGAAGGACTGCTATCCGGCGGGGTCGTCCTGGAATACGGCGAGCTGACGCTTTCCGGCCTGCTGCACAAGTACAAGCTGGCGCAGGTTCCCGAGACCAGGATGGACGAATTCCTGCTCTCCCATGTTGAAAAGGCCTGCAATGTCTGCCTCTACTTCGGCGATCGGGCGAACGAGACCTTTTGCTTCAACCTCGACAACAACCAGCAGGGCGCCGGCAGCGCGACGATTCCGGTGATGGAATCCGCCGTCCGGGTGCTGCGGGAAACGCTCGTCGGCGCGGGCTGCGAACCGCTGATCGTGGCCAGCGGCAGGGGCTATCACGCGTGGTGCCGGCTGGATGGCGCCGTGGCCAACGAGCGCCTCTACGACCTCATGCTGCGCGCCGGCGTGATCACCGTGGCTGCGCTCCACCGCCAGGGATACGATCATCACCGTGTAAAATTCAATTTTTATCCGGATCCCAGGACCCGCGATGTGGTGTCGCTGCGGCTCTTCGGATCCCTGCACGCGAAAAACAAGGTTTTCAGCCACGTCCTCGCCGGGGACAGGCTGCTGGACGAAGCCGCCTCCTGGGAATACTTCGCCGGACACCTGCGAGACAAGACCCTCTCCGTTGCCCGATTCGATGCCGCCCATGACGCCTTGCTCAAGTCGTCGGGATTTTGAGTGACGGCACGCCACCGCGCCGCCTCTTCATTTGCCGGAAAATGTTCGCGAAGGTTCGGAGCTCAGAAGCATGCTGAAGATCTTCAGCCTCGGAATCTCCTTGCCGAGGACCATCAAGCACACGGTCAAAGGCACTGAGAGCAGCAATCCGGCCGGACCCCAGAGCCAAGTCCAAAAAACGGCGGCGACCATCAGGCCGAGGCTGGAGACACCCGTCCGCAGCCCGTACACCCACACCTCTATGACATTGGCGGTGACCGCCTCAAAAACCGCGAACAGGCCAAGGGTCCAGACCAGCCTTGTCCAACCCGGATCGACAGCGACCGCGAGTCCGATGGGAAACGCCGCGGCTATCCAGATGCCGATGTAGGGGATGAAGCGAAGCAGGATGGAGAGCAGTCCCCAGAGCAATGCGTTCGGGATGCCGATAAAGTAAAGGCCCAGGCCGACGGGGATCCCATAGCTGGCGTTCACCACGAGTTGCATCGAAAGATAGGCCAGAACCCGGTGCGCCGCATCGTCCAGAGCTTCGCTCCCTATGTGGAGCCCTCCCGTGTTGGTCATCTTGATCAAGCGCGCCCGCAGGTCTTCCCACTGGAGGAGCATCGCCACGGTGAAAACGACCACGATTCCAGCCGTGCCAAGCGGTCCAAGCAGCGATAAGAGTATCAAACGACTCATCTCGAACACGGAACTGCCGGCCTGCTCGACCTCGACGGGGATCGGGGCGGAACCGGGCTTGTCGGCCGTGGACGTTTTGAAGTCCTTCTCGATTTTTTCCACCATCCCCGCCGCCTGCGACAGGGCCGTCGGCGTTCCGGTCCGGCTCAACTTGGCGATCTTCCCCTCAATGTTCTGCACGTAGAGCGGAAGTTGCTGAACGACATTGAGCGTCTGGCTCGCCACGATCCAGCCGACTCCGGCAAAGACGCCGAAGGCGAGGATCGACGCGATGACTACGGACAGTGTCCTGTGAATGCCCCTGCGCGTCAGGCGGACGACAACCGGCGAAAGCAGGAATGCCAGCAGGGCGGCAAGCGCGATTGGAATCAGGATATCCTTGGCGAAGCGGAGCATCGCAATCACAAGGAAGCAGGAGGCTAAGGTGACAAATCTCGAGATTTGCCCGGAATCGTCATTTTTCGGCATGGCTTGGGATCAGGGCTAGCCCGGACATTTCATGGACAGCGATTCCGTCCCAAGGTCTCGGCAAGGAGCCCTAATATCCAGGCAGCCGCCAGCAACTGTACACCCGGCCCCCGAAGGGCGCATCAGGGCATCTTCTTGTCCGTCCTGAAGGGCGCGGCGGGCAGGCCGGCCGCATTGTAGAAATTACAGCCATCAGGAAAGGCCGACCAGGCATACCGCGCCACCGCAGGGAGGGGCACCGCGGCGGCGCTCACAACGACCGTGTCGCCATCGATCCTCGCCTCGGCTGGAAAATACTTCCCGTCGGAGCCGGCCACCTCGAAGGTCTTCAGCGGCCCGCCCCGGGCGACCAGGGCGCCGCCAAGGTGCGAAAACCGAAGGCGGAGGGCGCCGCCCTCGACCGACATGGTGTCATACCACGGGCCAGAGTACTCAGACGACCGTCCATAAACATTCGCCAGGGCAATCCGGACAAGACGGTCGCCGACGTCCTGCTTGTCCTTCGGGTGCACGTTGTGCCGGTCGCCGATGTCGACGGTGACGGCCATCGCCGTAGCCGGCAACGCGAGCGCCTCGGCCTGCAATTCGCGGATCTCCGGGCTGTTGCTCGATGCATCCTGGGCCGCAAGCTGGCAGAAATAGAACGGCAGCTCGCTTCCCCACAGCTTGCGCCAGTCCTTGATGAGCGTCTCGTTCCAGACGGGAAAGAGATCGTGGGAACCGGTGATCGACTCGCCCTGATACCACAGGATCCCCCGGACGGCGTAGGGCACGACCGGTGCGATCATGCCGTTAAAGAGGACCGTCGGATTATGCTGGTCGGCGACCGGATGGGAATGGGGGCGCCGCGGTGGGCGCTGGCCTGCCGCACGGGCCTTGTCGGCCGCCGCCCGCCATTGCGCGATCTCTTCCGCCGAAGCGGGCACGTAGGCCTTCACCGCGGAGTCGAAGGCATCGAGCGCCGGTTTCAGCCGCGGATCGGCCGCAATCGCCTCGCGGCGGATCCAGGCCTGGGCCGTGCTGGCCCCGTAGGTCAGCGTTACTATGCCGACCGGGACATTCAGCTCTTTCTGCAGGTCTCGCGCAAAGAAGTATCCGATAGCGGAGAATTCGCGGACGGTCTCCGGCGTGCAGACTTTCCACGAGCCGCCGACAGCGTCCTGCGGATCGTAGGTGCGGGCCCAATCTCCCGTGAACATCCGAATCCTGGGATAATTCGCCGCGGCGACCTCGGCCGCCTCGTTGTTTGCGCCTGCGAAATAATACTTGGGCGTCTTCGCCACCGTGAAATCCATGTTGGACTGGCCCGAGGCCAGCCAGACCTCGCCGATAAGCACATCCGTCAGCACCAGCTTGTCCGGGCCGTCCTCCACGATCAATTGGAAGGGACCGCCCGCCTCCATCGGCGCGAGGCGGGTCATCCAGCGCCCGTCGGAATCGGCGGCCGCGGTGACGGTCTGGCCGTTGAAGCGGACCGTCACCTGATCGCCGGCATTCGAGCATTTTCCCCAGACGGGGACGGGCTCGCCCCGCTGGAGGACCATGTGATCGGTGAACGGGCTCGCCAGCGTCATCGCCGCGACGGCGGACGCATGACCGGCGGCAAGCGAGGCTATGAGGATAAGGATCTTCTTGGGGTTCATGGAGTGTCTGTTTGACGCGCGCGCGGGAGAAATGTTTTGCGTCCGATCCGCTTCCCGCGGCTCATCCGCCCGAGGCGAGAATCCTCAGGAACTCCGTCTCGTCGATGACGGCGACCCCGATCGACCGGGCCTTTTCGAGTTTCGAGCCCGGGTCGGCGCCCGCGAGGACGTAGCTCGTCTTCTTGCTAACGCTGCCGCTCACCTTCCCTCCGGCGGCCTCGATCCGATCCGTCGCTTCCTCCCGGGTCAATTTTGGCAGGGTGCCCGTGAGGACAAAGGTCTTCCCGGCGAACACGCCCCCCGCCGCCACGGGCTTGCTCGCCGGAGGGAGCGGCTTCACCCCGAGTTCGACCAACTCCGCAATGAGCGTGCGATTCCGCGGCTGGTTGAAATGCGTCACGATCGCCTCGGCCATCGTCTCGCCGATGCCCGCTATCAGGCTGGCCTTCTTTTCTCCGATAAAATCCTCCAGCCGGGCGGCGGCAAGCGCCTCCAGGCTCTGAAACCGAATGGCGAGATCCTTGGCGACCGCAGCGCCGACGTGCGGAATGCCGAGCCCATGGATGAAGCGCCAGAGTTCGGCCCCCTTGCTTCGCTCGATCGCGGCGAGAAGATTGTCGGTGGATTTTTCGACATCCTTGCCGAGGGTGAGAAGGTCGGCGCGGCGCAGCTTGTAGATATCGGCCGCGCTCCTGGCCCATCCCTTGCCGACGAGCGCATCCACCATCGCCTCGCCGAGGCCGTCGATATCGACGCAGGCCTTCGAGGCAAAATGTCGGACGCGGCGGCGGACCTGCACGGGACAGCCGTAATTCGGGCAGCGAAGAGCAACCTCGCCATCGAGATGCACGACGCGCGTGCCGCAGGCCGGACAGGCCGTCGGAAAGACATAGGGCGCGCATTCCGGAGGCCGACGGGCGAGGTTGACGGCGACGACCGCGGGTATCACCTCGCCCGCCTTTTCGATCGTGACCGTGTCCCCGACGCGGATGTCCTTGCGGGCGATCTCGTCGCGGTTGTGCAGGGTCGCCCGCGCGACCGTGCTTCCTGCCAGAAATACGGGCTCCAGCTCGGCCACAGGCGTCAGGACGCCCGTCCGACCGACTTGGACGGTTATCGCAAGCAGCTTCGTCTCGGCCTTCTCCGCGGCAAACTTGTACGCCATCGCCCAGCGCGGGGCCTTGCTCGTGCTTCCCGCCTCATGTTGAAGGGCAAATGAATCGAGCTTAACGACGGCGCCGTCGGTCCCGTAGGAAAAGCCGTCGCGCAGCCGGTCGAGTTCCTTGACGGCCGACCATGCCTCGTCGATTCCCCGCGCAGTCCAGGACTTCTCGACGGTGGGCAGGCCCCAGGCGCGCAAGCGCGCGAGGTACCCGCCCTGCGTATCCCCGGCGGCGGCGGCGGGCTCGCACGCGCCGACCCCATAGAGGACGATTTCCAGGCGGCGGGCGGCGACGTCCGCCGGGTCGAGGAGCTTCAGAGTTCCGGCGGCGAGGTTTCTTGGATTGGAGAAGGGCTCGAGGCCGGATTCCTCCCTGTCCTCGTTTATCCGGCGAAATTCGGCGAGTGTCATGTAGACCTCACCGCGAATCTCGACCAACTCGGGAACCGGCGCCGCCCTCGAATGGCTGAGCGCGCGGGGCAGGCCTTGGATCGTCAATGCGTTCGCGGTCACGTCGTCGCCCTCGACGCCGTTGCCGCGCGTCGCGGCGCGGATGAAGCGCCCCTTCTCGTAGGTGAGGCTGACCGCCAGGCCGTCGATCTTGGGCTCGATGTCGTAGGCGAGATCCTCCCGGCCGAGCAGCCTGACGAGCCGCGCATGGAATTCCCGCAGCTCGGCCTCGGAATAGGTGTTTTCGAGGCTCTGCATGGCCAGCCGGTGCCGATAGGTCTGGAAGCCCTCGGCGCGGTCATCGCCCACGGCTGCGGTGGGAGAGGCGGCACCGGCCGCGCGCGCGGCCTCCGGAAACTGCGCCTCCAAGTCGGCGAGCTTCCTTTTCAGGCGGTCATACTCCGAGTCTGATATCCCGGGCTTCGCGCGCCGGTAATAGAGTTCGTCGTGGCGGATCACCTGCGCCCGGAAATCGGCGATGCGCTGCTGGGCTTGGGCGGAATCCATCGCCCCCAATTACGGACCAGACGCCGGAAACGTTCAACTCCGACTTGGCGCCGGGCCGGAAGAAGCAGGCCGGCCCGCCCGCTGGCGCGCAATCCGGGCGATTTCCAAGAGAGCCAGCGGAACGAAGATCCACAGGACCTGGACGGGAAAGAGCTTCCGGGCCAGCGCCTGGTGGAAGGCCGCAAGAGGAGCGGCGACGTAGGCGAGCCTATGCACGTTCTTCCAACGCCGCCCGCCCATCCATCGGACCATGAAATTGAAGCTCGTGGCGGCCAGGACGAGCAGAATGAGGAAGGTGAGCATGCCGACAAAGAGGAAGGGCTTCCTGATGTCCTTGAAGAAGGTCGGCCAGCCTCCCTCGTGCAGGATCTGGAACCCCAAGTGAATCAAGGCATAGAAGAAAGCGCTAACCCCCACGAGACGCCGGTGGCGGTTGAGGGCAAGGGCGGGCCTCCAGCGGGGGAATACGACCCGCAGCGGTGTGAGGGACAGCACTGCGGCCAAAAGGATGCAGGCGACAAATCCGAAGTGGTGCAGGAGGTACTTCAGCGGATCGGCGAGAACCGTCGGATTCTGGCGAAAGATCGGCCAGGCCGGGTAGAGTCCCGGCAGGACGATCAGGATCCAGACGAAAGCCTTGGACCGGAACAGCCTCTCCAGCCATCCCGGGTCGCCGGCTGTCGGGTTTCGCGCGGCCGGACTCAAAAATACTTGGCGAGGTCCATGCCCTGATACATCGAGGCGACCTGCTTTTCGTAGCCGTTGAACATCAGGGTGGCCTGGCGTCCGTTGAAGAGTCCGCCGCCGATGACCCGCTCGCTCGCCTGCGACCAGCGCGGATGGTCCACCTGCGGGTTTACGTTGGCGTAAAAGCCATATTCGCTGTCCGCGAGCCGCTGCCAGGTGTTGACGGGCTCGTGCGTGACAAAATCGATCCGTCCGATGCACTTGATCCCCTTGAAGCCGTATTTCCAGGGGGTCACGAGGCGGAGAGGCGCCCCGTTCTGGTTCGGAATCGGCTTTCCGTAGATGCCGGTCGCGATGAACGCCAGTTCGTTGCGGGCCTCGTCCATCCGAAGGCCCTCGATGTAGCGGCCGCCCAGCATGTCGTCCTGCTGGCCGGGAACGCGCGGCTGGTCGTCCATCCAGGAGGTCATCCTCACGTACTTCGCCTCCGGCTTCGGATCCGCGAATTCGACGAGCTTGCGCAGGGAAAAACCGTCCCAGGGGACGACCATGGACCAGGCCTCGACGCAGCGATGCCGGTAGACCCGCTCTTCCGTCCCGCCCATCTTCTTAAGCAGGTCCTCCACGTCCCATTTTCCCGAATTGCGGGCCAGGCCCCCGATTTCGACGGTCCAGGGCTCGGGCTTCCAACCCTGGTTTGCGTTCACGACCGGGTCGCCCTTGTCGGTCCCGAATTCGTAGAAATTATTGTAGCTCGTGATGAGCTGGTAGGGAGTGACTTTCAGCCCGTCGGAGGGAAAGTCGGGATTGGCCGCCGCGGGAAAGCCGCCGACCGCCCCCAGCGCCCGGGAACGGAGGAAAAGAGCGCCAGCGGCTCCGAGTCCCAGATGCTTCAGGAAGTCGCGCCGGTTGCGCATCCGGTAGACGCTCTCGGGCGTCACCTCCGATTCGCGGATCTCCCAGTCCTTTGGCGTCCGGATTAGCATGCGTGAGGGCATACTAATACCCTACGCGTGGGAGACAATGCCAGATGCGCGATCTTCCGGAATTGTCGCTGCGCTACCGCACTACGGCGGCAGCGGCAGCCTTCTTTTGACGGACGCGGACAATCCGCCTCCAGAATATCGCCCCGAGGACAATCCACACGGCAAAGAACAATTCCATGCATCGGAGCTGCGTGTTAAGGAAGGCAAAGTCAGCCCGCATATAATTGCGTGCCGCGTGGTCGCCGACGTGCGCAGCGTAGGCGCCCATTTGTCCGTCGGCAAAATCGTGCGCGACCGCCAAGACGCCCAACGCCGCCCGCCAGCCGAGGGCGAGCGAGCCCGACGCATGCCAGCCGATCGCGATGCCGCCCACCGCCCGGTATCCGATGGCAAGGCCGGCCATGGAAATGATTCCAGTCGCGCAAGCGCCCATAGATATTATCCCGAACGACAGCGTGCCGAAGCTGAGCGGGGCAACGGAGAAAAATCCGAACGCAAAGATCAGGCCATAGGCCCTTTCGCCGAACGCGATCCAGGCACAAACCGGCCGGCCGGCGGCCGCTGTCGTTCTGCTGAAACGAGCATGCACAAGCGGCAGACCGAGCAGCGTCCACGGGCTCCGATATTCGAATGTCGGTTCATCGGCAGCGGCGTTCGCGACCGACCCCGTCCCACGGGCGTCGATGACAGCCCTTTCCCGCTGGCGCTTCAGCCAGGATGAGACGAGGACAAAGCCCAGGAGGAAACAGGCCGCCGCTCCGACGATCGTCCAAGCCAAAAGCCTCGGACGGCAGACAAGAAGAGGTGGTCCCCAGTACGCGATTGCGATCGGCAGGGCCAATCCCAGCGCGATGCATATCCAGACCCGGATCGAATATGCCTTGATGAAGGTCCGCTCTTTTTCCGAGCGGGCGCTGTCCATTGCGATCTTGTAGCCGAGGTAGCCGCTCAGGACTCCCGCCACGGGGCCGAATGCGACACCGAATAGGGCCAGCCACCCGGCCTTCGCCGCGATTCCTCCTTTCGACATCGACGAGGCGGCAGAAATCCCCGCTGACGTGGCCAGGATCGGCAGCGCCGACATCACCTGCAGGGTGAAGGCCGTGCCGGGACCCGAACGGGCAAGCGTGCCCTCGACCAAGATCGCCAAATGATCCTCGAGAAGTTTCCGGCCCCGAGAGAGCCGTTGCCGCACCGCGTCCTCGGTCAGATCCAGCGCGATCGCCACGTTCTCAATCGATTGGTGCTCGCGATAGAAGAGGATGAGCGGCTCCCGATAGGTCTCGGGGATGCGCTCGAGCGATCGCCAGAGGATGGCAGCCTCCTCCCGGCTGACGGCCTGATCGGACGGCAACGGTTCCAAGGCGGGCGACTCCCCGGCCACATCGAGCGTTTCAGCCTCGTGCGTGGGCTCGCGTCCCTGCCGGCGCAGCGCGTTATTGGTCAGATTCCGGGCGATCCCGCAGAGCCAGGCGCGCAGCTTTCCCGGCTCGCTCAAGCCCCCGAGCTGCTTCCAGGCGGTCAGAAACGTCTCCTGCGCAAGATCCTCGCTGCGGCCGAGGTCGCCCGTCGCGCTGTAAGCGAGCGAACAGACCAATGACTGATATCGCCCAACAATCTGGGAGAAAGCCTCGCGGCTGCCCGCAAGGCTCTGGGCCACCAATTCGGAGTCGTTGCAGACCGCAGGGGTCATGGCGTGTGAGGGCATCATATGCCATACAAGTGGCCCACCGAGCCCAAAAGGTGACAGGAGATGCCCCAGGCCAGCAAATGGCCGTGGCAGCGGTTGTTATACTATACGAATCGCCCAATCTTGACCAACTGCCATGAGTAATACCAAAGTAATCCCGTGCCCGGGACAATTCCACTCACCATAAAGATGCCACCGGCACTCAAAAAGGAGCTGCAGAAGGCTGCAAAGCTCCTCGGCAAAAAGCCCTCCGTCGCAGCACGAACTTTCATTGAAGAAGGCATCGCCCGCCACCGGCCTGGAGGCTTGCTCGGGTCCATGAAAGGATCGGCCCTGCTGGCTCCGGATTACGATCCGAGCGAACCCGTATTTCCCCCCGAAGACTGGTCCGACAAGCTGATTTCGTGATCTGCGTTTTCGACACACACGCCCTGATCTGGGCGGTGACGGGCGACTCGCGTCTGTCTGATCGTGCCGCCGCCGCCGTGGCCACGGTTGCCCGCCGCGAAGCGCTCGTCGCGGACGTATCGCTCACTGAAGCCGCCCGGCTCATCGCTCTCGGGCGGCTGGCGGTCCAGGGCAATCCCCTGCTTTGGCTGCGAACCCTTGCTTCGCGTGCGCAAATCGTACCCGTTTCACCCGAAATTGCCTGGTTGGCCGCGACCCTTCGGTGGGCCCACCGAGATCCCAGTGATCGTCAAATCGTCGCCACCGCCCTTCTTCATGCCGCACCGCTGGTCACCGCGGATCAAGGCATCGCGCGAGCGGCGTCCGATCTGGGCCTTACCGTAGTTTGGTAGAACCCGGCCAGCGGAGAGAAAAAACGATCACGGGCCGGCCGGAGCTGCCGCAGGGGCTCCTGCTTTGGCAGCGGCCGCTGCCCGCTGTTGCGTGGCAAAGTCTTTCGCCATCGCCTGCATCTGCGGCATCAACGCCATCATCCGCGGCATAATGGCCTGCTGCATTTGCGCCTGAATTTCCGGCTGCTTGTCGATGTACGCCTGGCCTGCGGACGAATCATAAAAATCAGCCAAGCCGTCGAGCTGCTCCTTCGTAAACACGTTGCTATAGATGGAAGCGGCATCTGCCTCCATCTGCTTTGGATCCAAGGCCGACATCACAAGATCCATCACCTTCTTCTGGTAGTCGGCGAAAGCCTGGGGGTCGACGCCCTTCATGTTTCCGCCCGCGGCCATCCTTTGGGTCATGGCCGCCATGCCCAGTTTTTGCTGCTCGATCATTTTCCCGATCAATTTGTCGAAATTCATCTTCCTGAGAACATTTTCGGCGTCCGCCAGGGTCGCCTTGACGTCCGCCACTCCTGCCGGGCTTGCGGCCAACGCAAGCTCGAGAACGGTGCCGTCACCCTGGCTTAGGACAAGCGTGCGGTCCTTCTCGCGATAATCGGCGACCTTCCAGTCGCCAAACGTGTCGCCGAGCTTTTCCCATGAGCTTGTCGCCCCGCCAGCCGACGCCAGAAGGAACTGCTTTCCGCTTCCCAAATCCATCACGCCCCGCAATTCGGGCTTGGAGGAAGTGGCCGGAGCGGCGGGATCGGCAGCCACCGCCATCGTCGCGGTGAGGAGCAGGGCAAGAGCGAGGGAGGAGATTCTCATTTTCTTTCTGGAGGTTATAGTTGGGTAGAAGGCGGATCTTTTCAGGTATAAGTACCAAACCAAGCCGGAAAGGTGACAAGATCGTTGAAGATAATCCCTACTTAGGAGGCTCGGCTCCGTCGATTCCGGCCTTCCCGTGTTGCGCCTCCGAGAGGCGCTCGAGGATGGTCATATAATTGCTGCGCGCCACCGTCGCTTGAATCTTCAATGAATTG